>DAOPYE010000084.1:0-10977 GCA_035352715.1 Holophaga sp. | reverse complement strand
GCACTCCTTCTTGTAGGTGCCGGCCACGGGGTGCTGGAAGCGGGTGGGGTTGGTGGAGTTGCCCGTGATGGACACATCCACGCCCTCGCTGTGCAGGATCGCCACGCCCTCGCGGACGTCATCGGCGCCGTAGCAGCGGACCTTGGCCTTCTCGCCGTTGGAGTAGGCGATTTCCTTGACGATGTTGACCTGGCCGGTGGCGTAGTCGAACTTCGTCTGCACGTAGGTGAAGCCGTTGATGCGGGAGATGATCTGGGCGGCATCCTTGCCCAGGCCGTTCAGGATCACGCGCAGGGGCTCCTTGCGGGCCTTGTTGGCGCTCCGGGCCAGGCCGATGGCGCCTTCGGCGGCGGCGAAGGACTCGTGCCCCGCCAGGAAGGCGAAGCACTTGGTCTCCTCCTTCAGCAGCATGGAGGCCAGGTTGCCGTGGCCGAGGCCCACCTTGCGGTCGTCGGCCACGGAGCCGGGGATGCAGAAGGCCTGCATGCCCTCGCCCAGGGAGATGGCGATGTCCACCGCCTTGGTCTGGCCTTTCTTGAGGGCGATGGCGGCCCCGAGGATGTAGGCCCAGCACACGTTCTCGAAGCAGATGGGCTGGATGCCCTTCACGATGCCGTAGACGTCCACGCCCTTGGCGTCGGTCATGGCCTTCGCCTCTTCCAGGGAGACGAGCCCGTGCTGCTTCAGCACCTTCTCGATCTGCGGCATCCGCCGCTCGTAGCTTTCAAACAGAGCCATGTCCGAATCTCCTTCTCGCCTACTGGTGCCGGGGGTTGATGGTCCTGGCGGCTTCGTCGAAGCGGCCGTACTTGGAGGTGGCCTTGGCCAGGGCCTCGGCGGGCTCGACGCCCTTCTGGATGGATTCCATCATCTTGCCCAGGTGCACGAACTCGTACCCGATGACCTCGTCGCCCTCGTCCAGGGCGAGCCTCGTCACGTAGCCCTCGGCCATCTCCAGGTAGCGCACGCCCTTGGCCACCGTGCCGTACATGGTGCCCACCTGGCTGCGCAAGCCCTTGCCCAGATCCTCCAGGCCGGCGCCGATGGGCAGGCCGTCCTCGGAGAAGGCCGTCTGGGTGCGGCCGTAGGCGATCTGCAGGAACAGTTCGCGCATGGCGACGTTGATGGCGTCACACACCAGATCGGTGTTCAGGGCTTCCAGCAGCGTCTTGCCCGCCAGGATCTCGGCGGCCATGGCGGCGCTGTGGGTCATGCCGGAGCAGCCGATGGTCTCGACCAGGGCTTCCTGGATGATGCCTTCCTTGACGTTCAGGGTCAGCTTGCAGGCGCCCTGCTGGGGGGCACACCAGCCGATGCCGTGCGTCAGGCCGGAGATATCCTTGATCTCCTTGGCCTGCACCCACTTGCCTTCCTGGGGAATGGGGGCGGGGCCATGATTCGGGCCCTTCGCCACGACGCACATGTGTTCGACTTCCGCCGAGTAGATCATTCGGGAACCTCCTTGTTGAGAGAGCATGATTTGGATTTCAAAGGGTTGCGATCAGTCGAGAAGTACAGTCCCCGGAGCGCCGCGCGTGAGCGGTGTTTTCCTTATGGCTGCCTCAACCTACGTGCGTTTCCCGTTGTGGTCCGCTAGGGGTGCATGCACCAGAATCTGCGGGAACCAAGCTGGACTTCGCAAGCCCAGTCTATCCGCACCGCGCGCGGCAGACCAGATGCGAAAGGCAGTGAAAACACAAAGGATGACGAGACATAGTCGACCACCCGGATCAGGTAATCCCCCGGGGATCAGTTCCATCCCGGATAATCGAGCCGGTATTTCTGGCGCAGCTCCCGCCGAACGCCAGGGTAGACATCCGCCCGCCGCGCCTCGTCCTCGGCGGCATGCACCCACTCCCGGATCTCGCCGGCCCTCCGTTTCAGCTCGGCAAAGCTCCCTTCGTAGCCCAGGCGCGGCTTGCCTTTCAGTGTTTCCGGTTCCCAGACCGCGTACCAGGCGCGGTCGAAGCTGCCCGTGGATGTGCCCTCGAAGCCCACCGCCATGAACCGCGCCCAGGCGTCGTCCAGGGTCGCCGCGCGATAGGCGATGGCGGCGAGCTTGGCCTCCAGCACCTGGGTGCCCCGCAACCGGACCTGCTCGGTCTCCGTCGGGATGGACGCCGAAGGCATCCGGCCGCTTCCAGCGGTTTCGCCTTCCGCCAGGGGCGCGACGGGGGCCTGGGCCCGGCCCTCGATCAGCGCCTGGGCATGCTCGATGGCCACGGAGAAATTCAGGCCTTGGCTATCCCGGAACATCATGGTGTTGATCGCCACCGCAGCCCCGCTCTGATCGATCAGGGGGCCGCCGCTATTACCGGGATTCAGAGCGGCGTCCATCTGCACGAGCGAGACCTGGCCGAGCTGCCGGAGCCCGCTGACGATGCCCCGCGTGACCGTGTTCTGCATCCCGCGCGGCGAACCGATGGCGACGACTTCCTGACCGGAATGAAGCCCCGCCGCCACGCCGAAGGGGATGCTGACCTGGCCCGAGCGCGGCGCCCACACCTTGAGCACGGCCACGTCGTAATCCCGGGACTGGGTCGAGACGCTGGCCTGGGCCGTGGATTTGTCGCTGTAGCGGATGGTCACGTAGGATTCGCCCGCCACGACGTGGTAATTGGTGAGCACCGTATCCGCCGAGACGAAAAAGCCGCTTCCCAGTCCCCTGGACGTTTCCACCTGCACCACCGCGGGCAACATCCGGGCCACCACCTTCTCCCAGGATTCGCCCTGGGCGCGGCCCGGCGCCGATGGATCACCCCCCGTCCGGATGACGCCTGGCGAATCCACCATGCGGATCTCATGCTCCCGGGGCGGCTCCAGAGTCCGTCGGCGTTCGGTCCACACCCAGGCCAGGGCGGCGAGGGCGATGGCGGCCGCGAGCCAGCCGAGCCAAGCTGTGGGGCGAGCGGGTTCATTTGACATCAAACGGGCCTTGGAAAAGTTTCAGAGGCATGATGCCACGAAGCCGGTCTATTCCAAGATGTCCAAGGCGCAGATCAGGCCAGGACATCGGCCAGGCCGATGCGGGCCAGGCATTCGCAGAAGGCCTCGGGCAGCGGGGCCTGCACGTCGAGGCGACGGCCGTCGCCCGGGTGATCCAGCGCCAGCTTCCAGGCGTGCAGCGCGGGATGCGGACACGGAAAGATCTGGCCGCCCTCCTCCTGCCATTGCGGCGCGCCGCCATAGAGCGTGTCGCCCAGGATGGGCGCACCGATGTGGGACAGGTGCACGCGGATCTGGTGGGTTCGCCCCGTAAGCAGCTCGCACTCCACCAGCGCCAGTCCGCGCGCCCGCGCCAGCACGCGAAAGCGCGTCTGCGAAGGCCGACCGGCAGCGGAAATCGTCATCTTCATGCGATCCACACGATGGCGCGCGATGGGCTCGTCCACCAGCAGGCTGCCGAGCTCGGGCAGGCGCCGGGAGTTTCGGGCCAGGGCGAGGTAGCGCTTCTCCACGCTTCGCGCCTTGAACTGGGCCTGGAGATGGGCCATGGCGGCTTCATCTTTGGCCAGGGCCAGGCATCCGGTCGTGTAGCGATCCAGGCGATGCACCAGGCCGGGCCACGGGGTCGGAGGCACATCGTCCTCGGTGGGCTCATCCCCTTCCGCACTCGCATCGGAAGACAGGCTCCACCCATCTCGGATGCGCGCCAGCAGGGCGTTGACAACCGTTCCGCTGGGATGCCCGGGCCCCGGGTGCACCACCAGACCGGCAGGCTTGTTGATGATCCACAGGCGATCGTCCTCGAAGAGCGTCGGCAGATCCATGGCTTCAGGGCTCAGATCGGCGGCCGGCGGCGCCACATCGGGCAATCCGGTTTCCAGCACATCGCCGACCCGCAGCTTGGTGCCACTTTTGGACACCGGCTGTCCATTCAGGATCACGCGGCCTTCGCGGATCCATGCGTCCCAGCGCGAGCGCGGCACCTCGGGGTGGCTATCGGTCAGGAAGCGATCCAGCCGAGAACCGGCGGATTCAACGACAAGGCGGATTTCAGGCATTGACAGCCTTTCTCTTGGAGGACCAGCACCAGATGATGACCCCGAAGGCCATGAACGCCAGGGCCGTCAGGCGGCCCGTGGAAAGCCAGGACAGCCCCAGCCAGACGCCGCGGTCCAGATCGCCGCGCCAGGCCTCCAGGATGAAGCGCCCGAGGCCTTCCAGCAGGAAGTAGGCCGCAGCCACCTGGCCCTGGAACTTGCGCTTGCGGCCCAGCATCAGCAGCACACCCATGATGGTGAGGTTCGCAAGGCTGTTGTAGATCTGAACGGGATGCAGATGGACGCCCAGCGGCGTGCCGGAAAACGAAGCGGCGTCGGGATTCGTGAAGGTCATGGCCCAGGGCAGGCTGCATTCCTTCCCGTAGCAGCAGCCCGCGGCCAGGCAGCCCAGGCGGCCGATGGCCTGCCCCAGCGCGAGCCCCGGCGTCAGGGCGTCCATGGTGGGTCGCCAGGCGAGCTGGTGCTTACGGATGCGCCAGAAAAAGCCCAGGGTCCCGCCGATGACGCCTCCGTGAACCGCGCCGCCAGCGCGCAGCGTGCCCAGGGTGAAGATGTCGGACCACGCCATGGCGCCGTCCTGCCCGGCCGGCGTCAGCAGACCCACGATGATCATCAGCAGGTGGCTGCCGATGACGCCCGCCAACAGCACGGTCACGCACAGATCGGAGATGGCGTCGCGATCCAAGCCATCGCGCGACCCCAAACGGCGCGCCAGCGTCAGCCCAGCGAAAAAGCCCAGAACCAGCAGAAGACCGTAGGTTCCAAGGGGAAAGCTACCGATTCGCAGCAGGATGGGGTGCATGGGATTCCTTGGATCAAAGGCCTTCAAAGGCTAGTCTCAAACATCTTGGAGGTGTTCATGTCCCCGCACGCGATCTCGGCTCAGGAACTTGCCCAGCGTCTGGGCGGGACGCTTCTGGATTGTCCCCCGGATCGCCAACTTACAGAAGTCCTTCCGCTGGAGGAAGCCCGGGCCACGTCCGTCAGCTTCCTGGCGAACCAGAAATACTTAGCCAAGGCCAAGGAGAGCGCCGCGGGCCTGCTGCTGGTCACGGCCAAGGACCCCATGGAGGGCCACGCGCGCATCGCGCTGCCCAATCCATACCTGGGCTTTGCTCAAGCGGTAGGCATCCTCCACCCCGAACCCACGCCGAAATGGGACGGATCGCCCGTTCACGGCAGCGCGCGCGTGGACGCGAGTGCCCGAATCGCCCCGGGAGCCACCATCGGCGCCCGCAGCGTGATCGGCGCCCGCACGATCATCCATCCCGGCGCGAACATCGGCGAGGATTGCGTCATCGGCGAGGACTGCGTGATTTTCAGCGGCGCTGCTCTCTACCGCCGCACCACGTTGGGCAACCGGGTCCGCATCCACGCGAACACCGTGCTGGGATCCGACGGATTCGGATACGCCACGGCAGGGGGCATCCACCACAAGATCCCCCAGGTGGGCTGGGTCGAGGTGGGCGATGACGCCGAGATCGGCGCCTGCGTGACCATCGACCGGGGCGCCCTGGGCCCCACGCGGATCGGCAAGGGAACAAAAGTGGACAATCTCTGTCAAATCGCGCACGGCGTGCGCACCGGGGATCACTGCCTGATCGTCAGCCAGACCGGCATCTCGGGAAGCACGACTCTGGGCGATCACGTCACCCTGGCGGGCAAGGTGGGCGTCGTCGGCCACATCCACATCGGCAGCAACACGACGGTGGGCGGCAATTCCGTGGTGGCCAAGACCCTGCCGGATGGCAGCTTTGTCACCGGATACCCGGCGCGCCCTCACAAGCAGTGGATGGAAACCCAGGCCGCCCTGAACCGCCTGCCGGGCCTCATGAAGAAGCTAAACACGCAGAAGTAGGGCGGACTTGATATGGTTGAAACGGCGCTGATCGGAGGTTGAGCATGACGGAAGGCCCTGTGTATCTCACGACCTTCATCGAAGGCGTGCTGGTGCATGGCTCGGGGACGCCGTTCGTCCTGCTCGTTCCCGCGCCCCACTCGCCCCATCGTGGACTGCTGATGCCGCCCCATGTGCCGTGGTCGCCGGGCTTTCTTCCCCCCGCGCTGCTCCAGTCCCAGATCAACCAGCAGTGGAACATCCCGTTCCGTTTCGTGGATTCCTCCAAGCTGCCCGTGGTCTTCGACGAGCGAACCTCGCGCCTGCCGACGCCATGGCTGCTGCGCCTGGAAGGCCTGGAAGGCCAGCAGCGGCTGTACCTGACGCACCTGCTGCGCACCAAGGCACCGGACGACCAACTGCCCACGCCACCGCCGGGCGGTCAGTGGGTCAGCGAAAAGGCCCTGACGACACTGGATCTGCTGCCTGGCGTGCGTCGACTCTGCCAGTCCGCGATCCAGACCATCAAAGAGAGCTGATGCAGGGCCGCAAGGCAAAGGCGGCGCTCGCACGGAATTGTTCATGGTTTTGAAACACCGTCTGCAACACACCTTCCGCGCCATGAGGCATGGCGAGTTCGTTGTCTACTGGGCGGGCCAGGCCATCTCGGTCATCGGCACCTGGATGCAGTCCACGGCGCTGTCCTGGCTGGTCTACCGCATCACCAGCTCTCCCGTGGCCCTGGGCGTCATGGCCCTCGCGCGCTTCGGCCCCTCGCTGCTGGGCGCGCCGTTCGCGGGGCTGCTGGTGGATCGCTTCCCCAGGCGCAAGGTGGTGATCCTGACGCAGGCCACCAGCCTGACGCTGGCCATCCCGCTCGCCTACCTGACGCTCACGAATCAGGTGCAGCTCTGGCAACTGCTCGTCCTGGCCGTCGCGCAGGGGTGCGTGGACACGCTGGATATGACCGCGCGCCAGACCTTCCAGATGGACATCGTGGGCCCCGAGGATGTGCAAAGCGCGGTGGCTCTCAATTCCGCGGCCTTCAATAGCGCGCGGATGGTGGGGCCGGTGCTGGCGGGCGTCATCGTCCACTTCTGGAGCGAGGGCATCTGCTTCGTGCTCAACGCGGTCAGCTACCTGACGGTGCTCATCTCGCTCTTCACCATCCGGGGCAAGCCCCACGTCGCTTCCACCGCGCTGGGTCCCGTACTGCGGGAGATCCGGACCGGGTTTTCCTTCGTGTGGCGAACGCCTCCCATCCGCGTGCGAATGCTCGCCATGGGCGTCACCTCGGCGCTGGGTCTCTCCATCCAGACGCTGCTTCCGGTGTTCGTCGTGAGCCAGCTTCACGGCGACGCCCAGAGCTTCGGAATGCTGGGGGCATGGGCATCGGCGCCATCCTCGGCGCCCTGGCCGCCGCGTCTGCCCCCATGCGGGTGTTCCAGCGCGCCCACGCCCAGAGCCTGGTGGCGGTCGGACTCGGGTTGGCCGCCCTGGGCCTCACGCACACCCTGCATCTGGCCGTGACCTGGATGGCGATCCTGGGCCTCGCCGTCTCCATCCAGATGGCCAGCACCAACAACTTCCTGCAGGCCTCGTCGCCCGAACACCTGCGGGGCCGCGTGCTGTCCATCTACATCTGGATGTTCTCCGGCTTCGCGCCCATCGGCGGCCTGATTGCCGGATGGACCATGCGCCATTCGGGCCCCAAGGCCACCATCCTCGCGACCGGGGCCCTGTGCTGCCTGTCCGGCATCGCGTTCCTGTGCGGGAAGATCCACCCGCCCGATTCCCCCAGCGCCAGCGGAGGCCATCCGCAGCGGGCTTCCTGCTAGGCTGACTCCCATGACGCCGCATCCTCCCGTCGTGGTCACAGGTCAGCAGATCGGAGCAGGCTGGACCCCGGCCCTCTCGGTGGTCAAGGCGCTGACGGCCCTGGCGGTGGCGCAACATCTGGGTGGGCGCGCCGTCTACTGGATGGCCGACGAGGACCACGATCGCCTGGAAGTGGCCACCACTCTTGGCTGGCGGGAAGACCGCATCCTGCGCCATCGCTTTGAGTTCCAGGCCCCGGAGGGCACGGCCACCGGCTGGCTGGAATGGACGGAACGCCAGCAGCGCGAGGCGGACACCCTGTGGGGGCGGATCCCCCTCCCCACAGAACCCACACTGCGCGGGCATGTGCTGGCCCTGGGCGCGCCTCTGTGGCGACGCGGCATCGAGGCCTTTTCGCCCACTGACCCGGCGGTGCGCGAACCCATCCAGGACACCCTGACGCGCTGGCGCGAGCTGGGGCTGGAAGCGCGCCTTTCCGGGCAGGCCCAGCGGCTGGAGGACGAAGGCGAGACCCTGGTATTAGATCCGCGAAAACAGTCCGCGTGGTTCTGCCTGGATCCAAGGACGGGGCTTCGCCGTCCCCTGGAACCCCACGAGGCCTGCCCGCCCCATCAATGGCTGAGCCCCGGCGCCGCCCTGCGGCCCCTGATGCAATCCCTGTTGCTGCCGGTCACGCACGCGGTCCTCGGCCCCGCCGAGCGGGCCTACTGGCGGCTCACGGAACCGCTCTGGGAACTGGTGGGGCTCGCCCAACCCGAGATCATCGCGCGGCCCAGCGTCTATGTGGCGCCTCCGGGCACGCGCCTTTCGCCCATCCAGCTCGAAGCCCTGCGCCACGGCTACTGGGAAGCCCTGGTGCCGCCAAGCTCCATCCCTTCGCCCAGCGCCCCCCTTCCAAGCACCCTGATGAACAGCCTGCGCCCGGATCCCGCCTGGGGTCCCGACATCGGGCGCAGCTTCGCGCAGACCCTGGCCACCACGCGCCGGAAGCTGATCAAGCTCGATCGCCGTTTCCAGCGGGATCTGGCCAGCGAAACCCTGGGCGGCGATCCCGAGCGCCTGCGCCAAAAGCTGTTTCCTTTCGGGAAGCCCCAGGAGCGCGTCATCCCCGGCCTTTGCTGGCTGCGGAACGAGGCGCTGCTTGACGGGATGCTGGACGCCCTGGGGCAGGGCGATCTGATCCATATCCTGGAGGAGCCATGACCCAGGCCCACCTCGATCTTCTGGCACTCGGCGCCCACCCGGACGATGCCGAAGTACATGTGGGCGGCATCCTGGCCCTGGCCGCACGGCGGGGCCTGCAGGCCGCCATCCTCGATCTCACCCGCGGAGAAATGGGCACGCGGGGAACCCCGGAGACGCGCCACGCGGAAGCGATGGAAGCCGCGCGGCTCCTGGGCGTTTCGCGCACCATCCTGGATCTGCCCGACGCCAGATTCAGCGAAGGCGAAGCCGAGCGTATCGCGCTGATCCGCCAGCTTCGCGCCTGCCGCCCCCGTGTGCTCATCCTGCCCCACCCCGAAGATCTGCATCCAGACCATCGCCGGACCCACCGCCTGGGCCGAGAAGCGGCGTGGTACTCCGGTTTGAAGAACCTCCCCTGCGAGGGCGAACCCTGGCGGCCTGAAGCCATCGCCTGGGTGGGCGGCGTCAATCCACCCACCGCCCCGGATCTGCTGGTGGATGTCTCGGAGGTCTGGGATATCCGAATGGCCGCCTTCGACGCCTTTGGAAGCCAATTCACGCGGGATCCCGCCCTGCCGCCCACGCGCATCGCGGATCCCTCCTTCCGGCGCGGCATCGAGGGCCGCGCCATGCACTGGGGCAGCCTGCTGCTCAAGCCCTGGGCGGAGGGCCTGTGGTGCGAGAAGCCCGTTCCGCCCGCGCTGCTGGAGCTGTTGAACCGACTGGCGCCAAAGGACTCCGTCTCGTGAACCGCCTTGAGGCGACGTGGCTCGGCCGCATTCACGCCCGCGGGGACGATGTGCGCGGCAAGCGCATCCTGGTCGCCTGTTCCGGCGGAGGGGATTCCGTCGCCCTTCTGCTGTTCCTTCACGCCGTGCGCCGTAGCCTGAAGCTGGAACTCGCGGTCGCCCACGCGGATCACGGACTGCGCGAGGCAGCGGTCGGCGACGCGGCCTTTGTCGGCGAACTCTGCCGGGACCTGGACCTGGATCTGGTGGAATCGACACTGGATGTCAAATATCACGCCGAACGCACCCGCCAGGGCATCGAGACCGCCGCCCGCGAGCTGCGCTGGGCATGGCTTCGCAACGAGGCACGATCCATGGGCGCAGATCTCGTGGCCACAGGGCACACGCTGGATGACCACACCGAAACCGTCCTGATGCGTCTGGAGCGCGGTGGTGGAAGCGGCTCCCTCACCCCCCTGCCCGCCATGCAGGAGGGCCGCTGGTCACCGCTCATCGAGGAGCGGCGCGAGGCGCTGCGGATCTACCTCCTGGCCAAACAGATTCCCTGGCGCGAAGACGCCACCAACGCCGAGGGCTTCACGCCCCGGAACCGCTGGCGCGCGCTGCTGCCCGCGTTGCGCCAGGAAGCCCCCGCGCTGGACGAGCATCTGTGGGAAACCCATCTGCAGGTGGCCGAATTGCAGGCCTTCCGCGATGCCCAAGTCCAGGCTTGGAAGGGCGCTCGCTTCGAGCCTCGGCCTGGGTCTGCAAGCGTGGTTCTGCGCGGCGCATGGACAGAACTGGAGCTGCGCCTTGTTCTAGAGGCGGCGTTCCGGGATCTCGGCTGGCCGCGCGAAGCGAGATCCCTGAGGGATCTCGCCGCGTGGATGCTGCCGCTGCTCGGGCTTCGATCCAGGAAAACCAAGCAGCGAGGGGGATGGAGACTGACCCGCGAAGGCCCCGACTGGCACCTGGACCGGAATCCAGCCCGAAACTCCGACCAGGACCTTGAGCCCCCATCGCCCACCGAAGGAAAGGAAACCCCATGAAACCCATGCCTCGACGCATCCCACCGCTTCGTCATCTGACATCCCCCCTGGCGTCCCTCGTCCTGGGAGCTGCCGGCATCAGCGCCGCGCAGCCCTTGGCCGCACAAGCTTCGACCACGCCCAAAGCCACGCCCCAGCCTTCTCCGAAGGTCGTCTCCCACCCTGAAAGCAAGGCCATGAATCCATTCCTTCAGCCAAGCCCCCTGCCCTACAAGCTTCCGCCCTTCGATCTCATCCGCGTGGAGCACTTCCGCCCGGCCTTCGAGGTGGGTTTCGAACAGGAGCGGGAAGAGATCGCCGCCATCACCCGGAATCCCCAACCCCCAACGTTCCAG
>DAOPYE010000083.1:0-11112 GCA_035352715.1 Holophaga sp. | reverse complement strand
ATCCTGTTGCGGAAAATAATCCATCACGGCAACGCTGAAACAAGCGACCTTCATGCTAACCCCCATTACTTTTTTATATTTCCTTCCAGCAAATGGTGTTGGCAGCCCCAGCATCCAGTCAAAGGCCGGATGGAGCCGGGAAATCGGAATGATTGAAGGACGAAATCGACACGAGCTTATTGGGTCTGTATTGTATGATTGGTTGGGTCGTTCATTCCCTGACGGGATAGGCCTGGGTTGCCACGAGATCCGGTAATGTTGCTGGGTATATTGATGATTACGGGTTGTTGGCAAGTCACCGATAATTGCCCTGCATCAGTTGTATTTCATGGCCTAAGTGAATATTTTTCAATGAATGATTTTACACCGGTAGGGTTGGTATTTTTCCATGCCTCAAAATCAGATCGATACGATTCTTTAAACATAAGCAGAAAGACGGCAGGTTTAAGATCGCCTGACATGTTGAAAGTCCTCATTTGGATTAGGACATCGTCTCGTAATTTTTTCTTTGTTGATATCTCAATTTCATTAGCAACTTTCAGTGTGGTTGTCCAAATTTCCACCTCAGCCTCGAATGGTGTTTTCTTGGCTTCTCCTGGTTTAGGCGGAATGGTCTTTGTCGCTTGAGCAAGCCCATATGCAAGCCAGGCCGCAAAATCTGGACTTGGATCGTCTTTTTTCTCTCTGCTGAGCAAGCCTTGGTCAACAACAATGTTTGTTTGTTTTGTTTTCCCGTCAACGACAGCTCGAACCATTGGGGTTATCTTGAAGATTTTCCGTTCCCTGCCTCCTGGACGACCCCAGGCCTCGGACAATCTGTCCCAAGCAGCCTTTGAGCTAGGTCGTGCGGAGATTGCACCTAGTAATGCCTCTTTAGCTTGTTCGACTTTACCTTGTTTCAATAACGAATCTGCCAGGTATCTCCATGCGTTTTCATGAAGTGGATCTAGGACTGTGGCTTTCCTGAAATAGGTTTCAGCCTCAGGGAATTTTTCCAGAGAGAAATAGCAGTCACCAGCATATACAATGGCATCCGCGTATTTCGGGTCAATGCGTATTGCATCCTCATAATTCTTTAGGGCATCTACAAATTGTTTTTTGCCAAATAGTCGATCTCCTTCTTCAAATGATTTTTTTGCTAGCGGATCCGGTGTATACCTTTCGGAATCCGGTCCATCTTCTAGAATTCGAAGGACTTCTTGGGCCACCACATCTTTTGGCTGCCTTGCTAGTGCTGCTTTTGCAAGATTTTCAGCTTCTTTGCGGTAGTTCTGAACATTCTCTTTCTGAGTGACATGAGAGGCAGATAAGAAAGTTAATGCCCTACCAGAAAGTGGGCCGGAAGCTTTTGGATCGAGCTTCTCAGCTTCAAGAAATTTTTGAAGTGCTTCATTGAATTTATTTTGGCCAATTAGGTTAATGCCTTCCTGAACTATCGAGACGCACTTTTCGTTTCCTAGCAGGGTTTGGACTTGTGATGGAGCAGAGGCTACTAAGGCTGGCAGAAGGATTGCCTGGTAATTCATTCGTATACCTCTATCGAAAATCGCAATGCTGGTTTATTGGTCCAATTTGAAATGGAGTGTAATGGTGGGATCGTGAATCACTTGCGCCTTAACTACGTTTCCAGATTAACGCTCGGGAAATCGACTTTGGGTTCGGTCTTCATCTCCCAGGCCAGGTTTCGGTACCAGGCGAAGGAGAAGGTGCAGCGTTCGCTCACGCGATAGACGCCGTAGGTGATGGCGTAGGCGGCGATCACGTCGATGCTGTAGTGGAGATGGGCGAGAAAGACCACGCCCAGCGTGAACAGATTCAGCCAGAGGAAGACGCGGCTCACCTTTCCGAAGCGCCGGGAGAACAGGTACAGCAAGAAGGTCGTGGCGATGTGCCCGCTGAAGAACAGGTCTTTCGTCAGGTAGACGCTGGCGGTATTGCCCCAGATGGCCCGGATGGGATTCACGAGGGAGAGCCAGGCAGGCCACAGCGCAAAGGGATGGAGCGCGTTGATATCCGGTCCCATGACAGGGCCGATGCCCGTGAGCGGGATCGTGAGGCCCCGGATCAGGGATAGGGCCGCGTCCGTCAGGACCAGGCGGATGAAT
Organism: Holophaga sp.; assembly: GCA_035352715.1. Classification (GTDB taxonomy): domain Bacteria; phylum Acidobacteriota; class Holophagae; order Holophagales; family Holophagaceae; genus DAOPYE01. The sequence continues at coordinate 9,007 of DAOPYE010000083.1, read as the reverse complement.
AGCTGGCAGTCCTGCTTCGCGATCCATAGGGCCGAAGGGATGTAGCACAGGATCCACAGCACGTAGTTCCAGCGAGCGATCCAATCGACATAAGGAATGTGCCGCAGCAGCAGATCCGGAAGCACGATCCCTGGCTGCATTTCATGCGGAAGAATCATCAGCAGGGCGAGGCCGTGGCACAGGTAGCGGAACGCCAGGACGGCGAGAATGATGAGCCAGATCGGCGAAGAGGTGTGCTCGTTCCTGTCCATAAGCCATCATAGAGCCGATGGGCTGGATCGGGATTTCTTGCATGCGTTTCGCCCCATAAGAGCACAGATGCACAGGACTTCTGGCATAGACTGGACGCCAATAGGTGATCCATGATCCAGCTCAAGCAGACGCCCCTCAACACCCTTCATCGCAACCTCGGTGCCCGCATGGTGGATTTCGGTGGCTGGGATATGCCGGTGCAATACGCAGGGATCCTGGCGGAACACGAAGCCGTGCGCACCCGCGCGGGCCTGTTCGATGTCAGCCACATGGGCGAGATCCGCGTGAAGGGCCCCCAGGCCGAAGCCTTTCTCGATTGGCTGACGCCCAATGCGGTGAAACGGCTCGCGGTGGGGCAGATCCACTACACCGCCTTCCTCACGGATCGAGGGACGTTCGTGGATGATCTGCTGCTGCACAAGTTCAGTGAAACGGAATACCTGCTGGTGGTGAACGCTTCGAACACCGACAAGGACTTCGAATGGGTGAAGAGCCACGCCGACACCTGGGACGTGACCGTAACCAACGAATCCAGTTTCACCGCGCAGATCGCGATCCAGGGACCGCGCGCACTGGAGATCCTGCAGCCCCTGGTGGATCTGGAACTGGCCCCCATGGGCTACTACTGGTTCGGCATGGGCCACTTCAAAGGCCTGCCGGTGCTGCTCTCGCGCACGGGCTACACCGGCGAGGACGGTTTCGAGATCTACGGTGACGCCGAGCACGCGGCCTCGATCTGGAACGCGCTGATGGAGGCCGGCCAAGCCCATGGCTTGGTGCCCGCAGGCCTGGGATGCCGCAACACCCTGCGCCTTGAAGCCAAGATGTCGCTCTACGGGCACGAGATTGATGACACCACCCACGCGTTGGAGGCGGATCTCGCCTGGATCGTGAAGCTGGACAAGGGCGAATTTCTTGGGCTCGGCGCCTTGTTGAAAGCCAAGGAGCAAGGCCTCAGCCGAAAGCTGATCGCGTTCCGCATGAACGAAAAGCGCGATATCGCCCGGGACGGCATGGCCGTAATCGAGAATGGCCAGCCCATCGGACACGTCACCAGCGGGGCACCAAGTCCGACGCTTGGCGCCAATATCGGCCTGGCCTATGTGCCCCTGGACAAAGCCGTTCTGGGCCAAGCCCTTTGCATCGAAATCCGCGGTCGCGCCTGTCCCGCCGAGATCGTCAAGGCCCCCTTCTACAAGCGCGCCAAATAGTCACGCCATTTATCCATGACCCGCCAACCCGCTAGACTGGGTTTCTGGAGGCTCTATGCACCCTTCTGATTGCCGATTCACGAAAAACCACGAGTACATCAAACCCCTTGGTGATGGCACGGCCTACGTCGGCATCAGCGACTATGCGCAGTCCGCCCTGGGCGACGTGGTGTTCGTCGGCATGCCCGAGGTGGGAGCAGCTTTTGAAGCGGGCGACGAATTCGGCACCGTGGAATCCGTCAAGACCGTGGCCGAGTGCTATGCCCCCTCCGCGGGCGAAGTCATCGCGCTCAACGACGCGCTGGAGGCCCATCCCGAATACGTCAACGAGGATCCTTACGGCAAGGGCTGGATGATCCAGATCCGGCTCAACGGAGACATGAATTCAGAACTGCTGGACGCCAGCACCTACGAGGCTTTCGTGGCCTCCGAGAGCCACTGAGTGGCTATCTCGACTTCCCTGCGGATTTCTGGAATCGCGCTGCTCCTGATCGCGTTTTCCGGCACGGGCGCTCTGGCTGCGCCGGTTTCGCAAAAGTCCGAACTCCCGAAACTGGAAACGCGCAAAGCGGATTCCTCAGCCCATGCCGCGTCCGGCATCGCCCGATTGCGAAGCCTTGTCGAAGCCGCTGAGAAAGCCATCGAAGCCGAGGATTGGGATGTGGCTTCCGATCGGGTGGATGAAGCGGAGACCTTGATTGCCGATTGGGCGCCGGAACTGCTGGGAAACGCCCAGGTCACGCCCATGCTGGATCGGTTGAAGGCGGCCGAAGAACAGTTGGACGAGGATGAATCCCAGGCCACGCCCGAAGACACCATGATCACCACCTCGGAGGTCGTGCCCCTGGCGGGCGACGAACTCCGCAAGGAGTTGGAACAGGTGCAGGCCGCCGAGCAGGGCGCGGAGTTCGACTTTCCCATCGACCTCAATGACAAAGTGCTGGCCTGGGTGCATCTCTTCACGACCGAGCGCAAGCGCTTCGTGGAAGGCGCGCTGTCCAGGGCCACGCGCTACCTGCCCATGGCGCGACAGATCTTTGCGGAAGAAGGCGTCCCCCAGGATCTGGCCTACCTCGCCCTCATCGAATCAGGCTTCAAGAACAATGCGCGAAGCTATGCCGCAGCCGTGGGCATGTGGCAGTTCATTCGATCCACTGGCCGCATTTATGGCTTGGGTGGCAACGCCTGGGTGGAAGAGCGCATGGATCCCGTCAAGGCAGCTCGAGCCTCGGCTCGCTACCTGAAGCGGCTCTACCAGACCAGCGGCGACTGGTATCTGGCGCTGGTGGGGTACAACGCAGGACCGATGACAACCGAGCGGGCCATCCAGAACCTGGGCACGCGCAACTTCTGGGACATGGCGCGCAGCCGCTATCTGCGCACCCAGACGAAGAACTATGTGCCTGAATTGCTGGCCGCCATCCTTGTGGGGCACTACCCCGAACGCTATGGGCTGACGATCACGCCCATGGAGCCCTATGCGTTTGAAACCGTCCAGGTCGACAAGATGACCAGCCTGAGCGTGCTGGCGAATTTTGCGGGAACCGATGTCATAGCGCTGCGGGATCTCAATCCAGAGCTGCTGCGCGCCACGACGCCTCCGGGAACCTACACGCTGCGCGTGCCGCCCGGCACCAGTGGCATCACGGCGCGAGCGCTGGCGAAAATCCCCAGCTCACAGCGTCTGGATTTCGGCAGCTACACCATTCGCCGCGGAGACACGCTCAAGTCTGTTGCCGCTCGTTTCAATATGACCCCCGAGGATCTGCTGGCTTCGAACAATCTAAGCAAGGGCAAGTTCAAGCCAGGGCGTCGCATCCAGGTGCCACCCCCCGCTTCCGAGCCCGTGGATCGCCAGGATCTGGTCCTCCCGCGGGAGGAACGAGCCGCGGTGGAACGCCTCGTGGATCCCTTGCCCACGCTGCCCGGCGCGAGCACGCCCGAACAGCCAGTACGAGACATCCCCGGAACGGAAGTCCCGGTCCCTGCCCCGCCCCAGCAGTTCCCTTCCGAAGCGGCTCAGCCCCAGGATTCCGTCGAGAGGACACCCGAGAAGTCGGCGGCCTCTCGTCGCATCGTGGAAAGGCCTTCGGCCAGTCCCAAGTTCCATAAGGTCAAGTCCGGCGAAACGCTGTATTCCATTGGCACCCGGTATGGATTGGACCCGAAAGACCTCCGGAAATGGAACAAGGTCAAGGGCAACAAGATCACCGTGGGGCAGAAGCTCCGTCTTCAGAAGCATTAAGTCTTGAGGATGGCGTGTGCTTTGAAATTTGCGCTTGCCACCCCCGCAAACCTATGGGACACTAGTGTTTCCCCCGGGGCTATAGCTCAGCTGGGAGAGCGCTTGCATGGCATGCAAGAGGTCAGCGGTTCGATCCCGCTTAGCTCCACCAAAAACGGCCACCGCGAGGTGGCCGTTCTGTTTGACGCGGAACGCCACGACATGCTCGCATCGCTCAACCACGCCCATCTCCGCTTCGGCACCCAGGAAGTCCTGCGGGACGTCACCTGGGCCCTGCAGGAGGACGAGTGCTGGGGCGTGATCGGCCGGAACGGCGCGGGCAAGAGCACGCTCTTCAAGGTGCTGCTCGGGGAGCTGGAGCTGGACGAAGGCTCCGTGGTGCGTCCCACGCCCGAGCGCGGCGTCCGCATGGGCTACTACGCCCAGGACCTGGAGCCCGAGACCGACGGCAACGTGCTGGAGGAGACCCTTGCCGCCTTCGGGGAAGTGGACGCCCTCCAGCGCGAGATGCGCGAGCTGGAGCTGAAGATGGCCGAGCCCGGCGCGGAGCTCGAGGAGGTCATGGACCGCTACCAGCGGGTCCAGGAGGCCTTCGACCGCCTGGACGGGTTCACCATCCGCGCCAGGGCCGAGGGCATCCTGTTCGCCCTCGGATTCCCCCCCGAGATGCTGGAGCAGAACATCCACGCCCTCTCCGGGGGCCAGAAGAGCCGCGTGATGCTCGCCAAGGCCATCCTGCAGGGCCAGGACCTGCTCCTGCTGGACGAGCCCACCAACCACCTGGACCTCCCCAGCCTGCGCTGGCTGGAGAGCTTCCTGAACGACACGACGGCGACGGTGGCGGTCATCAGCCACGACCGCTACTTCCTCGACAACGTCGCCTCCAGCATCCTGGAGATCGAGCTGGGGCGCTCCCGCGCCTACGAGGGCAACTACACCCAGTTCATCGAGAAGAAGGAGCAGGAGCTCGAGATCGCCGAGCGGCACTACGAGCGCCAGCAGGACTACATCAAGCGACAGGAGGAGTACATCCGCCGCAACATCGCCGGGCAGAACACGAAGATGGCCCAGGGGCGGCGCACGCACCTCCAGAAGCTGCAGCGGCTGGAGAAGCCCCTCCGGGACCGCCGGAAGGTCAAGTTCGTGTTCCCGGAGACGCAGCGCAGCGGGGACACGGCGCTGGTCCTGGAGAACGCGAGCGTGGGATGGGACGGCAAGCCCCTCTTCGAGGCCATCGAGCACTTCCAGGTCAAGCGCGGCCAGAAGCTGGCCATCGTGGGCCTCAACGGCACGGGGAAGTCCACGCTGCTGAAGGCCGTCGCCGAGGAGATCCCCTTCATCACGGGCGGCGCGCGGCTGGGCAGCCAGGTGAAGCTGGGCTACTTCGACCAGCACCACAAGAACCTGGACGCGCGCAACACCGTCTTCCAGCAGATCCAGGCGGTGATCCCCATGGCGCCCAAGCAGGACGTGCTGGGCTTCCTGGCCAAGTTCCAGTTCCGGGGGGATGACGTGGACAAGCCCGTCACGGTGCTGTCCGGCGGCGAGCGCGCGCGGCTGTCCGTGGCGACGCTCATCCGCGAGGGCGTGAACCTGCTGCTCCTGGACGAGCCCACCAACCACATGGACATCCACTCCATGGAGGCCATGGAGGACACGATCCTCAGCTTCACGGGGGCCGTGGTGCTCGTCACCCACGATCGCTATCTGCTGGGGCGTGTGGCGGACAGCCTGTTGCGCGTCCACGAGGGCAAGGCCGAGTTCCGCGAAGGCGGATACGAAGAGCACCGGGCCTGGATCGATCTGGATCTGCCAGAGGACAGCCCGGAACCCGCGCAGGAAGAAAAGAAGCCCGAGCGCGCCAAACCGGAGCAGCCCAAGCCCGCCGACCCCAAGGCCAACGCGGATGCGTCCGCCCGCAAACCCATCGACAAGGAAAAGCAGAAGGCGGTCCGGCGCTGGGAGCGGAAGGTCAGCGAAGCGGAAGCCCAAGTCACCGAGCAGGAGGGCAAGCTCGCTGAGCTCTCCCAGGAGTTGGCGACTGCGGATCCATCAGACTGGCAGACATTCAATGTCCTGCTGGAGCGCCAGAAGGCCCTCGAGACGGAACTCGCCTACGTCATGAGCGAATGGGAAGAAGCCCAGAGCGCCCTGGAGAGCGCCCAAAAGGCTTAGGCCTGTCTCGCTGGGGCTGAAGCGCCTCGATCGGCCGCGGGACTAGTCTTCCCGCAGACCCACATTCACTTCGAAATCGCCGAAAGACGTGGTGAAGGGAATGGCGATGCAAGGCACGTCGCCCGAGCGGCTGATCTTGTGTCCCGCGCCAATGACGACGGTGGGAATGGAGATATTCAGGGAATGGCCTTCCTGAATCAGCGCGCGCCGAGCATCCCCCACCACGATGTTGCCGATCTCGCCGATGGCGTCTTCCACCGATTTATTCAACGCGGGGATTTCTTCCATCAACATATTGGAAGCCACTTTGCAGGCCAGCTTCTCGGGCATGCTGATGATGATGGATCCAGAGGTTTCCCCCGTCAGACCGATGATGGCGGAAATATCGTAGGTCGTGATCAGGTCTTCCTTGAGGGCTAATCCGGTCTTGTCTGCCTTGATGCCTGCCATCATGTCGAGACTGCGCAACGTGGACTCGATGAAGGGGTTCACATAGGCGACATTCATGGGTCAAAACCCTCCGATTGCTTACGTTGAACAATATCCCATCGGGGCTCTATGGGGAAAGCCTGATTTCTTGCATTCTTGAACAGATCCTTCATCGGCGGCAGGATGGAAGTTCATGTTTGCTGGAGTTACCATGCTCGACCGCCTGACTGCCGACCTAAAATCGTCCATGCTCGCCAAGAATGCCGCCCGGACACAGGTGCTGCGCATGGCCCTGGCCGCCTACAAGAACGAAGCCGTCGCCAAGGGCCTCGGCCCTCAGGGTGTTCTGGCCGATGCCGATGCCGTGACGGTTTTCAAACGATTGGTCAAATCCCGCGAGGACAGCATGGAGCAGTTCCTCAAAGGCGGATATGCGGATCGCGCCGCCTCCGAACAAGCTGAGGTCGAAATTCTCAAGACCTACCTGCCCGCCATGCTGGAAGGGGCTGCCCTCGAACAGGCCGTGAAGGAAGCCATCCAGGCCGTCGGAGCTGCATCCAAGAAGGACCTGGGCAAGGTCATGAAAGAACTCCAGGCCAAGCACGGCGCGGGGTTCGACGGCAAGGCCGCCAGCCAGCTCGCGTCATCCCTTCTGAACTGAATTTGCCGCCAAAAGCAGGGCCAGGGCTGAACATCATCGGACCTCATCCGAATGGGTTTTGTGGCTTTCCCTACCGTTCCTCGGCGGCCCCGATGTGTCGTTATTCCAAGGATTCCAGATGAAACAGTCCAAAGTATTGATCCAGACCCTGCGCGAGGTTCCGCGTGACGCGGACGTGGTTAGCCAGCAGCTCATGATGCGCGCGGGCATGATCCAGAAGCTGGCCGCGGGCATCTACAACTACCTGCCCCTGGCCTTCCGCTCCATCCGAAAATTCGAGCAGATTGTGCGCGAAGAACTGGAAAAGGACGGCTGCCAGGAACTGCTGATGCCCACCGTGCAGCCTGCAGAGTTGTGGCAGGAGAGCGGCCGCTGGAACTTCTACGGCAAAGAGCTGCTGCGGTTCAAGGACCGCAAGAATGCGGAATTCTGCCTGGGCCCCACGCACGAGGAGGTGGTGACCGACATCATCCGCCGCAGCGTGCGCAGCTACAAGCAACTGCCCATGAACGTCTTCCAGATCCAGGGCAAGTTCCGCGACGAGATCCGCCCCCGCTTCGGCCTGATGCGCGGCCGGGAATTCGTGATGAAGGATGCCTACTCCTTCCATGTCGATGATGCAGACGCGGACCGCGAATACTGGGTGATGTTCAACGCCTACAAGCGCATCTTCTCCCGCCTGGGCGTGAAGTTCCGTCCCGTGGAAGCCGACAGCGGCGCCATCGGCGGCAGCTTCACCCACGAGTTCCATGTGCTGGCCGGCAGCGGCGAAGACGCCATCCTGTCCTGCGATGCCTGCGACTACACCAGCAACAGCGAAAAGACCGAGGCGCCCCAGTTGCCGGCTGGCGAGCACGGCGCGGCGTTCGAGCTGAAGCCGAATCACTTCGCCACGCCCGGCATCATCGGCACCCCGGACCAGGTCGCGGCGTTCAAGGATGAGACGCACGACGGACTGCCCTTGAGCCAGGCCACGAAGTTCTACCTCTACCAGGCCACCAAGGGCGAGAAGAGCTGGAACGTCGGCTTGGTGCTTCGCGCCGACCACGAGCCCAATCCCGTCAAGCTGCGCAATGCCATTGGCGCGGACACCCTGGAACTGCTGGAGCTGGAGCAGGCCGAGACCCTGGCTGGCTGCAAGTCCGGCTTCATCGGTCCCATCGGGCTTCAGATGCCCATGTATGTGGACCGCAGCCTGAAGGGCGCTGTGAACCTCACCTGCGGCGCCAACAAGACGGACTTCCATCACTTTGGTTTCGGTCCGGAACGCGACCTGAAGAACCCGACCTTCGGCGATTTCCGCATGGCCGTGGAAGGCGATGCCTGCCCGCGCTGCGCCGGGAATGGCAAGGACGGCCATTACCAGGCTTTCCGTGGCATCGAAGTGGGCCAGGTCTTCAAGCTGGGAACCAAATATTCCAAATCCATGGGCTGCAATTTCCTGGACGCCGAGGGCAAGGAGCACCCCATGGTCATGGGCTGCTACGGCATCGGCATCACGCGCACCGTCGCCGCCGTCATCGAGCAGAATTTCGATAATGATGGAATCATCTGGCCCTGGCCCGTCGCGCCGTACCAGATCCATCTGCTGAACCTGGATCCCGGAAACGCCGAGGTCAACGACACCGCGAACCGCCTGGAGCGGGAGCTGGAATCCGCGGGCTTCGAAGTGCTGCACGACGAGCGCGAAGGCATGAGCCCCGGCGCCAAGTTCAAGGACGCGGATCTGCTGGGATTCCCCCTGCGTGTCATGGTGGGCTCCAAGGGCCTCAAGGACGGCATCGTGGAGCTGAAGGACCGCCGCACCAAGGAGCTCCAGAAGGTCAAGCCAGAAGAGCTGCTGGGAGCCGTCCAGTCCGCCAAGGCGCGCATCCTGACGGAGCTGCACGAGGCCGGGGGCCGGTAGCGGCTTCATCCATCGGGAGGCGGATGGGCCGAGGGACGCGGGGGATGAACCCCGCGCCTCGGCTATCCTGGAGCCATGATCGGACGTCTGCGTGGAGAACTCATCGAGAAGCACCCCAACCGCGCCCT
>DAOPYE010000082.1:0-11114 GCA_035352715.1 Holophaga sp. | reverse complement strand
GCACCGCCTGCAGCAGCAACCGCGTGTTGCCGTCTTTCCGGGGACTGCCGTTGATCGCAATGACCTTCATGGGATGCTCCTGGGCTTTCGGTAAAGTTCCACCCCGCCAGCCTAGCGCGAACCCACGCCCGAATATGCAAACAGACCAGGCATGAAGCCTGGCCTGTTGGTCGATTGGATCGGAAACCGATCAGCTGTTCTGGTGGTGGCGCGCTTCGATCTCGTGGTTGATCTCGTCGATCTTGTCGTCTTCGAGTTCGTACTTGGAGATGATGAACATCGCCAGCAGGAGCAGGATGGCGGGCAGGATCACCATCAGCCAGAGGATGCCATGCTGGGCCACGGCGGATTGCTCCGTCGCCTTGGGGTCGAAGTGCGTCATGGCCAGAACGACGCCGGGGATGACGCCGCCCAGGGCGAAGCCAGCCTTGAAGAAGATGCCGGTCAGCGCGTTGACGACGCCAGCGATGCGCTTGCCCGTCTTCCATTCGCCGTAGGAGATGACTTCGGGCACCAGCGCCCACATGTAGCCGGTCGCCACGATGACGCCCGTGGACTTCACGAACTGGGCGACATAGACGAGCCAGAGCTGCGATTTGAGCGAGGGCACGGTGGAGATGACATACAGCATCGCCATGCCGACAATGGCCACGCTCAGGAACACGTAGAACATCCGCTTCTTGCCGATGGAGCGCTTAATGGCAGGCACCAGCGGCATGAAGATGAAGGCCGGAATCGAGCTCAGGGCGTTGAAGACCGGCAGGGCGTGCGCCTGTCCCAGGTTGTACTGCATGTAGTAGGCCGAGGCCGAGTTGCCAACCGCCATCATGGCGAAGGCGGTGATGAAGAAGAACGCCAGGATGCGCAAGGGGCGATTGCGGATGAATTCCGTGAAGAGGTCCGAGTAGCTGACCGTGTGGCCCACACTCTCGTCCATCACCACGCGTTCCTTGGTCTGGGTGAAGCAGTAGATCAACAGGACCATACCCACCAGGGCGTAGACGGACATCACGGCGAACCAGACGCCCGAAGCCGCGGGCTGGGACCAGTCGTGGTTCGGGGAGAAGTACTGGATCGTGGCGGGCACGCCGAACTGAACCGCCAGGCCGCCCATATTGGCCATGAACATGCGGGTGGAGGTGAGCTTGGTGATTTCGTCGGTGTCGCGGGTGAGCGAAGCGTTCAGCGCGCCGTAGGGCACGTTGATCAGCGTGTAGCACATCGAGAGGGTCACGTAGGTGACGTAGGCGTACCAGAGCTGCCCCGAAAAGCCGTTCCAGAACGACAGGATGGCGAGGCCGGTCAGCGGGATGCCGCCGAGAACCAGGTACGACCGGTACTTGCCGAGCTTGGGGTTGTGCTTGTCGACGAACGCGCCGACGAACGGATCCCACAGCACGTCGACCAGGCGCACGACCAGGAACATGAAGGCCGCGGAAGCCGGGCTGATGCCGAAGACGTTCGTGTAGAAGAAGAGCAGGTACGTGGCGACGGTCTGGTAGATGAGGTTCTGGGCCAGATCGCCTGCGCCGAAACCGATGCGCATGAACGCCGACAGCTTGTAGAAGCCTCGGGAGGCTGCTTCACCTTGGTTGGGTGTGTCCATGGTTTGGGGTCCTGTGATGGGTGGGTGGAGGGATAGGTCCGTTCAGTAGAATGCGTGTGCAATAGGAGATTCAAAGAATAGCGCAATCAATACCAAGCGTTGGAAACTCTTGGATACCGAAGCAGTGAACCATCAGCCCATGGCCAAGGGCCTTATCCAAGGCGTCTTTCTTTTCTGATCGCCAGCTTTCAGATAAAGGAAGGGCGGCCGGTCTTTGCCATCGCTGGCGTTCACCGGCCGCCTTTCATGAAACCTGGAGCCTGTCTATTTCGCGTCCTGCGTCACACAGGGCCAGTGATCCGTGCGGAAGGGCCCAGCGGGGAAGCCCGCGCCGTTGAAGAGCGTCGCCAGGGGATTCGACTGCCAGGCATAGCGCACTTCGACGGGATGAGGCACCTGCGGCGAGGAGACCACCACCGTATCGCCCTCGATGCGCGCTTCCGCCCACACCCATTTCTGGTCCTCGCCGGCGATGGAGAACTCGCCGAGCTTGTCGCCCTTCACCACCAGTCCGCCGTCGGTGTTCGCAAAGCGCAGGCGGATGGCGCCCTCCAGCCTTTCGACCGACGCGAGGGTGGGGCCGGAGGCGACGACCTTCTTGCCGTAGTGTCCCTTCAGGGCACAGGCGGCAAGCCGCTCGCCCACGGGCACTTTGTCCTTGGGATGGATATCGTTCGCATCGCCCGTATCGATGGTGACCACCAGGGCCGCGTTGGGCACGGCCGCCGCCGCCAGAGCCTGCGATTCGCGCGTATCGGCCCAGCCGTCATCCGTCGGCGTGGCGCTGCGCTGCTGGAAGGCCGGCAGGCTGACGACGTAGAAGGGGAAATCCCCTTGCCCGAAGAGGCGGCGCCAATCCGTGATCATGGCGGGCAGCACCTTGCGGTACTGGAATCCGCGCGAGGCGTTCTGTTCGCCCTGATACCAGATCGCGCCCGTGATCGAGAGCGGCGCCAGCGGAGCCAGCATGCCTTCATACAGCACCGTCGGCATGACCGGCCAGTTCTCGTAGCCGATGGGCAGCGGCATTGGTGGGCGGGCGTCAACGCTTAGCTTGGCCTTCCAGGCCCCAGCCAAAGAAATCTTCTCCTGCTGGCCCATCGAGATGAAAAGCTCCTCGGGCTTGCCCAGGAAACCGCCATTGGGCTTGGTGCGCAGCACGCGGATCGCCACCACGTTGCGCCCGGGCTTCAACACGCCGGGGAAGAGGGGATAGACGCGGGGATTCTCCACCCACGAACTCGCGCCGACCTGCTTTCCGTTGATATAGACGGTGTCCATGCGCTCGATGGAACCGAGGTGAATCAATGACATGCGGGCTGCGGGCAGCGGATCGGGCAGCGTGATCTCACGGCGCAGCCAGACCACCGCGGGCGAATCCGGCGCAATGACCTCGGAGAAATTGCTGGGGATGCTGATGCTCTTCCAATCAGAATCATCCAGATCCGCCGTGTGCCACTTCTGCTTTTCACCGATGTCGTAGCGGTCGTACCAGTGCATGACGAAGTTGCCGTACTCGGGCACGCCCTCGGCGGCCAGCCTCTGCAGTTCCGCCAACTGCACATCGAAATCGCCGAGCGGACGCAGGGCCTCGGCGCTGCTCCAGGACTCGGCGGGCGTGCCGCCCACCGCATCGACCACCAGTCCGATGGGAATGTGCGTCTCCTGGTTCAGTTTGCGGGCGAAATAGTAGGCAACAGCCGAAACCGCATCCGCCGTCTGCGGTGTCACGGGCTTCCAGGAACCCTCGATCACGGGCACGCGGCGGTAGGCCGTGCGCGGGGAGATCTTGATGAAGCGGATATCGGGATGGTTGGCCGCCTTGACCTCCTCGGCCCCGTTGCGCGCGCGCGGCAGCGCCAGTTCCATGTTCGACTGTCCGCCGCAAATCCAGACATCGCCGACCATGATGTTCTGCAGCTCCACCGTCGTGCTGCCGACGATCTTCACGCGGTAGGGGCCACCGGGGGCGGGCGGCTGGATCTTCACCTGCCACTTGCGATCAGGCCCCGCGACGGCCGTCGCGTGATGCTTGCCGATCTCCACGCGGATCTTTTCGCCGGGCTCGGCCCAGCCCCAAATGGCGTTTTCCTTGCCGCGCTGCAGCACCATGTTGTCGCCGAAAATCGGGCTGACGAACGGCAGGACTTTCACAGCGGCGGCGGCCGAAGCGGTTGGCGCGCCCGGCGTGTTCTGCGCCCAGGCCCCCTGCGGGACCGCCAACCAGCCCGTCATCAGGGCCAAGGCGAACAGGTTTCTTTTCAAATTCATGGGGTAGGCCTCCTTTCCAATTTTGGTAATCGACGAATAGTGTGCGCGTATTCCATCAGCAGCTACAACGAGCGGCATCGACGTGATGCCGATGCCGCTCATGGTTGATCACGATGAGAATTACTGCTTCACCGTGTAGGCATAGATGTTCACGCTGAAAGGCTTCACCGAGATGGCCTTGGGCAGGGCTCCGAGAGCCTTCTCTTCGACCTGGACCTCAGGCTTGCTTCCGAGCGCGACCTTGGCGTCAATCGACGCAGGCGCCATGGACCACAGCTTGCCATTGCTGGTCAGCTTCGCACCCTGCACGGCGAGCGTCATGCTCTGCTCGGCGTCCGAGGGATTCAGCACCGCGATCGTCAGCGTCTTGTTGTCCTCGCTCCAGGCCGAGCACACATCCAGGGGATAGGTGTCGCTGCCGGGATTCACGGCGGGCTGATCGCCACCCGCCGGGAAGATCGGCTTGGGCTGGGGCGAATCGCCGTTGACTTCCACGGGGGTCACGCCGAAGTGATCGCGGTACATCTTGAAGAGCATGCCCGTGGGATTCAGGATCGCCTCGGTGCGGTTCGAGCTCATCATCGCCGTGGCAAAGGTGAACGCGCCGAGCTGGAAGACGTCCGAATGACGGAACATCTCGTGGAACGCCCAGGCGTAGGCGGGAATGACCTTGAAGGAGTTCGGGCCACCGCCCATGTACGCCCACTCGTCGATGGCGATGGGCACACGCTTCTCACGCAGGGCAGGGATGCGCTTGAGATATTCCTGGTAGTGCTCGTACTTCACGCGGACCTGCGTGGCCGGTGCGCGCTGCCACTCGATCATGCTCTGGGGGCCAATGTTGACCTTCTTTTCCAGCTTCAGATCAGTGTGCATATCGCTGGACGAGTAGTAGTGCTCGCTGAGCATGTCGATGTTGTCGAGGCAGTGGGCCAGCATGTGGCCGCTCCAATCCGCCGTCGTCAGATACTCGGGCACAAACTTGCCGCCGATGCGCTTCGACTGATTGGCGCCCGTCATCACGTCCGGCGTGGCTCCACCGGCGATCAGCTTGATCGTCGGATCCACCTTGCGCATCTCCTTGGCGAAGATGTCGTGCTTCAGCTCGTACTGCTCCGTGGACATCGCGCCCATCTGGTAGTCGCCCCAGGGCTCGTTGCCGATGCCCCACAGCTTCACGTTGTAGGGCTGCGGGTGGCCATTGGCGGCGCGCTGCTTGCCCATCGGCGTATTCGCATCGCCATTGGTGTATTCCACCAGCTCCTTGGCCGACCAGGCGTCGCCAAAGCCCGCGTTCACGCTGATGTAGGGATCGACCTCCAGCAGATGGCAGAGCGTCATGAACTCATCGGTTCCCACGTCATTGGGCTGCACCGCATGCCACACGTAGTCGAAGATAGGCGGGCGCTTGTCGATATCGCCGACGCCATAGCGCCATTCGTAGGACGAGATGAAGTTGCCGCCGGGGAAGCGGTAGACGCCGGAGCGGAGCTGCTTCAAGGCCGCCACGACCTCGGCGCGGAAACCCTGGATGTTATCGGCGGGCATCAGCGAAACCGCGCCCACGTGGAAAGTGCCTTCGCCGGTGCCGGCGATTTCGATGCGCGCATCGTCGGTGTCGGCCTTGGCGGAGAATTTCACGGGGAACTTCTGGTAGGTGTCATTCAGCCCGGACAGGGTGACCGTCTCGCGATCCTCGGCGCCCTGGCCCCAGATCAGCGTCACCTTGATCTTCGTGGTGGGGCTGCCCGCCAGCACGAGACGGCCGGTGTAGTCCTTGCCCTTGCGCACGGCCATGCCGCCCTGGGCCATGCCGCGCTCGTTGGCCCCGTTCAGTTTCACCATCGGCGTCTGGTCACCGGTGTAGGGGGCTTTCTTGTCCATCACCACCGCATCCTCGGGGCCGATGGGCCTCCACCAGCGGGTGGGCATGCGACGGAAGCGCGGGTTCCCATCGCCGGCGAACCGGACGGGGGGAGGCACGGGCGCCTTCACGGACACCGGGTAGAAGAACTTCCGGTCCAACAGCATCTCGGCCCAGATGCCCGTGTTGACGATATCGCCGCCGTGCTCCAGGAACTGACCGTAGATGTGTTTCGAAATGGGAGCGCCACGCTTGGAGGCATCGATGGAGACCTGGACCGGCTTGGCCTGTACCGCCCCGGCCAACGCCAGCATCAAGGCCGTGACCAGGCACGGCACCCGATAGCGCGAGGCTGATTTTCCTGCGTTTGACATGGTGTGAATTCCCCTTCAAGGAAATATGAGATGAAGCGTCACACCTCCATAAAGGCTTTGCAGCCCAGGCGTGCGCCATGACGAGTCGGCGGCCCCAAAAAAAAAGGACCTGGAAAGTAAGACCAGCCCTTGTTCCCGGTGGTTGCATCAACGATCGAAAAATTGGCGGCAGACTTGAGCCTAAAGAGCTAAAAAGCATCCCAAGAAGACACATACTCCTGTTTTTATAAAAACAGGAGTATGGCACCCCTGGGCGTGAAACCGGTTGCATTGGGCCCAATATAATTCTTTTGCGCCCTCAAACCCAATCATTTTTTGGATTTGCCGAAAGATAGGCCGGGTGCTGGCTTTCAGTTTCCCTTCACTGGGCGTCGATGCGCTCGCGATGTTTCCGGTAGTAGTTCTGCACCACGCAAGGGCCATGGCAGTTCAGGCGATCACAGGTGCCATGTTCGCACTGCGAACCCAGGGATCGCTGCAAGCGCTCATGGGCCATGGAAAGCTCGTACTGCACGTGGTCCAGGCTCTGGTACTTGAAGA
Source organism: Holophaga sp. (assembly GCA_035352715.1). Lineage (GTDB taxonomy): Bacteria > Acidobacteriota > Holophagae > Holophagales > Holophagaceae > DAOPYE01. Next base: position 4,459 of record DAOPYE010000082.1, on the reverse strand, counting down.
TGTTGTCGATCTTCAGCTCAGGGATCGCGTGGGCCGCGTAGCACCAGTGGGTCGAGAAATCCGGCAGGATGTCACAATTCCCGCTTCTGCAGACGAGCTTGAAGTTGTCGACGGTCCCCTGAAGGCGAGCCTCGGTGGCTTCATCCACCAGGCATCCATTGAGCGCACATTCGTTGCTGATCTGGATATGGGGCCGGATGCGATGAATGGCCGCGGCCAGCCGGGCGTACGCCAGCCCATAATCCTGGGAGAACTCCCGCGGGAAGGGGTTCTTGAAGCCATAGCCGGGCGTCGAGACGCCGATCCGCACCACCAGAACGCTCGCCCCCACGGGGCTGCGCAGCAGATCGAGCAGGATGGAATGATCGTCGTCGGGCTTCGTGATGGTGACGCTGAAGGCGAGGGCCTGGAACCACCCCTTCTGGATGGTCACCAGGTTCGTAGCCAGACGCTCTTTTTCCAGATCCGAATAGGCGTCGAGATGATTGATGTTGACCAGGAAGCGGATGGGGCGCTTGGCCAGCTCCTTCATGAGGGCCGGGTCGCCAACGCCGTTGGTGAGCAGAAGCGGGGGCTCGCTACTGTAGTGACCCACGACCTCCATGATGGGAATCAGCTGGGGATGAAGCGTCGGTTCGCCGCCCAGCACCGAATTGTTGCCCACGTGGGCGGGCCCCGCCCAGCGCGCGAGCCGGTGGATATCGTCGACCGTCATCATCCGGGGAGTCTGCTGACGCAGCTCGCCTTCAAAACAGTAGGAACAATCCCGGTTGCAGCTGGTATTGATTACAAAAAGCATGAATCAGCCCTCATCTCGTGGTCCCGCCCGTTGCCGCATGGGCCGCAAAAACTGTTCGATGCTAGCACGTCAAAACGCACGCCCATCAAAGTGCGGGGAGGCATTCAGGGCTTCATCTCATCCAACGTTCTCGACCATCGACTTCCGACCAACCGAATGCTCCCCCAACGAGGGAGCGATCACACTCAGAGGAAGGCTCTGCCGTGGCGAGCGGCTAGTTCGATTTCTTAAGCCGAATCACGCCATCCAGTATCAGCATGCTGCCCTCCAGCTTCCATTTCCGGGACAAGGGGGCTGCCCCGGCGATATTCAGCACCAGGATGTCGTTATTAACGGTGTAGGTCCCCTTCTGGGAGGCGATGACCGGGTTCACAGAACCCTTGGGCAACTGCTTCAGAGCTGCGGCCGTGAAACGGGATACAAACGTAAAGCTGTTGTTCTTGTTCAAGACAAGATTAAAAACAGCCTGAGGCAGGCCGTCCTGTTGACCCACCCAGGTGCCCACCAGATCCTTGACCACGACCTTTGCCAAGGTGACGGGCGCGTCGGGCTTGGCGCCCTTGGCGGCCAGCAACGCGGTGATGGACGCTTTGCCGGAACGCTGCGCGAAGCTCATGACCGTTTCGCCCGCCCCGGTCTTCAGATCGATCTTGGCGTCCTTCTTCAGCAGAAGCTTGACGACCTTCTCGTTGCCATTGCCAGCAGCCAACATCAGGGGCGTTTCTCCCTTGGTGTTCGCCACATCCGGGTTGGCCCCCCGTTCCAGCAGCAGGGTGGCCGTGGCCAAGCCCTGGCTCTGGTTGCTGCTGGCAGCGGCAGCCAACAGCGCGGTTCGACCATCCGAAGCCGGGAAGTTGATATCCGCTTTGCCATCCAGCAGGATCTTGATGATGGTCAGGCACTTGTCATGCTTGAAGGGGTCCAGGTTGGCGGCGGCAGCCACCAACGGGGTGTAGTTGTGGCCCGGTGCCCGGAACTCGGGGACAGCTCCCCCCGCAACCAGCACGCGCACCATGTCGGGATCGCACTGAATGACCGCCAGGGTCAGCGGGGTGAAGGCGCTTTTGTCCGCGATCTCTGTCTTCGCGCCGCGCTTGAGAAGACATCGCGCCGATTCCACTTGTTTGGCAACCGCCGCGGTGGCCAAGGGCGTGCGCCCCATGGTCAGGGAGACGAGGTTGATGTTCGCCCCGCAGTCCACCAGCATTTGGATGGCCTCTACAAAACCCGTCTGAGAGGCCAGATGCAGGGCCGATTCGCCCCCACCCCGGGGCTTGATCTGTTGAAGGTCCAGCTTGGGCTTGAAGGTGAGGAATTCCCCCAGGAACCCCAGTACGCTGGCTTTCTTGCTTTGATTGAAGCCCGCGGCCGTCATGAGTGGCGTCATTCCCGCATCATCCACTCGGTTGATATCCGCGCCTTTGGCGACGAGAAAATCGAGCACCTCGAGCTTCTTGTGCAACAGGGTCGTGGTGAGGATGGATTTCCCATCCTTGTCCGGCACATCGATTTTCGAACCCTTGCCGAACAGAAACTGCACCATCTCAAAATTCTCGTTGGCCGAGGCCATCCAGAAGGCCGTCTTGCCTTCCTTGTCCCGCAACTGGACATCGGGCTTTTTGGCGTGGGAGAAAAGCGCCTTCACTGTATCCATGTGATCAAAGTGGGCGGCCAGAATCAGGGCCGTACTGCCACGTTCCAGGGGCGAACCGTTGACCCGGTCTCGGGCGTTGAGATCCGCTCCCCTGTCCAGCAGCAGGTTCACGATGGCCGTGTCCCCCCGTTTGGAGGCGATGATCAAGGGCGTGCGCTCCCACTCATCATTGAAGCCGTCCACATAGGTGCCTCGCTTGTTCACGTCCACCCTGGGGGACAGCAGCAGGACCTTCACGACCTCCTGGCGATTTGCCGCGATGGCTCGGCACAACAAGGTGTCCTTTTCGACCACTTCGTTGACATCCGCACCGCCGTCGATGGCCGCCTGGACCTTGGCTGCATTGTTGCCGTCGATGGCCTGGCAAAGTGCTGATCCAGAGCGGCTTTCCGCTCCGCGGACCGGCAACCATGCACCCGACATGACCACACAAGCCAGGAGCGAAGCCACCGGAAAGCGCCGGGCCCAATCACTCATTCGCATAGGTTCTCCTGATGGCGTCGTGCTTCCCGCAGAGCTTCGTTGCTGGCCCGAAGGACCGGCCTGCTGGCTTATTCGAAGATCGAGAATTCGGTTCTGCCGTTGATTTTCCCGGTCACCCTGCCATTGAGGAACGTGCCAACCCAGGTCTCATGCCACTGCTTGTTGATCAGAGTGACCCTGCCATCCACGTATTCACCCTCAAAACGGATAAACCCCGCAGCGGCGTTCCTCTCGTTTTTCTGTTCCACAACAAACCTGGAACCCGACGAAGAAACCACGCGCATGATGCCGTTTTGCCCCGCACCCGAGTTCCACCTCATGGTCTTGCCCTCGGAGAAGGGATTCCTTGAAGCCGCCATCGGCTCCACGATCCTGAAGGTGAACCGGGAGGAACCCGCCACCAGGGTGCCGGTGATCTCGTGATCGGAAAGGGAGCCATCCCACACTTCCTTCCACTGCCCCCCATTGATGAGCACAACCCTCCGACCGTTGTCGACCACCGCGCCGATCAGCTTGACGATGCCCACAGCCCGGTTCTTCTCGTTCGTCTGTTCAGCTTCAAAGTAAGGACCGTTCACCACGCTGATGCGCAGGGATCCCGTTTGACCGGTGTTGGTGGACCAAGCCAAGTTCTTGCCCTGGGCGATCATCTGGGCAGAAAGCGGCGAGACGAGCGCCAAGGCTCCCAGAAAGGCAACCACCTGCTTGTTCATGAAGGACTCCTTCGATGGGTCGTACGGTTATGGCCGCCACTCAAGGACAACCTCTGCGCAAAGCTGCTCCGGCAGACTCCCCGGAGGCTTTCTCGCCGCCACGTTAATTCATCCGTGGAATCTATGCTGATTATGGAATTACGGCAAGGCAAAGAGTTGAGCCCTGCCCGCAGGGCGTTCGGCCATCACGGCTCAAATGCCCGGAAGATGGCCCAAACCCATCAATGCTCGCTCCAAGAGAAGGGGGCGAACCCGAACATTTTGTGTTGACGGCGCAGGGTGGCCACCATACCTTGTGGTCACCCCCTGGTAAGCCTGGAGCGATCCCGACTTTGAAAAGGGAAGCCGGTGTGATTCCGGCGCTGCCCCGCAGCGGTAATTGGGAACAAGGGCTCTACGGCACTGGCCTTGCGAGGCTGGGAAGCGGAACTCGAGGAACCTGGAACTCCAGAACGCCCATCAGCCCGAAGACCTGCCATGGATCCGCTTTCACGCGGTGTGTTTCGTTCCGAGGGAGAACGGCCACAGCCATCAAAACCTCGTACCCCAGTTCAGTGCCGCCGTTCGGCCGCGGGCTTGTTCCTTCTGGCCGTCGCCATGGAACCCGTGTTCCCAGCCGGAGGTCTGCCTGGAGCCTGATCCCCGGAGGCCACCATGCCTGCACTCGACGTCGTCGAAGCTTCCCCTTCCCTTGCGGGACACCTGCCCTTCTGCGTCATCAAACGCGATGGCCAGCAGACATCCTTCGATGCGGACAAGATCCACTCGGCCATCCAGCGCTCGGGCGCCGCCAGTGGCGAGTTCGGAGCG
>DAOPYE010000081.1:0-11126 GCA_035352715.1 Holophaga sp. | reverse complement strand
GAAAGCGGACCCTGCGGTCCGCTTTTCTTTACGATCCAGGGGATCAGATGGTTCGCTTCCGCCCGTGGGGCGCTTGAAGCTCGGGGGCCCAAGACCTTGATGCTGCTTGCACGCACAAGGCGGAGAAAGCCGCCGCTTTTCCCCCCAGGATGAAGGGATGCCGTTGCGCTTGCGGGATCAGCCTCGCTGTTCCGATAGCTGCTCCAGGTGGCTCAGAAGCAGGGATTCGGTGGATTCCTTCAGGGCTTCGGCTTTCTGAGGCACATGCATGCGAACGGTGGTGACGATCAGTCCGGGCCGCATCATGAGCGCGGCCTTGATGCGAAGGGCCATCTGGTTGTGCAGGAATCGCTGCCACCACTGGGAAGGAATGAACTCCGGCAGGATCACCGTCAAGCTCACGCCGGGCTGGGCTTCCTGGAACCGATCGATCTCATCGAGAATCGGCTCGACAATGCGCCGATAGGGGCTGTTCAGCACTCGCAGGGGTACGCCCATGCCGTAGTGGGTCCAGTCGGCGCGCATCTTTTCCATGCCTCGGCTCTCCTGGCCGTCGTCGCCGCCCAGGTCCACCGAGAGTGCCTCCACCCGGTCGCCAGCGATGAGTCGGGCGTAGCGCAAGGCTTCCACTACCCCTCGATGGAGACTGGAGACCAGAACGATGGCGTGGTGCGCGTCGGGGAAGCAGGTCTCAGCCCGACTGGCGGCCAGTTTGGCCTTCAGGCCGATGTAGTGCCGGTGGATGCGGAAGAAGATGAGCACCAGGATTGGCACCAGCACGATCACGATCCATGCACCCGCCATGAACTTGGTGATGGCGATATCCAGCATGACGATGGCGGAAGCGGTGGCGCCGATGCCGTTCACGATGGCCTTCACCCGCCAGTACGAGCCGCGCTTCTTGAACCAGTGGACCACCATGCCGGTCTGGCTGATGGTGAAGCCCAGGAACACGCCCAAGGCGTAGAGCGGCAGCAGGATGTCGGTGTTGGCGTGGAAGAGCACGACCAGCAGGCTAGATACGACGCTGAGGATGATGATGCCGTTGCTGAACACCAGGCGGTCGCCCTGGCTGGTGAACTGCTTGGGCAGGAAGCCGTCCTTGGCGTGCAGGGCCGCCAGGCGGGGGAAATCCGCGTAGGACGTATTGGCTGCGACCACCAGCACGGCGAACGTGAAGCCCTGGGTCACGAAATAGGCCAGCCTGGGCAATCCATGGGTGGTGTCGCCGTAGACCGCCTTGCAGAGCTTGGATAGCAGCGTCTCGTTGACCACCGCCGCATTCGTGCTGTGGTGGTAGACCACGCCGAAATGATTGGCCAGCAGCGTGATGCCCAGGAACATCGAACCCAGCAGCAGGACCATCCAGATCATCGTCTTGGCTGCGTTGTGGGCCGAAGGGGCCTTGAAGGCGGTCACGCCGTTGGAGATGGCCTCCACGCCCGTCAGGGCCGTGCAGCCCGCCGAGTAGGCACGCATGAAGACCCAGATCAGGGCCAGGCCCGCCAGACGCTGCGTGTGGTGGATGGAGGCTGTCGCTTGTTCCATCGTGGGCTCGGGCGCGTGCCCGCCCATCGCCCAGCGCACGATGCCGGATCCAATGAGCAGCATCATGCAGGCGATGAATCCGTAGGTGGGAACCGAGAACAGCCTGCCGCTCTCCTTCACCCCGCGCAGATTGGCGATTGCGATGAAAAGGATCGCCAGCAGCGTGATGGCAACGTTGTGTCCATCCAGCGCAGGCACCGCCGCGGTGATGGCCGCCACGCCCGACGAAACCGAAACGGCCACCGTCAGGATGTAATCCGTCAGCAGCGCCGCCCCGGCCGTTTGCGCCGCCGCCTCGCCCAGATTGTCCTTGGCCACATTGTAGGCGCCGCCGCCGCCGGGATAGGCCATGATCGTCTGCTGGTAGCTGATGCCCAGGATCAGCAGCAGCACGACAATGCCCAGCGCCACCCATATGGAAAGGCCAAACAGCCAGTGGCTGGCCACGGCCCCCGCTGCGCCCGCAGCCAGCAGGCCTTGGTGCCCCAACGCCATGGAAAGGCTCGCCATGATCTCCTGCGTGGCATAGGCCACCGAAGACAGGGCGTCCGAGCTGAACACGGAAAGGCCGATGAAGTTGTTCACCTGGGAGTGGTGGGCCTCGCTGCTGGCGAGACGGCGCCCCAATAGAAGACGTCTGAAAGCGGCCATGGTTAAGCTCTCCGCGAAAGTCAAAAACCCAATCGTTGGAGCCTACCGATCTCCCCCATCAACACGGCGTCAGGATGTGGGGGAAAGTCATCAAGATTCCATCAAGACCCTTGGCGCGAATCGGTCGGATATGGAGCGACTGGCCCCACAATGGAGGCATGGCAGTTTCTGTTTCCGATTCGATCGACCTCAACACCCAGATTGACCTCCTGCGGGAGGCCCTCGGCGAGGGGGATCTCGGATCGGCGCAGACCCACTTGCACGCGCTGCGCGAGCGCTACCGCCAGGAGGCCTCGGCTTTCGACCGAAGTGCGCTGGTCGAGCTGAAGCGCCTTTCGGAGGGCCTGAAGCTGCGCCAGCAATTGAAAGAGACCTTCGGATACGCATCGTTCAGGCCGGGACAGGAAACGGTCATCCAGGCCGTGCTCGCCGGGCGCGACGCGCTGGCGGTGATGCCCACGGGATCTGGCAAGAGCCTGCTCTACCAGCTTCCCGCCAGGCTTCTGGGCGGCACGACGCTGGTGATCTCGCCCCTCATCGCGCTGATGAAGGATCAGGTGGACGCCCTGGTGGAGGGTGGCCTGCGCGCCACTTACCTCAATTCCACCTTGAGCGCGGAAGAGCGCCGCGCACGCGTGCAGGGCCTGCATCAAGGCGAATACGAGCTGGTCTACGCCGCCCCGGAAGGCCTGGAACAAAGCGTGGGCGCCCTGCTGGAGCGCCTGGATCTGAAATTCATCGCTGTGGACGAAGCCCACTGCATCAGCCACTGGGGCCATGATTTCCGGCCCTCGTATCGCAACCTGGCTGCGCTGAAAGAGCGCTGCGGCAACCTGCCCGTGTTGGCGCTGACCGCCACCGCCACCGACGCCGTCGCCCGCGATATCACGGAACAGCTGGGCATGAGGGATCCGCTGGTTATTCGCGGATCCTCTTTCCGCGCCAATCTGCACATCCACGCGTTCAAGAAGGCCGGGGCGAAACGGGATTCGGCGGTGCCTCCCACGCGGGAGGCCATCCTGCGCCTCATCCAGGCGCGGCCGGGGCAGAGCGGCATCGTCTACGCCCTTTCGCGCAAGAGCGTAGAGGGCACGGCGGAATTCCTTCAGGCCAACGGCGTCCGCGCCAAGGCCTATCACGCCGGACTTCCGGCCGAAGAGCGCGAGTCCGTGCAGGAGGCCTTCCGGCGCGACGATATCGATGTCGTCGTGGCCACCATCGCCTTTGGCATGGGCATCGACAAGAGCAACGTGCGCTTTGTCATCCACCGCGATCTGCCCAAGAGCCTGGAGGGCTACAGCCAGGAAATCGGGCGTGCCGGCCGCGACGGGGCCGATGCTGACTGCGTGCTGTTCTATTCATGGGCCGATGTCATGAGCCTCGACCGTTTCACCGAGGATCTGGACGCGGATCTCGCGGCTCTGCAGCAGCGCCAGATCCGCGACATGTTCCGGTTTGCCGAATCCACGGAATGCCGCCACAAGCAGCTGGCGCGGCACTTCGGAGAGGGCATCTCCGATTGCCGGTCCAGCTGCGATGCCTGCTCGGGGCGCGATCTTCTGGCCGAAGCCCCCAAGCGCGCGAAGCAGGCGCGCCTAGCATCAGCCGGACCTTTGAAGGCTCCGCAGCCCATTCCCGATAGCGAGGAAGAGGCCCTGTACCTGCGGCTGAAGGATCTGCGCAAGCGGTTGGCCGATGCGCGCGGCGTGCCGGCCTACGTGGTGTTCACGGACGCCACCCTGCAGGCCATGGCGCGCTTCCGGCCCCAGACGCCCGAGCACTTTTTGGCCTTATCGGGCGTTGGCCTGAAAAAACTTCAGCAGTATGGCGAGGCATTCCTTGCGGAACTGACCTCGTAAGGCGGTGTCACTCCACGAAATCCAGATCGCGGCCATGGGTCTCGCGCAGTCCCGCCAGGGCTATCAGAGCCACAGCCACGCCCGTGAGGCACACGATCCAGGCGGAACGGATGTAGTTGCCTCCATGGGCATTCAACCATATGAAACTGCCGGTAATCAGCGGCACGGTGCCGCGCACGAAATTGGGCACAGTGGTGGCGACGGTGGCGCGCAGATTGGTTCCGAACTGCTCGGCGGCCACCGTGACGAACACGGCCCAGTAGCCGGTCGCCAGTCCAAGCGCGCCGCACAGCGCGTAGAAGCCCAGCGGCGGGATCCCGCGCTGCAGCAGGTAGGCGACGATGCCCAGTGCGGTGATGCCGATGAACAGCGCCACCACCTTGCGTCGGCTGCCCCAGATCTGGCTCAGGAAACCGGAAGCGAAGCTGCCCAGCGTGATGCCCGCGTAGCACCACAGCACCGCCGTGCCCGCCGCCACCCGGCCCGTGACGCCCAGGCGCACGGCGAATTCCGGCGAGAACGTCACCAGGATGCCCACCACGCACCAGGTGGGCAGGCCGATGAGGATGCAGCGCAGGTAGCGCCCGAAGCGCTCCAGGCTCGTGAACAGGCAGAGGAAGTTGCCGCGCTGGACGTTGCCCTGGCGCACCTCATGGAACATCGAGCTCTCGCGCATGCGCACGCGCATCAGCAGCAGCGTGATGCCCAAAAGGCCCCCCACCACGTAGGCCAGGCGCCAGGGCATCAGCTTGCCCACAAGACTGGCCGCCACCACGCCGAAGATGCCCACGGCCGCCACGATGGTGGTGCCATAGCCTCGCAGATCCCTGGGCAGCACCTCGCTCACCAGGGTCACTGCGGCCCCCAGTTCACCCGCCAAGCCCAACCCGGCCGCAAAGCGCCAGAATGCGTAGGCGGGCACCGAATGCACAAAAGCGTTGGCGATATTGGCGATCGAGTACACGCGATGCTGCCGAATAGCGTGGACAGCCGCCCCTTCTTGTCCCCCAGCACGCCCCAGAAGATGCCGCCCAGCAGCATGCCCGCCATCTGCATGTTCAGGAGATAGGCCCCGGTCGCGACCTGTGCATCGCCCGTCACCCCCAGCGCGGTCAGGCTGGACTGGCGCAGCACCGGGAACAGCAGCAGATCGAACATGTCCACGAAGTAGCCCAGGCTGGCTACCACCACCGTGAGATTGAGGATGGGTCGAAGTTTTTGAAACATGCTTTCAAGATAGCCCCGGCGTCGTTTCATCGAAAGGCGGGCTTCTGGCCGGATCCGATGAACCGATGGCTTCGCGCAAGGGGTTCGTCCATCCAGTGAAACGGCCCCGTTTTCCGGGGCCGTTTCAGGTCAACGCTTCAGCGCCCCTAGCGCTTTGGCGCGTTCTTCACATACGTGTCGAACCAGTTCAGCATCTCGAAGATCAGATGCTCGTTGGATTCGCGGGCGGTGTACCAGTGGGGTTCGTGGGGCAACATGACCAGGCGCGTGGTGCCACCGTTGCCGCGAACGGCCTCGAACAGCTTGGTGCCCTGCAGGGGCGTGGTGCCGGGGTTGGCGTCATCGGCGCCATGCACGATCAGCAGCGGCGTCTTCAGCTTGTCCGCGAAGAAGAAGGGCGAGACCTGGCGGTAGACATCCGGTGCTTCCCACACCGAGCGCCGCTCGTTCTGGAAGCCGAAGGGCGTCAGCGTCTTGTTGTACGAACCGCTGGTGGCCACGCCAGCGCGGAAGAGATCGGAATGCGCCAGCAGATTGGCCGTCATCAACGCGCCGTGGCTGTGCCCGGTGACGCCGATGCGATCGGGGTCCGCCACGCCCAGTTCCACCGCCTTGTCCACGGCGGCCTTGGCGTCCGCCACGAGCTGTTCCATGTAGGTGTCGTAGGCCTTCTTGGGATCGCCCACGATGGGGAAGGAGGCGTTGTCGATGAGGGCGTAGCCCGCCAGCAGCAGCAGGCGGTAGTTCTTCAGCCGCGTGAAGGTGTACTGCGATCCAGTGACCTGTCCCGCCTTGGAGGGGTCTGCGTAATCCTGCGGATAGGCGTAGAGGATCGTGGGCACCCGCGTGCCTTCCTGGTAGCCCGGCGGCGTGTAGAGCGTGAAGGAGAGATCCATGCCATCGGCCCGCTTGTAGGTCACCAGACGTTTGCGGATCTTGCGGATCTCGGGCGCGGGGTCGACCGGATGGGTCAGCGCGACGCGCTGCGAAGCGAAGGCCGCCTCGCCCGGGGCGGACGTGATCGCGGATCCCAGGGTCCGCAGACCGGCGCTGGGCGGATCGATGGGGGATTGGTGCCAGGTCAGGAGCCGCTTGGCATCCGTCCCCGTGAAGGCGACAAAGCGCTCGTAGGCGGTCTTTTCGCTGCGGAACAGGCGCTGGGTCTTCAAGGTGCGCAGATCCAGCCGGTCCAGGAAGGGCCGCTCACCCGCGGGCGATGCGCCATTGCCCGCCAGGAACATGCTGTCGCCCTCCTGCCACAGCACGCGCGCGCCGTTGGGCAGCGTGCGCCAGACGGGATTGCCCGGATCGGCGTACTGCTCATCGCTCGATAGATCCCACAGCAGGCGCGGCGCCTGGCTGGGATTATTAGGATTGACGATGAAGGACCGCCACCAGTGCCGGTTGTCGTCCTCTTCGTACAGCAGGGCGAGATCCGGCCGGGCGCCCCAGGCAATGCCCGCGTAGCGCTGCTCGGTCTGGAAGAGTTCCGTGGGCGCTTCCTGGAAGGGCGCTTTCTGGATGAGGATGCGGTCCCGGTGCGGCACCTTCACGGACCAATCGCCACCATCCAGGGCTTCGGCCCAGACCAGGGTGGCCGGATCCGTGGGACGCCACGAGAACTGGCGCGGTCCCAGTGGCACGCCGTGGATGGGGACGCGATCGGCCAGGGGCAGGGACGCGACGGTGTGGCGGGCGATGCGCGCGGGATCGGCGATGTTCCAGATCTCCACCTCGCGGGGGAAGCGCTCGAAGGTCGTGACGTACGAATAGGGCTTGTGCAGCCGCGAAATCAGCATGTGGTGGCCGTCCGGCGCGGGCGCGATCTCCAGATACCGGTCCGGCTGGCCCAGGTGCGTGATCGAGCCCGTGGCGAGATCGATGCGCGCGAGCTGCGCCGTGCCGTAGTGATCGAACAGCGCCTCGTCGTGGGGGCTGCCCAGCGTGTCGCGGGCTTCGTACGTGCTGCTCTGGCCCTTGCCGCCGATGGACTGCTGGATGCTGGGGCCCTGGGGGATTTCCGGGCGCTTGGGCGCTTCGCCCAGGCCCTCGGGCACAAGCTTCACCAGCAGCGATTGCTGATCGGGCATCCATTCGAACTCGTCGCCGAACATGGGGTTCAGGCGCACGCCGGGGATGCGGCGAATTTCGGCCCGCATGGCGTCTCCGATCCACAGCTCGACGGCGGTGGGCGTGGTCAGTTCGAAGGCGAAGTGCTTGCCATCCGCGCTCCAGCGGGGGGTGCCCACGTGGCCGCCCTTGGGTAATTCGATGGATTTCGAGTGACCATCGCTCAGGCGCACCAGCTCGAAGCTGCGCACCGCGGGTGCGATCCCGTATCCACCGGGGGTATCGTGCTTGCTGTGGTTCGCGGGCTCGATGCGAACGCCCGCAAGGCGCAGGAACGGCGTCGCCACGCGCTCGATGGAGGGATAGTCCTCCATCGCAACCAGCAGCAGATGCTGCCGAGAGGGGCTGACGTAGGGCGTGGCGCTGGAGGGCGCCTGCATCACGTCCAGGATCGCCTTGGGTGGCTGTTGGTAGCCCGATGCCGCAGTGGGCGCATCAGGAGCGCCTGGAACGGTTGCCGCGAATCCGGTGGTGGCGCCGAGGGCCGCCAGGGTGGCCGTCAGACAGGCGAGATGGACCATGGGCCTCAAGCCGTGAGCGCGGGTGTGCATGGGGGCCTCCATTGCGGATTGGATCGAATGATTGCGTGTTTCAGTCATCTCAGATGATGGACGTAGGGAGGCATGCCCAAAGTCACGCCCTGCCTATTTCGCGAAAAAATGGCCCAAGATCAGCACCAGAACCGCGCCCAGCGGGAGCCCCAGCATCGCCAGGGTGTAGACCTTGGCCCGGGGGTGCGCGAAGTTGAAGGTCCAATCCCCGCCCCAGCGCTTGGACACCCACAGGCGCGGATCTTCGGGATTCACGTAGAACATCCCCCAGCGCCAGGTCGCTTCCGAGGTCTGGGTGGGATCCTGGGGATCGACGTCCAGCGCGCCGGGCGGCAGCCGCAGGAAGCCCGCCACCAGGGCGGCCAGGTTGCTGATCGCAAAGAGGCCGATGCCCACGCCGAAGGCGGCGCCGCCCAGGATCGGCGAGGCCAGGATGCAGCCCATAAGCAGCAGCAGGCCCGTGGGTATGAGCGCGCGCAGGGGCAGCATGAAGGCCCCCAGGGCCTGGTTCACCTTGTCATCCTCGGGTCCGGGCCCGGCTAGGTGGCTCAGGGCGAACAGGGACAGCCAGATCAAGCCAGCCAGCACCAGCCCTTCCAGCAGGCCCCGTTCGGGGCTGACGAAGCGATCGGCTCCGCGCAGGCCCCAGTGCACGGGAACCCGGGCCGGGAAGCGTTGCCGAAAGGCCGCGAAGAATGCCAAGAGCAATCCGGCGGTGATGAGGGGCGGAAAGTCCCAGGCCAGTGATGGCTTTTTCATGCGCTGCAGTATACGCCCCGGCCAGGAGGGCCCGAATCCAGGGCGGGCCAGAGGGTTTGGTCCCATGGTTCACCGGCGCATCATCTACCGATCCTTCATTTCCTCATGCAGGCCTCTCATGTAGCCCGGCTTGCATTCCGGGCATAGGCCATGGGTGAAGTCGGCGTTGGAGTGCTCGCGGATGTAGGCCTCCAGGCTGTCCCAATAGCCTTGGTCATTCCGGACTTTCCTGCAGATCATGCAGATGGGCAGCAGGCCCTGCAGGGTTCTGACCTGGGCTTCGCGGGCCTTGACCAGGGCTTCCTGGGCCTCCACCCGCTCGCTGACATCCACGCAGCTGCCGATGTAGCCGCGGAATTGCCCATCGGGACCATAGGAGGGGCCGCCGCGATCCAGAATCCATCGCCAGGCGCCGTCGTGCCGCAGCAGGCGGTATTCCATCTCGAAGGCCTCCCGCCGATGAAAGGCGTCCAGGAAGGTGGACATGCACCTTGCGTGATCATCCGGGTGAACGCCCTGCGCCCAGCCATCGCCCAGCTCATGCTCCAGGCTGTGCCCCGTGAAGGCCAGCCAACGCTGGTTGAAGTAGTCGCACAGGCCGTCTGTATTCGAGCGCCAGATCAAGATGGGCGCCTGCTCCACCAGCCGCTGGTAATCCTCTGCGTTCAACGCGGTCAAGGGAATCGCTGCCATGGAAGCTCCTTGGCTTTTCCCGTTCATCGTCCAGCGGGGCGCGGCATGTGATTTTTTACGGGTGGCATCCAGTTCGTGCGCGCGTTATGTGTGGATCGACTTCAGGGATTCCCGTCGAAGGACTCCAGGCGTCTCAAGGTCAGCACGGGCCGTTCGGCCCTCCGGGAGGCATCAAGATCCACCTCGAATTCCGCTACCCAATCGTTGATTTCTTCCCGGTCCACCAGCATCTGCTGAAGCATCCAGCGATCGCTTTCCTTCTGGATATGGGTGTGGCGCAGGTTGCGGCCTTCCGCGTCCAGGCGTGGATCGCCGTGTTCGGTGCGATACGCCTGCAGGGCGCCGCGAAGCTGGTCCGGTGTCCAGGCGTTGGACAACGACTGTCCAGCATCCTCGACGAGCTGCTGGGCGGCCTCGTCGTATTCGTCGCGGATCAGGCTGCGCAGGAAGGTGAAGACGCGGTCCCGAAGCAGCGCCGTGAACTTCTTGGCGTCGCGGGTGATATCGCGATCGGCTTCTTCCGCGCCGGGTGGCCTGATCTCCTTGGCTTCCGCAGCCTGATAGGCCGGGTCGCGCATCTTCTCCCACTCGTCCAGCAGGCTGGAATCCACCGAGCGCAGCATGGCCGACAGATAGATTTCCAGTTCGCGCACCTCGTCGGTCTTCACGCCGTCCGGCACCGTCTGGGCCAGCACCTTGTAGACGCTGTTCAGGTGGCGCAGCAGCAGCCCCTCGCTGCGCTGGATGTCGTATTCGCGCACGTAGTCGGCGAACGATTTGTAGGTCTCGAACATCTCGCGGGCGATGGACTTGGGCCGGATGGCCTCGGTGCCCACCCACGGATGCGCGGAGGCGAATTCGTTGAAGGTGCCATAGATGAATTCGCGCAGGGGCTTGGGGTATTCGAGCTTTTCCAGTTCTTCCATGCGCTGTTCGTACGGGATGCCCGCCAGCTTCATCTCCGCCAGGGCCTGTCCCTTCACGCGATCCAGTTGTTTGCGCAGGATCAGCTCCGGGTTTTCCAGGATGGCTTCCACCAGCGTGATCAGGTCCAGCGCGTAGCTCGGCGAAGCCGCATCCAATTGGGGAATCGTGTCCAGCAGGTACAGCGATAGGGCCTGGTTCATGGAGAAGTCTTCCTGCAGCTCCACGTTCACGCGGACCTTCGCGCCTTCCGGCGAGGGCGAGAACTCGACGATGCGCCGGTCCAACAGGCTGCGGAACAACTGCCAGCCCCGCTTGCGGTGCGCGTCCTTGGCCCGGTCGGTCTCGTGGCTGCCGCGGATCAGCTCGCGCATCGCGCGGCAGCCGTCCGTGGGCCGCGAGAGCACGTTGAGCAGCATCCCGTGGCTGACCTGGAAGCGCGATACCAGGCGTTCGGGCTGGGCCTCGATGAGCCGCGCGAAGGTCTTCTCGTCCCAGTTGGCGAAGTTGCGCTCGGGTGGCTGGCGCTTGACGTATTTCTTGCCTGCCTTCGATTCGAGCTTCTTGTTCTCGATGACGTACTCGGGCGCCTGCGCCACCACGTAGCCCACGGTGTCGAAGCCCTTGCGCCCCGCGCGTCCGGAGATCTGGTGGAAGTCCCGCGCGGTGAGGATCGCCGTCTTGTCGCCGCTGTACTTGCAGAGCTTCGTGAACAGCACCGTGCGGATGGGCACGTTGATGCCCACGCCCAGCGTGTCCGTGCCGCAGATGACCTTCAGCAGGC
>DAOPYE010000080.1:0-11162 GCA_035352715.1 Holophaga sp. | reverse complement strand
TTCGGTGCCGAGGGCCTTCTTCACTTCTTCCTTGGCAGGAGCGGCTTCCTTCTTGGCAGCCTTCTTGGCCTTCTTGGCGGCCTTCTTCTCGCCCTTGCACTCTTCAGCCTTCTTCTCTTCGGTGCCGAGGGCCTTCTTCACTTCTTCCTTGGCAGGAGCGGCTTCCTTCTTGACAGCCTTCTTGGCGGCAGGCTTCTTCGTCTCCACCTTCTTGGTGGGCTCGGCCTTTTCGGCTTTCTTGGGCTCTTCCGCGAAAGCGGGGCTGATCAACGCAGCGGCCATCAGCAGAGCGGCAAGCTTGTTCATAACATCTCCTTTTTGTTCCGGATCATCCGGATCACGGTGGGAGACAAGCACAGGGCGAGCCAAAACACAAAACCATACAAAACAGCATTTATAAATTGCACCCGCAGAAATGACGTGTGGGATCTTGCGACGCGATGCAATCTGCAACATTTCAGAGCTCTTCGTTTTGATCCCCCAGCCCCAGGTCGCGGAGCTTGCGGTACAGGGTGGTTCGATCCTTCCCAAGGATTTCGGCGACGCGACTCTTCCGGTGCTCGTGCTTGAGCAGCACCTGGATGTAGCGCCGTTCCAGATCCTCCAGAGTCGGTAGGTGATCCCAGCCTTCCACCAGCTCCATGAGGGGGGCGAGCGGATGGATGATCTCGACGTTGCGGGTCCGCAGATCCTCGCGCACCTTCTCCGGGATGTCTTCGGGGGTGATCTCTCGGCCGCGGCTCATCTGGGTGGTGTGCTCGATGACATTGGCCATTTCCCGCACGTTGCCGGGCCAAGTGTAGCGCTCCAGCATCTGGCGGGCGTCGCTGCGAACCACGTAGGTCTGCTTGTCCTTCTGGCCGCACTCGGCCAGGAAGTGATCCAGCAGCAAGGGAATATCCGAAATGATGCGACCGCTGTGTTCGTCCTTGGACCAGCGCTCACGCAGGGGCGGGACGCGAATTTCCACCACGCTCAGCCGGTAGTAGAGGTCTTCCCGAAACTTGCCGTTCTTCACCATCTGGGAGAGATCCCGGTTGGTGGCGGCGATCACGCGCACATCCACCTGGACGGTCTTGTTCCCGCCCACCCGGCGGACCTCGTGTTCCTGAAGAACGCGCAACAGACGGACCTGGAAGCTGGGCGAGGTTTCACCCACCTCGTCCAGGAAAATGGTTCCGCCGCTGGCTTCTTCGAACAGACCTTTCTTGTCGCAGATTGCGCCGGTGAATGCTCCCTTCACATGACCGAAGAGTTCCGATTCCAACAGTGTTTCGCTGAGCGCGCCGCAGTTGATGGGGACGAAGGGGCGGTCCTTCCGGTCGCTGCTCTGGTGGATGGTGCGCGCGACCAGTTCCTTGCCGGTGCCGCTTTCGCCTGCGATCAGCACCGTGGTGCGGCTGTTCTGAAGGGAGGCGATGGTGCGGTAGACATCCATCATCTTGGGGCTGGATCCGATCATGACGCTGCGCTGAAGCCGGGGCGTGGCGCCCGCGGGCTTGCGGCCTTCGCGGCTCTCCTTGCGAACGATCGCCCGCTTCACGAGGGCCTTCAGCTCCTCGTTGTTCCAGGGCTTGGAAATGAAGTCGAAGGCCCCTTCCCGGACAGCCTCAAGTGCCTTCTCCAGGGTCCCGAACCCGGTCAGCAGAATGGTTTCCACGCCCAGAGGCTTGGCGATCCTCAGCAGGTCCAGGCCATCCTGGTCGGCCTCCAGGTTGATGTCCGACAGCATCAACTCAAAGCCGCCCTGGTTCAAAAGCTCGATGGCGTCCTTGGGGCGGGTGGCCTTGGCAATCTCCAGGTCCATTCCGTCCTTGCCTTCGGTCAGCAGAAGCTCCAGGAGGTCGCAAGTCTCTTTGCTATCGTCCACAACCAGGATGCGGGCCATTTTTTTCCTCACAACATTCAAAAAAATCAATGCACCAAGGGTGGTTCACTCAAGACAGATGCATTACCATGAGCTCCAACTCATCGCGATAAAGGACGGAGGCTCCATGAAGACAGCCTTGCGGATTTTCTTTCTCTCGGCAATGGCAACCCTTGCAGCAACCGCTGGGGATTTGACCATCACCTACGACTATGCGGCCAAAGGCCCGCTCTGGACGGGCGGCAAGGGCGTAGAAACCCAATTCATGAACGCCAACTACATGAAGGTGGCCAACGAGGCCACGCGCACGGACACGCTGGTGGACTACGGCAAAGGCGTCTTCTACACCATCAATCACAAGGACAAGAAGATCCAGCTCTTCACGTTCGATGATCTCGTGGCCGTGGGGGATGCCCTCGCCAGCCGTTCTGAGGCCGCCGCCAATGTGCCGGGTTTCCTGCAGGGCATGCTGGGCGGGGATGATGGTGACGTCAAAGTCGAGTCACAGGGCAGCGAGACCATCCTGGGCCGCGAGGCCAAGAAATACCGGGTGACCCTCGGCAAGCTGGTGAACGAAGTCAGCCTGGACCCCACGCTGAAATCGCCCATCAATGCGGCCGCCTACGCCCGATTCACGCGATTGAGGGGCAACGCTCTGGGCCTCGCGGGCGGCAATATGCGCAAGGTCTACGTTGAACTCAGCAAGCTCAAGGGCATGGCGCTGCGCTCCCACATCTCTGGCTTCATGGGCACCGATTCCCAGATGGTGGCCACTGCGGTGAAAACCACAGATATCCCCGCCAGCGTATTCGCGCTGCCCGCCGGGTACGCCACCGAGGACCAGGGCAAAAAGTTGTTGAAGAGCCTCAAACACGAGTGATGTCGTCAGCCCACCGCGATCAGGCCATGCCTGATCTGCGGGCTTCGCGCGTCAGGCGGTAACCCATGAGGGCCGAGACCAGCGCCATCGCCGAGGCCGCGGCCCATCCCAACCGAAACGCCATCGCGCCGAAGTGAGGCTCGCTGCGCCCGATGATCTGGCCGATGAAGAAGGCCCCCAGGCCGATGCCGGAGTCAAAGGCGAACAGCATCGCGCCGAAAGCGGCCCCCCGGCGCGCGGGATCCACCCGATCCAGCACATAGAGGTTCACCAGGGTGTACATCATGCTGTAGCCGGCGCCGTAGACCAACGCGGAGGCCGCGTGCCGCGAATCCCCGCCGGGCAGCAGGGTCAGACACAGCAATCCGCCGAAGGCCATCCAAAGCATGGCGGGCAGCCATCGCAGGGGGCGATCACCAAAACCCGTGCGGGTCACCACGATGCGCAGGGCCACCATGCCCACGGCCATGCAGCTGAGGAACATCCAGGGCCGACCGTGGCCCAGCTTCAGGATCTCCTGCGGGGTGAAGGTGCCCAGGCTGCCGTAGCCCAGCGCGGTCGTGAAGAGCATGACGCAGGGCGCGATCATCACGCCGCCGGGCAGCTTGAAGGCCGGATGATCGCCGCGCTCCTTGCGATCCCTGGGCAGGCTGAAGCCGAGCAGGGCGATCAGCAGGAAGATCGCGCCCAGCGTGAAGGCCAGGCCGGGAAAGCCGAAATGCCGGAAGAACGCCAACCCCGCAATGGGCCCAAAAATGACGCCCCCGGGGCTGGCGAGGCCGTAGAGCGAGACGCCCGCGGCGCGGTGCTCCTCGGGCAGCACCTCGCCCAGGATGGGCATGGTTGTGGTGAGCAGCCCCGACCAAACGATGCCATGCGGTAGGGCCAGCAGGGGGAACATCCACCACCGGGAGATGAGGCCATACAAGCCCACGCAAAGGGCGAAGCCCGCCGCCGAGACGATCATCAACCGGCGGTGGCCCATGCGATCGCCCAGGGGGCCCGTGAACAGCGCGCCGCAGGCGGATCCGCCCGTGAAGACCGACATGAAAAGCCCGGTCTGTTCGCGTCGCGCGCCCAGCTCCAGCAATCGCAGCGGCACCGTCGGGAAAAGCTGGAAAGCCGCAATGAAGGTGAGAAACGTGACGCTGCAAATCAGAAGGAAGGCCGGCGAACGCAGCGGTGACGACATGGACTTCGACATGATCCCAGTGTGGCAGAAGGGATTCCCGCATCGTCACGGCCGCGCTGGTAGGATCCTTCATCACATCTCGCGGGAAGCCCATGATCTCCATCGGTGAAGCCTTCAGCTCGGCCATCGCGCGCACGAAGCGCATCCTTTTCCAGCCCTTCGACGCCGGGAAATGGTTCACGCTCGGTTTTTGCGCATTTCTCGCCAACCTGTGCAGCGGAGGAGGGGGCGGTGGCGGAAGCCGCTTCAATGTGCCCACGGGCGGCGGGAACACGGGAAGCTCGGGCGGACCCGAGTTCGATGCCTGCGCCCGCTGGGTGATGGGACACCTGCCACTGGTCATCACGCTCGGCGTACTGCTTGCGATGTTCGTGATCACGCTGATGGTGGTGTTCCAGTGGCTGGGCAGCCGCGGGGCCTTCATGTTCCTGGACGGCGTCATCCGGGATCGCGGCTCGGTGGTCGAGCCCTGGCATCGCTTCCAGAAACCGGGCAACAATCTCTTCCTGTTCCGGCTGCTCTTGGGGCTGGCGACCCTGGTGCTGCTCGCCCTGATCGCGGCGCTCGCACTGGGGTTGGCCTGGCACGATCTGCGCAGCCGACACTTCGGCGCTGGTGCCGTGGTGGCCCTCGCAACCGGCCTTCCGCTGTTCATCCTATGGGCGCTGGGGGCTTCGCTGCTGGATCAGGTCCTGACGGATTTCGTGGTGCCCATCATGTACCGGCGGGGAATCAGCACGATGTCTGCCCTGCGTGTCTGGTGGCGCGAGCTGGTGCCGGGGCACGGATGGGAATTTGTCTCCTTCTATCTGCTCAAGCTGGCCCTGGCGCTCGCGGCGTTCATCGCCATCCTCCTGGGCACGTGCTGCACCTGCTGCCTGGCCGCGCTGCCGTACATCGGCACGGTGTTCTTCCTGCCGCTCTACGTCTTCTTTCGCTGCTATTCCCTGGGCTTCCTGGAGCAGTTCGGCGAGGAATGGACCCAAACCCCCGTCGAGGACTGAATTTCAGTTTCATGAATCCACCGCCGATGGTTCTCGTGTTCACCTTCAACGAGGAAATTTCCGCCATGATGGCCGAATAAAACCCGTTGTTTTCAGTGGAGGAATCATGAACATCGCAAGACTCATCGCCGCCACCGCCTTCGCCCTCACCGGGACCTGCGTGCAGGCCCAGGACGTCCACTTCGGCGCCCAGGCCACGCTAGCCCTGCCCCAGGGGGATATGGGCAAGAGCGACGCCCTGGACGGCAAGCTGGGGTACGGGCTGGGCATCCACGCGCTGGTGCCTCTCCAGGGCGGACACGCCCTCGTTCCGCGTCTGGACTACACGATGTACAAACGCAGCCTCGAAGGGGACGCAGATCTCAAGGTCAACGTGCTGGCCGTCGGAGGCGACTACAACTACTTCGTCAGCGAAAAACCAGGTGATGGTTTCTATGTCCTGGCAGGTCTGGGCTACAGCTCCATGAAGTGGGAGATCAGCGCGGGGCCCTTCTCCATCAATGAAACCAAGGGGACGTACTACCTGGCAGTGGGCGGCGGATTCCAGTTCACGCCCAACGTCGGCGTCGAACTGCGATACACCCACGCCAATTACACGGATCTGGGCAGCAGCATCAACCCGTCGATCAAGGAAGATGTGACGGGGCCCGCCATCAACGCGAGCGTATTCTTCCGCTTCTGACCCCCTCAAACCGCACATGAAGGCCTCTTTCGGGGCCTTCATGTGCAGATGCGCCTTGATCAGAATTCCTACCCGGCTTGAAACTGGAAGCGGCAGGGGGGAGACGAAATGGCATTGGCAATGATGGGGCGCGTCGAAACCGTCCGAAACTGGTTCGAGCGCAAGGGCCTGCAAGAGAGCGAAAAGCTGGCCCTGGTGATCTTCACGTGCGTGATCATCCTATGGGGCGTGCGCCTGGTGGCCAAGGCCGTGCGCAAGGCCGTGGGCAGGGAGCATGTGCTGAAGGCGGAGGCCGAGCGTCGCGCCAAGACCCTGGGCTCGGTGCTGGAAAACACCGCGCGCATCCTGGTGCTGGCGTTCTTCGTGCTGACGACCCTGCAGGAATTCGGCGTCAATATCAGCCCCCTGATCGCGGGCGCGGGCATTGCGGGCGTGGCGGTCGGCTTCGGCGCCCAGAGCCTGGTCAAGGACGTGATCGCGGGCTTCTTTCTGCTGATGGAAAACCAGTACGGCGTGGGCGATATCATCGCCGTGGATGATCGCCGCGCGGGCACGGTGGAGCGCATGACGCTGCGCATCACGCAGATCCGCGATTCGGAAGGGCGGGCGCACTATGTCCCCAACGGCTCCATCAACCAGGTGGTCGTCCTCAGCAAGGATTACGCCCGGGCGCTGGTGGATATCGAAATCCAGGGGGACCAGGACCCGGATCGGGCCATGGAGATCCTGGGCGAACTGGGGCAAGGCCTGCTGACGGATCGTCCCGAGCAGGTGCTGGAGGCCACCGATGTGAAGGGCGTTGAAGCCATCAACGCCAGCGGCATCCTGATCCGCACCCTCACGAAGACCGCGCCGGGTGCCCAGTGGGACGTGGCGCGCGAATACCGCCGCCGCGCGCTGCTGCGCCTGCGGGAAGCGGGCATCGCCCTGGCGACGCCGGTCGGCTCGCGCTGATCTTCTGGTGGCTCGATCCATTCCAGACGACGGGGACGGGCTGCGCTAGGCTGGAGAGGTTCTGCCGGAGTTTCCCATGCGCCATCTCCTTTTGTCAGCCTGCCTCGCCCTGGTGTCCCTGCTGTCTGGAACGCGAGCGCTGGCGGCCGAGCCGACCTGGACGCCGGAGAAATGGTTCGACAAGGCCAAATCGCCCCGCATCGCGAACTACCACATCCAGGCGGCGCTGGACTGGGAGCACAAGACGCTGGAGGGCAGCGAAACCATCTCCTGGCGCAACGCCGGCACGGCCCCCACGCAGGAATTCCCGCTACACCTCTATCTGAACGCTTTCCGGGGACCGCAAAGCCTGTTCCAGCGGGAGGGCGGAGGGCTTTTCAGGCGCAAAGGGATGAGCCGGGCCAATCCCGACGACTGGGGCTACTGCCAGCTTCAGGGCGTGAGCCTCGGAGGGCACAAGCTGGACGGCCACTTCGGCGAGGATGAGACAGTCTACTGGGTGCGCCTGCCCAAAACCGTGGCACCGGGCGAGACAATCCAGGTCCTGGTGCAATGGACCTCGCGTTTCCCCCGCAACGCGGAACGCACGGGCTGGGGCGGGGATTCCATGCGCGAATCTCATTTCCTCATGGGCGCCCAGTGGTTCCCCAAGGTGGGCGTGTATCAAGGCGATCACTGGATTTGCCATCCGTATCACGCCTTCACGGAATTCTTCTCGGATTTCGGTGTCTACGACGTGGAGCTGTCCATGCCCAATGCCCTGCTGCTGGCGCACGTTGGCACGCAGACCAATTTCAAGACGAATGACGATGTCACCAAGGACCCCAAGCGGCCCTTGAACGTGATCTGGAAACTGCACGCCGAAGATGTCCACGATTTCGCCTGGGCCGTGGCCCCGAAGCGCAGCTGGGCCTGCGAGCGCCACACCTATCGCGGCGTCCAGGTGTTCTACTACTACCAGCCCGAGCACGGCATGAACCTGGATCGCCAGCGCTTCGCCATCGAGGCCGCGCTGAAGCACGCGGGCGAATGGTACTTCCCGTATCCCTACCCGACCTTGAGCGTCGTGGACGTGCCTGATGAGGCCGCCAGTGCGGACGGCATGGAATACCCCACGCTCATCACCAGCAGCTCGACGACCTTCGATCCCCTCAAATTCAGGGCCTCCGTGGAACTGACGGCCATCCATGAATTCGGCCATCAGTATTTCTACGGGATGCTGGCCTCCAACGAGGCGGAAGAGCCCTGGCTGGATGAAGGCATTACGACCTGGTTCACCAAGAAGGCCATGGAGCGGGCGTTCTATTCACTGCTGGGCAGCCGCCGCTTCCAGGTGGGGCTCGATATTCTGACCCAGGCCCAGTATTGGTCGGAACCCTCGCTGGATCCCGTCAGCCGGGCCGGATACCGGATGTTCGACTTCGCCAGCTACAACCGCACCGCCTATTCGAAAGCGTCTCTGGTGCTGGATCAGCTGGAGGCCACGCTGGGACGGCCCGTGATGGAAGCGGCCATGGGCGCCTACGCCCAGGAGATGCAGTTCAAGCACCCCACGTCCAAGGATCTCAAGCGCATCCTGGAGCGCGTCTCAGGCCGCGATCTGACGGCCTTCTGGCGGGATTTCGTCGAGGGCACCGAGGTGCTGGATGTTGCCATCCAGGGCGTGAAGAACCTCGACACCTGGCAAGGCGGCTGGATGCTTTCCGGTGAACAGCTGGTCTTCGCTCCGCCCCAGGTGCTATCCCCGGGCAAGCGGGGATCCATCACCCTGGTGAGGCGCGGCGGGCTGAAGCTCCCCATCACGCTCTGGGTGCGCCTGGAGAACCGCAACGAACTGCGCATGGTGTGGGATGGCCAGGACCGCTGGACGACATTCGAATTCGAGAGCCCCGTGGTGGCTGCCGTTCTGGATCCCGATGGCAACTACCCCATGCTGAAGGATCGGCTCCACGCCAGCTACACGGCGAACCCCACGCGCCGAGGCCTGCACTACTGGAGCCAGATGGTCTGGAGTTCGATCACGGCTGTGCTGCAGGGCGCGGGTCTGGCGTAGGCACCGCATTCGCTGGAGCCGCCAACGCCGCGTCGCCCATCTGGATGCGGCGCACCACGCCGCCATCGCCCAGATCCACCAGGATCGGGAAGAACATCAGGGCGCAGTTTTCGAAGGGCTTGCTGACCGGCGCCAGCAGGGCGGAGCGCTTGGCCTTGGATAGCCTTTCGCTCAGGATGCGCGCTTCGCTCAGGCTGGGTTCCAACAGCGAATCCTGCTCCTCCGGCTGGGCGCCATCGACCGTGGGAACCAGCCAAGTGGTCCCGGAAGCCAGCTCCGGCAGGCCGTCCTTGGGCGCGGCGGCGATCCACACGCGCTTGCCACCGGATTCCTGGCCCATCTCGCCAAGCGTGGAGTCCACGGGCAGCATCTCCGGCAAACGCCAAACGCGGAACCTCGGCGAGGGCGCGCCCAGCAGTGCGAAGGCCCGCTGGAAGGCCAGAATCGTCTGGGATGAAGCCCCATCCCAGCGCTCCTTGATCTGCGTGAGCCGGCCTTCGTCCGCTTCCGCCAGCGCGAAGCACAGTGCATGTCGAAGGGCATATCCGAAGAGCAGCTCGCCGGGACGCGCCGCGGCGAGCAGGCGATCCTCCCATGCGCGGCGCAGCTCGGGCTGGAAGGCACCTGCCCGCACCCGGCGCTGCCCCCAGCGCCAGAAGGCGAGACGGCTGCCCGCTTCCTTCAATCCCTGGGCCTTCACGCGGTCTGGCCATTGCCCTTCCGGGCTGTTCAGCAAGGCCCCGATCGAATCCGCTTCCGCCCATGCCTTATCCCCCTTGCGGAACGGATTGGCAGGAACGCCTGGAGCGAAAGCTGCCGCAAGCCATCGCAGGCTCGGCCGATCCGCAGGCCGGACAGACGCGGCCCAGGGCTGCTGGGCGAAATCGAACGGGCCATCGCCAAGGCCATCCCGCAGATCGTAGGCCTCGAACAAGCGCGCCTCCGCCTCCACGCGGGTCAGCATGTTCGGCGCAGCGGCCTTTCTGGCGCGAGGCGCGGCGGGCATCGGCGTTGACATCGAGCCCGCCAACAACAGGAGCAGGGGCGAGACGGCGAGCGAGCGAAACACCGGGATCGTTTTCACGGGGACTCCACGCGGAAGGAAATTCCCTGAGAGAATGACAGACCCGGCCCGCGCCGGGTTCGCGGAGTCCTCATGAAGCCTCTTTCCGCCGTCGATCGCCTCGTGGTGGCCCTGGATGTGCCCACCGCCGCTGAAGCCCTGGATCTGGCCCGCCAATTGAAGGGCCGGGTCGGCATGCTGAAGGTGGGCCTGGAGCTGTTCTGCGCGGAAGGTCCTGGTTTCGTGCGCCAGCTTCAGGAACAGGCGCCGGTCTTTCTCGATCTGAAGCTGCACGATATCCCCACCACGGTGAACCGGGCCCTTCAGGCACTGCTGCCGCTCGACGTTCGGCTGATCAATATCCACGCCCAGGGCGGCCCCGCCATGATCGAAGCCGCCGCAGAAGCGGTACGCGCGCATCGCGCCAAGGGTGGCTGCACCGAACTGCTGGCCGTGACCGTGTTGACCAGCCTGGATCGCGAAGCCCTGGCCGCCACCGGGCACACCTCTGACCCTGGCGATCTGGCGCTTCAGCTCGCCCGCGTCGCCCGGGATAACGGCGCGGACGGCGTGGTCTGCTCGGCGCAAGAAGCCGCCGCCGTGCGCGAAGTCTGTGGCGAGGCCTTCCACCGCCTGACGCCGGGCATCCGCCCCGGCGGCGCTGCGACGCAGGATCAAGCCCGGGTGGTGACCCCCAAGGATGCCCTGCGCAAAGGCGCGACCTGGCTGGTGGTGGGTCGGCCCATCACGCGCGCCGCCGATCCCGCCGCCGCAGCGGACGCGATCCTGGCCGAGATGGGCGGGTTCTGAGGCGGCCGTGAACATCTCCTCGCCCCTGGTCTTCCGGCCCAGCGCCCTTCAGCGCGGGCTTTGCGCCTTGCTCTGTGCTGGATCGTGGGTCGTCGGAATACGCACCCTGGCGCTGCTGCTGGAGCGACTGCCCGTGCTGCGCGGAACCCTGAAGATCGCCGAGGCTTCGGGCGAGCCGACCTTCTGGATCCAGGTTGCCCTCGTCTCCGCCATCGCCTCCTGCGTGGTGGGAGGCGTCCTGCTGGCGCTATCGGTCTACGCCCTGCTCATGGTGGAGAGCTGCACCGTGCTGGTGGATGAACTGGGCATCGCGGTGGAACTCGCCGCCCTGCCCGGATTCCTGGCCCGATGGGCGGGCGCGGGCCGCCTGACCTGGAAAGAGGTCTCCAGCCTGGAAAAGGGGCCGCTGCTCTTTGCCATCCGGGGGGACGGCGCACCTGCCGAAGCGGCTGCGCACCAACCTCGATCGCGGGCTTCCATCACGCTGCGCTTCGTGCTGGTGGATGAACTGGAACAACTGGTGAACCTCATCATCGAGCGCAGCCCGAACCTGAAGTTCAAGTCCTGAAGGAAGGCCGTGGAAAGGCATCCCCTCTTTTCCGGTCGAGGCAAGCTGACGCCAGTCGAATTTTAGACAATCGCTGTCAAAACGCTGTG
>DAOPYE010000079.1:0-11407 GCA_035352715.1 Holophaga sp. | reverse complement strand
GTGCTCGCAGAGGGATTCGAACCCTCACGTCCTTGCGAACAGCGGATTTTAAGTCCGCGGCGTCTGCCATTCCGCCATGCGAGCTGCAGATATCAGCCTATCCTGGATGATCGTGTTTCTGGGAGGTCGATCCTTTGCGAAGGGCTGTGCTGGGGCTGATGGGATGCGTTCTGGTGCGCGCCGCGGCGGGGCCGGACCTTGCGGATCGCTATCGCTTTGATTGCGCGACGTGCCATGGCGCGGATGGATCGGCCAAGATCGGCGCCACGCGCCTGCCGGGTCGCGTGCTGGCGGACGCGGCCTGGATGGCCAAGCAGCAGGACGGGGATCTGGCGCGGGCCATCGAGCAAGGCAAGGGCGCCATGCCTTCCTTCAAGGGAAAGCTGGCGCCCGAGGACATTGCGCGGATGGTGAAGGAACAGATCCGTCCGCTGGCGCGGCCCGCCAAGCGAGCCCGCCGGAAGTAGCTACTTCTTGGCCGTCTTCTTGGGGGACTTCTTCGCGGTCGGGTCTGCTTTGGGCAAATTGGCGGCGGCGTCGGTACCGGCGGCAAAGTCCACTTCCTTGCGGACGGATTCCAGGAACTGCTTGGAGATGGCCTCCCGGCGCTCGGGCATCATCTGCTGCTTGACCCGGTCCTTCACCTTCTCGAACTCGGCGGGCTGCTTGGGTGTGCGGTTCTCGACCAGGATCAGGTGGTAGCCGAAGACCGTCTTGACGGGCTCGCCGACCTTGCTGATCTCCTGCTTATGGACGGCCTCTTCGAACTCCTTGGCGAAGCCGCCGAAGGCCGCGTCCTTGATCAGGCCGCCGCTGTTCTTGTTGCTGGGGTCATCGGAGTATTCCTTGGCCAGGTCCTCGAACTTCTTGCCGGCCTTCAGCTCCTCCTGGATCTTGGCGATCTTGGCCTTGGCGTCGTCTTCGCTGAGTCCCTTGTCGCCCACGCGGGGGGCGCCCTTGGTGCCCACCAGGATGTGCCGGGCGCTGAATTTTTCGGGGGTGTCGAAACGGGCAGAGTTCTTTTCGAAGAAAGCCTTGATATCGGCCTCGGGCGGGTTTTCGATCACGGTCTTGAGCCGCGCGCCCTCGCCGCCTTCGCGCTCCTCGTTCATCATCAGCTGGACGAGAACCTGGTCTTCCTGGATCTTGAGCAGCTCCTTGAAGTCGGCCGTGTTCTGCAGCTTCTGCTGCCGGGCCTTGGCGGCGAGCACCTGGGAATCCAAGTAGCGCTGGCGCATGGGCGTCAGGCTCGCGGGAGTCTTGAACATCTGCTCGTAGCGACGGGGGCCCGCCAGGATCTTGAGCCAGCTCAGGAAGTCCTTCTCGTGGATGATCCGCTTGCCGATGCGGCCGATCACCTGGGTTTCGGGGATGGCTTCCGATTTGGGAGCCGAAGGGATATTGGCCAGATGGCGCGCGGGGCCCTGGGCCGGGCGCATGGCCGGTGCTGGGGCTGGAGCGGGCGCCTGACTGGGCGCTTGGGCCAGCAGGGGCAAGGTCATCAGGGCGGTCAGCATGTATCGGGACATGAAATCCTCGTAAGTGGGGTGGACATGGACAGGGCGAAGGGGTCGGCCCGAAGGCCCCAAAAAGCCTCCATGCGCCGAGCTTCCCATGGGTTCCCAGGGATGTGCCGCACGGATCACGGCAAGGCGGAGGTGGGGCGAGGGTAGACTTGTATCATGCCACCGTTTCACGCCGACGCTCCCATGGATCCCACCCCCAATCATCCCCTGCTGAAGGGGCTCAACGAACAGCAGCGCCAGGCGGTGCGCCATGTTCGCGGGCCGCTGCTGATCCTCGCGGGCGCAGGGTCCGGCAAGACCACGGTGATCACGCGGCGCATCGCGTGGCTGATCGAGGAGGAAGGCGCCACGCCCGGTTCCATCCTGGCCGTGACCTTCACCAACAAGGCGGCGGCCGAGATGCGCGAGCGCGTGCAGAAGCTCGTCAGCGTGCCCGCAGAGCAGTTGTGGGTCAGCACTTTCCACAGCTTCTGCACCCGCATCCTGCGGCGAGAGGGCGACCGCACGCCCGTGGGCCGGGATTTCGTGATCTTCGATCCCTCCGATCAGCGCAGCCTGGTCAAGCAGGTGCTGGCGGAGCTGAAGCTGCCCGAGAAGCAGTACCACCCCAAGAAGGTTCTCGAGATGATCTCGGATTTCAAGAACCGCTGCCTGCTGCCGGAAGATGCCAGGCAGGAGGCCCTGGATCCCTGGACCCGCCGCCTGGTGGACATCTACGAGCTGTATCAGCAGGGCTTGAAGAACCATCGGGCCTGCGATTTCGACGATCTGCTGCTGCACACGGAACGCCTATTTCGGAACCCGGCCATGCAGGAAGCCTACGCCCAGCGCTTTCGCTACCTGCTGGTGGACGAATACCAGGACACGAATCGCGCCCAGTACCTGCTGGTGCAGCACCTGGCGCGGGGCCACCAGAACCTGTGCGTGGTGGGCGACGAGGATCAGTCCATCTACGGCTGGCGCGGTGCCGATATCCGCAACATTCTGGATTTCCAGCGCGATTTCCCCGGCGCCGTGGAGATCAAGCTCGAGCAGAACTACCGGTCCACGCAGAAGATCCTGGATGCGGCCAGCACCGTCATCGCCAACAACAGCCAGCGGCTCGGCAAGACGCTGTGGACGGATCTGGGGCATGGCGAGCAGATCACCTTCAAGCTGACGGACGAAGGGCGTCTGGAGGGCGAGTGGGTGGTGCAGCGCATCCTGGAGGAGCAGACCTACAACCCGGAAGCGCGCATCGCCGTGTTGTACCGCGCCAACTGGCAGTCCCGACAGATGGAAGAAGCTCTGCGCGCGGTGAATCTGCCCTACAAGCTGGTGGGCGGCGTGAAGTTCTACGAGCGCCAGGAGGTGAAGGATCTCATCGCCTACCTGCGCCTGGCCGCCAATCCCTTTGATCTGGTCAGCTTCCGCCGCTCGGTCAACGCGCCCACCCGCGGCGTGGGGCCCACCACGCTGGCGCGCATCGAAGCCGCGATCCCCGAAGGCGGCACACCACTGGAGGGGGCCGAAGCCCTGCTGCGATCAGGCGAACTGAAAGGCCGCGCCCAGCGCGAGATGGGGCGGTACCTCGACATCTTCCGCCGCGCGCCCGCCGAACAGCACGATCTGAGCGGCTTTGTGCGCTGGATGGCCGTGGAATCGGGCTATGTCCAGAGCCTGGAGGAAGAGGGCACGATGGAGGCCGAAGGTCGGCTGCGCAACATCGAGGAATTCATCTCGGCCGCCGCGGATTGCGAAACCATGGGCCTGCGTCTCGCCGAATTTCTGGATCGCATCACCCTGGCCTCCGATGCGGATCAGGTGGAGGAATCCGCCAAGCTCAGCCTGATGACCATCCACTGCGCCAAGGGTTTGGAATTCCCCGTGGTCTTCGTCATCGGCATGGAAGAGGATGTCTTCCCCAATCGCAATGCGCGCGAAACCGAGGATGGACTGGAGGAGGAACGGCGCCTGTTCTACGTGGCCATCACGCGAGCGCAGAAGAAGCTCTACCTCACGGCGGCGCGGCGGCGGCGGGTGATGGGCCAGGAGATGCTGGGGATGCCCAGCCGATTTCTGCGCGAACTGCCCGCTGAAGTGCTGGAGACGCCCATCCGTTGGGGTTCCGAACTCTACCAATCTGGCCAGGGCGTTTTCGGCGGGCGATCCGCCATGGCGGGCGGTGGAGGCGGCGCCTCTGTCGCCTCCGAACTGCAGCGCATCCGAGGCTTCTTCGATCGCGCGCGCAGCATCGCCCAAAGTGCTGAAGGTTCTGGAGAATCCGCGCAGATCCCCTCCGCTGCGGAAGCGGTTTCGACAGCCCCTGTCCAATCGCCCGCGCCCGAAAAGGCCCCAGCGTCGAGCGCCTGGCCCGTGGGCACCCGCGTGCGCAGCCCGCGCTTCGGGCGAGGCATCATCTCCTCGTCCACAGGCAGCGGCGACGGCTTGACCTACACCGTGCGCTTCGCCGAGAGCGGCGAAAAGCGCATCGTCGCCCGCTTCGGGATGCTGGAGCGCGAGCCCTGAAATCCCAGTCCTGAAGCTTCAGTCCCTGCTCGGAGCTCCCATGTTCATCGTCCGTCGTCCCGCGCTGCTTGTGACGCTGCTGCTGATCGCGCCCCTTGGCGCTGCGCCTGATCCTGTCTCCAGTTCTGCTGAGGCTCCACCTCCGGTCGTCGCCACCCCGCTGCTGAAGACCGCGGCCACCTGGGATGGCGCACCCATCGCCTATCCACGGTCGGAGCGGCCGGAGATCCAAACCGTTCGGGTCGAGATCGCCGTTGGGGGCGCCACGTCCTGGCACCAGCATCCCGTCAATAACATCGCCTACGTGCTGGAGGGCAGCCTGCGGCTGGAGTTGGAGGATGGAACCACGCGGATCTTCAAGGCGGGCGAAGCCTTTGCGGAAGTGGTGGACACCTGGCACCGCGGGGTGAATGTGGGCAGCACTCCCGCGAAGCTCCTGGTGGTCTACATGGGCGAGATCGGAAAGCCCCTGTCGATTGCCAAAGGGGGAAGCGCGCACTGAGCGGCTTCAGGACGGCTTTTGAGACGCTGAACCCTTTGGCTTGCGGGAGGCGCGCCAGGCTTTGGCGGCTTGTTGTGCCGCGTGTCTTGCCTCTTTTTTCGCGCCGCTGGCCGGGCCGTACGTCTCGGCATCGACGAGATCCGCCAGGTGGTTCAGCAGGGGGCGCAGGGCGGGGCGCATATCCCCCAGGCGCTTCAGCCAGGCGCGGGCGGTCTCGCCATCGATGGGGGGCGCATCCTTTGCCGCGGCGCGCAGCAGGGGCTTCAGGCCGCGCATGCGTCCCCTGGGGTCCGGGTCCGTGGATCGGCGCGAGGGCCGCTGCATGAACCCCGGGCGGCGGATGATGACGATGAAGGTCAACGCCAGCAGCAGGGTTGCGAGCAGGGCGACGAGCATCTGCCGGTTCGCGGTCCGGGACTGCCAGGCAAGCCAGGCCTCGCGCAGGCGGGAGGCGCGCTCCTGAAGCCAGCCGAGCCCGCCCTGCTGGTCGCGATCCGAAAACCGCACCACGTAGCGGTCCCAGCGGTAATGGAGCGCATCCGACCAGCGTTGCAGGGCCGCCCACAGGCCCCTGCGGTCCAGGCGCGCGCCCGCGCCCGCCGGGGTGGGATCGGCCACGCGCCATGTGGCGCTTTGATCATCGAAATATTCGACCCAGCTATGGGCCTCGTTATCCGTCACCAGCCAGTAGTTGCCCTCGGGAATCCACGCCCCCAGCCGAAAGCCGTTGACGACTCGTGCGGGCACGCCCCGGCGGCGCAGCATGAGCGCCAGCGCCGAGGCGAAGTATTCGCAGTGCCCGGCGTGGCTTCGCTCCAAAAAATCCTCGATGGGGCGCGGGGCGGAGCCGGAGGGGTTGTCCAGCGTGTAGCGGAAGGTGCGAAGCGCCTGGGCAAGCCGGTCCGCGAGCACGCGGGCGGGGGCGTCCTCGGGTGCGACACGGCGGCTCCAGCGTTCGGCCGCGGGGCCTTCCCCTTGCGGGTCCGTCGCCAGGAGCAAGGCCCGCCGCCGCGGCGAGGGCGGGCCCTCGAAGAGTTCCGGTCGTCCGTTGGCCCGGAGCCCCAGGGACATGGAGCGCTGCGGCGGGAAGATCCAGCGCAGGCTGCCGCCGGGCCCTGGGCGCAGGGGCAGGCCTGGAGGCGATTCCATCCAGAAACCGCCGTAGGGCGTGGGGATGATGCCCATGGGGGTGGGGGTGATGAAGATATCGAATTCGCGGGTCTGCGGATCGCGGCCCAGCCGCCAGGGATCCGGCCTCGCCGGCATGGGGGTTTCCATGGCTGGCTTCCAGCGCGGCCCATCCACCTCCTCCAGCGAAAGGCCCCGCAGCAAGGCGAAAGCCTCGCTCCACCGCGCGCGCTGGGTCTCGTCCATCGCGAACCTGGGAATGATGCGCAGCGCCACTTGGTTGCTGGGTTGGAGCGGGGCGGTCTCGCCCAGATCCAGCAGATCGCTGAGGCCCGCCGTGGCAGATCCGCCGGAAACGCGCCAGGGCAGGATGCGCAAGCCCAGCGAAAGGCGCGGCAGGGATAGGAAACACAGCGTGGCCAGGGCGAAGATGATGGCGCACCAGAGGGGGACCCGCCGGTACGGCGGGCGCGGAATCGGTGCGCGCTGAGCGCCTGCCGAGGATTCCCAGGACTGCTGAAGCAGTACCAGCGTGGCACCCATGCACCAGGCCAGCGCGCCGAAGAAGAACTCCAGCCCGAAGGATGAAACCGAAGTCGTCAGCCAGATCAGAAAGCCCATGAGCAGGATCTGTCGGCGCTGGGCGGGCTCGCGGGGCAACGCCAGTCGGATGCCGCAGAGCGTGAACAGCATCAGCAGGACCGAAGGCAGCAGGCCCACCCGCGCCCACAGCAGGACCACCAGCACGGCCAGCGCCAGGATCTCCAGGGGGCGCCGCCATCGGCCCAGACCCAGCCTGCGCCATTCGACTCCGGCAGCCAGTAGCAGGGGCAGGGCCATGAACGCCAGTTCCGAAGGCTCGTAGATGCCCGTCGCCAGCACCGTGAACCAGGCCAGCCAGGGGGGAAGATGATCCATCCAGCGAGCGATCCTCATGGTCGGATCCTGAAGACGCCCGTGAAATCGCCCACGCCATTGAGATCCATATCCAGCCCCGGGGCCAGCGCGGCGATCTGGTCGGGCCACCACAGGAACGCGTAGGGCGATTGCTCCAGGATGCGCCGCTGCGCCTGATGCAGCAGGGCCAGGCGCTCACGCGGATCATTGGCCTGGTGGGAGGCGTCGAGCAGCCGGTCCACTTCGGCGTCCTGGAAGCCGCCGCGATTGAATCCGTTTGGCGGCTGGTTGCGGGAGTGGAACACGCGCACCAGCATTTCCGGGTCGCACGCGCCGGTCCAGCGCAGCGAGGCCATCTCGAACTTGCCGGTGCTCACTTCGCTGAACAGCGTGCCGAATTCCCGCGTGAGGATGCGCACATCCACGCCCAGGGCGCGCCATTGGGCCTGGATCGCGAGCGCCTTGAGCTGAGAGGAGACCTCGGCCGTGCTGGACAGGTGCAGGGTGAAACGTACGCCTTGGGCGTTCCTGCGCCATCCGCAAGCATCCAGCATCCCGGCGGCCTGCCACAGGGCCGAGGCGTGGTCCGATGGAATGGACAGTTCCTGTCGGATATCCATCCCGTGGGCCAGGCGCGGCGGAAAGAAGCCCCAGGCTTCTTCGGCCATGCCGCCGAACAGCCCCCGGATCATGGAGGGCCGGTCCAAGGCCAGCGACAGCGCGCGCCGCACCCACGCATCGGCCAAGGGGCCGCTGCGGCAGTTGAAGATGACGTAGTCCAGATTGGCGCCGGGACTTCGGCGGATCGCGAAGCCTTGCCCCGGTCGCAGCAGATCGGCGGGCAAGTTGTTCAGGGCGGCCTGCACGCTGCCATGCCGCAGGGCCAGCAGCCGCGTATTGGCGTCGGGCATCAAGCGCAGATCCAGATCCTGCGCGATGCCCGCGTGGTTGGCGAAATCCGGGTGGTCGCGCTTGGCTTCGAGCAGGATGCGCTGTTCGGGGATGACCGCCACGATACGGTAAGGGCCCGAGCCTGGAAGCCGCTCGCCCCTTGCGCCTGCGGGCGCGATGCCGAGCACGCCGCGCGCCAGGTTGCTGGGAAAGCCCGGATCGGGGGCCTTCAGGCGAATGCGCAGATGATCGGCGGTGGCGGTGGAGAAGGCTTCCAGGCCGGCGATTTCTTCCTTGAACGGACCGGCCTTGGGACTGGCGAGATTCGGGTCGCGCAGGGCCTCGATGGCGTCCATCGCGTCCCGCGCCGTCAAGGGCTGTCCGGGGCCAAACCCGCAGCGGGCGCGCTCCGGTTTGGGAAATTCGAAATCAAGAACGGTGAAGGGCACTTCCCAGCGCCAGGCCGAACACGCGTCCGGCGCCAGCTCCAGGTTCGCATCGCGGCGGACCAGCCCCTGGTGGGTGAGAGAAAGCAGGCGCTGGCTGGCTTGGTCCTGGCCCAGGCGCGGATCCATCGATAGCGGGAAGGCTTCCCAGGCCATCACGACGGTGTGGGGGCTTGCGGGCTCGCGCTGGCAGGCCAGCAACGCCATCAACGCCAGCAGCACCAGCGGTCCAAAGCCGCCGCTTGGCCCCCACTTGGCGACCGGTCCCCCGGTTTTGCGCGCGGCGTTCATCGCCCCATGATGCCAGTGGTGCCGCAAGGCGTTAAGCTGGGGCCTCTTGGCGGGGCGGATCATGAACTTGGCGATGCTTGAAATGGGAATGGGCGCAGGGCTCCAGATGCTGCGCCGACGGGGTGAATCCGGCGGCTGCGGCTCGCTGGGCTGCTTCGTGGTGCTGCTGGCCGTGGGCGCGGTGCTGTATTTCGTGATGAAGGGGCGCCGGGATAACAACGAGCAATTGGGCGCCGCCAAGCGATCCATGGGCAGCGGACCCATCACCGAGCACACCTTCACGTGTCCCTACGCCAAATGTCCGTCCTGCGGCGCTTCCGGCGACAAGCTGAAGCAGCAATGGGATGGCCTTCGCAGCGTGGCGTGGTCCTGCGGATACTGCGGGAAGCAGATTGGCGTGCAAGAACTGAAGGACGAGGAATTGCCGCCCAGCGCCCGCCAGCGATTGGGACTGGACGCGCCCCCCGCGCAGTTCCAGGGCCAGCAGGGTTATTACGGTGGCGGCCCCGGACCCATGGGAGGCGGCATGGGTGGCGTGGGCGGCCTGCTCACCGGCATGATGATCGGCAACATGATGAACGGCGGACATCACCGCGACGGCGGAGGCTGGGGTGATTCCGGCGGAGACTCGGGCTCTGGCTCGGGTGGCGACTGGGGTGATTCCGGTGGCGACTCGGGCGGCGATTCCGGTGGTGATTGGGGCGATTCAGGCGGTGATTCGGGCGGCAGCGACTGGTAGGGCACAGAGCTCGATCGCACTGAGCCCTATCGCGCCAAGCTCTACAGCACCTTGGGAACCACGAAGTGGCCCTCGGCCTGTTCGGGGGCGTTGGCGAGTGCTTCCGCCGAGGTGAACCAGGGGTGTGCTTCATCCTTGCGGCGGGGCAGCTGGATGGGCAGGCCATGCGTCATGGGTTCCACATCGTCCAGCGCGAGTTCGTTCAGGCGCTCGGCGTGGCTCAAGAGCTGGCTCATGGCCGCGCGCATGGGCTCGATTTCGTCTTCGCGCAGGCTCAGGGCCGCCAGCTTGGCGCATCGCAGAACGTCTTCGCGGGTGACATCCATGGCATCTCCTCGGGGACGATTCTACCGGCCTAGCGTCCAGTCCAGCGGCCCAGGTATTCCCAGGAGGCCAGTTCGACCAGCGCGAAGCCTCGGTGCTGGGGGACCAGATGCCAGATCTGATAGCGCCGGGACCGATTTCGGACATCGCTGGGGATGGGTGTCGCGTTCAGGCCGGCGCGCTGGGCCAGGGTAAGGGCGCGGGGCAGATGCCATGCGGAACTGAGTAGGCCCACGCGCCGCCATCCTCGCAGCACCTGAAGGCGCTGATCTGCGGTGATCTCTTGGCGCGTGTTGCGGCAGGCCTCGGGCACCACGAAGATGGCTTCATCGGGGATGCCCATGCCGCGCCACAGTGCGCGGGTTTCCTCGCCCAGATTGCGGACGGTCTGCGGTCCATCGTCCGAAGCGCCGCTGCACACCAGGGTTCGCACGCGTCCGGCGTGCCACAGTCGGGCGGCCGCAGCGATCCGGTCGCCGCTTTCGGAGAGTTCCGGCGTCAGACCGCGATCCAGCTCGCTGCCGCCGCCCAGCACGAAGACGGCATCCAGGGGTGCGGTGTTGACGGGCAGATCGGGAATGCGGCGTTCCAGGCTGCCGATCAGTGCTTCGCCCAGCCAGTAATTGCCCGCCAGGGTGTAGACCATGAAGAGGCAGGTCAGCGCAAGGCGGAACCCCCGCAGACGCTTGCGCCAACTCCAGATCGCCGTGCCCAGGAGGCCCATCCAGACCAGCCCCGCGGGCATCAGGAGGTACCCGATGAATTTTTGCAGGGCGAAGAACATGGGTTCGCGGGCCGTCTACGCCAGGACGAGATTGGCGTCGGCGTTGAGCGACAGCGGATCCGTCGCGGGCGGCAGCAGAGCCCCGGCGGCAGCGATCATGGCGCCGTTGTCGGTGCAGTATTTGGGTTCGGGGATGGCCAGCACTAGGCCCAGGCGCTCGGCCAGCCGTCTCGCCTGGGCGCGCAGCTCGGAGTTGCAGGCTACGCCGCCGCTGACGATCAGGCTCTTGGCGCCGGTGGCTTCCACGATTTGGGGCAGCGGCTTGATGAGCCACTGGGCCACGCACTCGTTCAGGCTGCGGCAGAGTCCCTGCACACGCGCATCGTTCAGGCCCGCCGTCTCGACGCCCGGATCGGCCGCGATGCGCGTCTTCATGGCCGTCTTCAGGCCGGAGAAGCTCCAGGACGCCTTGCCATCCCGGAACTTGGGTGGCGTAAAGGGTGCGGCGGCCTTGGGCGCGCGCTTGGCGCAGGTGTCGACGATCGGCCCGCCGGGATATCCCAGGTTCAGCATCCGCGCAGTCTTATCGAAGGCTTCGCCTGCGGCGTCATCCCGTGTCTTCTGGATCAGTTCCAGGTGCGTCCAGCTCTCGGCGCGGTACAGATGCGTGTGGCCGCCGGAAACGAGAAGCGCCAGAGCGGGGAAGGGCGCATCGGGAACTGCGTAGCGCGCGGCGTTCAGGTGTCCCAGCAGATGATGGACAGGCACCAGGGGGATCTGCTCGCGCCAAGCGATGGCTTTGGCGGCGGAAAAGGTTGTCAGCAGCGAGCCCACCAGGCCGGGGCCCTGGGTCACTGCGATGCGGTCGAGGTCCTTCCAGCTGATGCCCGCTTGCTCCAGCGCGCCCGAAATGACCTTGCGGATCTGCAGCAGGTGTTCGCGCGCCGCGAGTTCGGGTACCACGCCACCGTAGGGGCCGTGCAGATCATCCTGGCTTTGCTTCGTCATGGCTCGCAGCACGGGGCCGGAGTTCGTTTCTTCCACCACGGCGGCAGAGCAGTCGTCGCAGGATGATTCAAGCCCGAGGATCAGCATAGAGGTTAGTCTACGGCAGTATGTCGAACCTTGTCCCCACGCGCGTCGAACTGGCCCGTCCCCTGCCGCCGCTCACCTATCTGGCGCCGGAAAGCCTTGCCCCCGGCACGCGGGTGCGCGTGAAGATCCGCA
The DNA here is from genome assembly GCA_035352715.1 of Holophaga sp. Classification (GTDB taxonomy): domain Bacteria; phylum Acidobacteriota; class Holophagae; order Holophagales; family Holophagaceae; genus DAOPYE01. Next base: position 204 of record DAOPYE010000079.1, on the reverse strand, counting down.
ACGGCGCTGCGGTGGGCATCGTGCTGGGGCCTGACCCCCAACCCCCGGCAGCCAAGCTGCGGCCCGTGGAATCCGTGATGGATCCCTTCCCCTTGCTGCCACCGCGCCTGGGGGAGCTGCTTCATTTCGCGGCGGCCTATTACGCCTGTGGAGTGGCCCATCTGATGAATCTCTGTCTGCCCCAGGCCGTTCAGGCGGACTGGG
>DAOPYE010000078.1:6599-11510 GCA_035352715.1 Holophaga sp. | reverse complement strand
CCTGGACGAGATCCTCGGCGGACCGCACGCCCTCGAAGCGCTGGATGACGCGGCCTTCCTTCAGGATCACCAGGGTGGGGATGGCGCGGATCTCGTAGCGCGTGGCCAGAGCCTTTTCGTCATCCACATTCACCTTGCCGACCAGGGCGCGGTCGCCCATGCGCTTGGCTACGTCTTCCACAATGGGGCCCTGTTTTCGGCACGGGCCGCACCAGGGGGCCCAGAAATCCACCAGCACGGGGCGCGGGTCCGCGAGGGCCGCCGTGAAATCCGCGGCCGTGAAGGCTTGGACGTTTCCGCTGTCCGTTCCGCTGATCGGGGCGCGCGGCGGCTGGGCGGGCTTGTGCCCGCATCCGGCGCAGAAAAGCAGGGCGATCAGGGCGGCGAACAGGGCCATGCTTGGGGCTGGAACAGGGCGCTTCATGATGGACTCCTTAGAAACGGTGGCTCAGGGTTAGGCTTCAGATGGTGTGCGGGCTCCACTGCCAGTGGAAGCCCAGATCGTGCTGAAGGCTGGGGTGATCCAGTTTCTGGCAAGGCGGGGTGCAGAGGAAGGGGCCAGGAAGGATGCGCCGACAGGCACTCTCAAGCATCAGCCTCCACTCCGAAAACGACAATGTGGACGGATGTTTTCGCGATTCCATACGAATCGAGTCCCAAGTGCTGTTTACAGGCTTGTTGTCGATCGGGCGACAAAACCGTCGACAGCCTGGAGCGCTGGACAACAATTGTCGAAGGGCGGAATGCCTTGCGGGGGCTGGATCCTGCGGCCTTCCATGCGGGGATGGCGTTTTCATGATGGGAACAGTTATTGCACAGAGCGGCCGGGCTGGAGTGGCGTGAAAAATGACGGTTCTGGATGATCGAGCGATGAAGGGCGACGGGGATGCGGATCCCGTGGCGGGGTTGTGGCGTTTCCATGAAATGGAGCTGGAAGCGCTCCAGTCCGTGAGCCGCGTGCTGGCGCACGGCGCGGATCACAAGGAGCTTCTGAGGGAAATCCTGGGTGTCCTGGAAGAAAAGCTCGGGCTTTCGCGCAGCACCATCATGGTGCTGAGTCCCGATGGCGATGGCCTGACGGTGGAGGCGCTTGCGCCGGGGGTCGAAGGGGTCCACAAGGATGCGACCTATCGCAGGGGCGAAGGCATCATTGGCAATGTGCTGGCCAGCGGTCGGGCCGAGATCATCCCCCTGCTGGGCAGGGATCCCCGGTTCAAGGGGCGCATCCATCGTCGGGACCGGGGCACGCCGGACGTGAGCTTCATCTGCGTGCCGGTGCTGCTGGGCAATGATCCCGTGGGAACCCTGTCCGCCGATCTGCCGGCGCAGGACCCCATGCGCCTGAAGGACATGGCCCGCGTGCTGGAGATCGTTTCGGGGCTGGTGGCCAACGATATCTCCAACCGCCGCATGACCCGCGTCTGGCGCGAGAATCTGGAGCGCGAGAACCAGCGGCTGCGCAACGAATTGAGTACGCGCTTCCGTCCCGAGAACATCGTGGGCGATTCTTCGGGCATGCGCATGGTCTTCACGCGCATCCATCAGGTCGCCCCCAGCGTCACCACGGTCATGATTCGTGGCGAATCGGGCACGGGCAAGGAACTGGTGGCTTCGGCCATCCACTACAACGGTCCCCGCGCAGGCAAGCCCTTCATCAAGGTGAACTGCGCGGCGCTCAGCGAGAATCTGCTGGAGAGCGAGCTTTTCGGCCACGAGCGGGGCGCCTTCACCGGGGCGCTCACCGCCCGCATGGGGCGTGTGGAAGAGGCCGAAGGGGGCACTTTGTTTCTGGACGAGATCGGCGAGTTCTCCGGCTCCATCCAGGTGAAGCTGCTGCGGCTGCTGCAGGAAAAGGAATACGAGCGGGTCGGCAGCAACAAGACGCGCAAGGCCGATATCCGGATCGTCACCGCGACGAACCGGGATCTGGAGAAGGCCGTTGCGGACAATCTGTTCCGCCAGGATCTCTACTACCGTGTCAACGTGTTCCCCATCCATCTTCCGCCGTTGCGCGAGCGCAAGAGCGACATCCTGCTGCTCACCAACCACTTCGTGAAGAAGTACAGCGACCGCATGGGCAAGGATGTGCGGCGCGTCAGCACGCCCGCGATCAACATGCTCATGTCGTACCACTGGCCGGGCAATGTGCGCGAACTGGAGAACTGCATCGAATACGCGGTGCTGCTGTGCCGCGAGGGGGTCATCCACGGCCACGATCTGCCTCCCACGCTCCAGATGCCCGAAACTCAATCGCTGATGGGAAGCGGCAGTGGCACCTTGCAGGATCGCGTGTCGATCCTGGAGCGCGATCTGCTGACCGATGCCCTCAAGCGCACCGGCGGCAACGTGAGCGCGGCAGCGCGCGAGCTGGGCACCAACGAGCGCGTGCTTCGCTACAAGATCAAGAAACTGGGTCTGCCCAAGGTCGAGAAGGGCAAGCGCAAATAGCGATTGCCGCTCATTATTGGACATCCACTGTCGAACGTCATAGCCTCCGGCGCAGGGGAATCATCTGCGAGGCTTCGAAGCCCTTCTTTCGGTACATGTTCTGGGCGAGGGCGTTGGAGGCATCCGTCAGCAGGGTGATGCGTGCCACGCCGCGCGCCTTGGCCTGGGCGAGTGCGGTGTCCAGCAGCGCGGATCCGATGCCGCGCCCGCGAACGCTGGCATCCACGACGAGATCCTCCAGCCAGGCGGCGGTGCTCCCAAGGGCCGTGCTGGTGGTCCACAGCAGGCTGACCATGCCTAGGACAGCCCCGCCGGAAGGGCTTGATTCAGCTCGCGCCACCCAAAGCTGCCCACGTTCCGGGTTGGCGTGGATCTGCTGCAAGCCCCGGAGCTGCGCGGCGGCATCGGGATGGAAATCGGCCTCCTGTTCGAAGAGTTGCCCCAGCAGCAGGGCCATGGGCGACAGGTCCTCCGGGGTGGCGGGTTCGATGGCAAAGCGCATGGCTCTCCTTCTGGATCATCCGGGCATGCAGCAGCAACGGTGCCAATCCGGCTCTGGAGAGCATGCCGGGGATCACGCCCAATTCCGCGCTGGGCGCTACACTGAATGGATCTTTCGGAGCCCCTGTGCCGACGCAGCTCTTCGCGCTCATCCCCCCCGAGGTCTCGAACCTGCTGCTGGTGTTGTTCCTGTCGTTCCTCATCGGCCTGGAGCGGGAAGAGCAGAAGCAGCGGGAGGGCAGGCGCGGCTTCGGCGGCGTTCGCACGTTCCCGCTCATCGGACTGCTGGGCTATGTGGTGGCCCTGATCAGCGGGGACCAGGTGCTGCCTTTGGTCATCGGGCTGGCCGTGGTGGCAGCCTTTCTGCTGCTGTCCTACTGGCACAAGCTGATGCAGGGAAGCATGGGCATCACCACCGAGGTGACGGCGCTGGTGGTCTATTTCGTGGGCGCGCTGGTGCACAAGGGGCACCTCTGGTTCGCCTGCGCCCTGGTCGTGACGAGCCTGCTGCTGCTGGAACTGAAAGAGGCGCTCGAAGGCCTCGCCGAGCGCGTGGAGTCCGCCGAAATCGCGGCGTTCACGAAGTTCCTGCTGCTCACGGCGGTGATCCTGCCCCTGGTGCCCAACCGTTCGTTTGGTCCGTTCCAGATCAACCCGTTCAAGACGTGGCTGGTGGTGGTGGCCGTCAGCGGGCTTTCCTACGGTAGCTACGTGATCCTCAAGACCGTGAAGGGGCGGGGCGGCATCTTTGCGACGGCCATCCTGGGCGGGCTGTACTCCAGCACCGTCACCACCGTCGTGCTGGCGCGACAGGCCGCCCAGTGCGAGTCCGCGCGCGCCTATTCCGGGGCCATCCTGGCGGCCAGCGGCATGATGTACCTGCGGGTGCTGGGCCTCGTCTGGCTGTTCAATCGTGATCTGAGCCATGTCCTGGCTGCGCCGCTGCTGATCCTGGCGTTCGCCTCGGTCCTGGGGGGATGGATCTGGCATCGCCTGCCCGATCCCGAGGCGCAAGCCCCCTCGTCCGCGCAGGTGACGCGCAATCCGCTGGAGCTGCGCACCGCTTTCATCTTCGCGATCCTATTCATGGCGATGCTGGTGGTCACGCGCCTGGCGGTGATGCACCTGGGGCGGGGCGGCGTCTATCTGCTGGGAACCATCATGGGCGTGGCGGATGTCGATCCCTACATCATGGGCATGACCAGCGCCGCCAGCTCCGGCCTGTCCGGGCCCACGCCCCTGGGCGTCGCGGCGGCGGGCATCCTGGTGGCCACCAGCGCCAATAATCTGTCCAAGGGCGTCTACGCCACCTTCATCGCCCGCGGGCGGACGGGGCGATTATCCCTGGGCCTTCTGGCCGCTCTTGCCGCGCTGGGGCTGTGCTTTCTGCTGTTTGTCTGATTCGAGGTCTACATGTTGCGCGCACTTCGCCATCTGCTACTCACCGTTCTCGTCCTTCTGGGCGTCTCGGCGGTTCTTCCGGTCCAGGCGGGCCAACCCGTTTCGCGCAAGACGGAGAACGTGGTGGTCCTGGTGATCGACGGCCCCCGGCAAAGCGAGATATGGGCTGATCCCAGTCGCTACTGGATTCCCCATCTCAGCGGCGAACTGGCGCCCCAGGGCGTGTTGCTCTCGGGCTTCCGCAACAACGGTCCCACATACACGGCGGCGGGACACACGGCCCTATGCACGGGCGTCTATCAGGACATCGAGAATTCCAAGGGCAGCCAGTTGCCCAGCCATGCGAGCATGTTCCAGCATTTCCTGAAGGCCACGGGTCTGCCGAAGCAGAAGGCCTGGCTCATCACCAGCAAGGACAAGCTGGCCCTGCTGGGGAATACGGATGAGGCCGGGTGGCACGACGCGTTTACGCCAATGGTCTGGAGCGGTGTGGGCGGCAAGGGCTTTGGCGCGGGCTACGCCGATGACGCCGATACCGTGGCCAAGGTGAAGGCCGTGCTG
>DAOPYE010000078.1:0-6499 GCA_035352715.1 Holophaga sp. | reverse complement strand
CCCAAGGGGGGCGAGCTGATCGATCTGCCCGTCACCATCGCGAACATGCTGGGCTTTCCGCTGCCCGGCGTGCAGGGACGCGTGCTGAAGGAACTGTTCAAGTAGCGCTTCAGCGCTTTTCGGGCCCCAGGGCTTCAAGCTGCGCGGGATCCGTCCCGAACTGTTGGAAGCTGTTGTGTTCAATGATCCAGTCGTAGCGCTCGTTCGCAAAATAGGCGGGATGCACGGCCGGGTTCAGGCGCATGTAGGTGGCGTGCCAGCTGCCATCCTTCAGCCGCGCGTAGGCTTGTTCGAAGACGGGCGCGTCTTTCGCGGGGCCCTTGAGATTGGCTTGATAAGCGGGGGCCACGCGCGCGACGATCCGGACCGTCATGTGCTCGGCCTCATCGATCCAGGCGGTGCCGCTGAGGAAATCCGTCGCCCGGGCGGGGCGATGGGGGGTCGCCGGTGGCGCGAAGTCCAATCGGATGCAGGCGCGCCCATCCATGGACTCGCGCCTGGATGGACCAAAGACTGATTGCCAGTAGATATGGTAGAGGCTGAATCGGAAATATCCCCGCTGAGACATGTATTCAATGCTCTTGAGGTCCGCAGCAGCGGGCTTGGTCTTCATATCCACTTCCATGAATCGCGCGGCCGCTTCGCGTTGTTTCTGGATCTTCTCGGGGGAAACGGGTTTTCCGTCCTGACTCAGGATCACTTCCTGATTATGGGTCCAGCTCTGGTAGTGCTCGGAGCGGGTGATCGTCTCGACCCACGCGCCCCGCCAGTTGCGATGTCGAAATGTTTCTTTGCATTCAGATGTGTATTCCGTGAGCTGGCCGTCGTTGCGTCTCTGGTTCGCCATGGCTTGCTCAAGCAGCGCCTGGATATTGGGCTTGGCGGGTTCGTTCGCCGCAAGGGCGACGATCTGAGATGCCGTGAAAAAGCACAGGGTCACGGCGGGCATGATGGCAATTTTTCTCAAGACGGTTCCTCTGGGTGTCGTTGGATGAATTGATTCTATCCAGATCATCGCCACGTTCTTTTACTTATGTCGCATTTGAATGGAAGTTGATGTTGCTATGACATTTGGAACGTATCTGGTGTCAGCGCATCCAAGCCGATAAATCGGAATTCGTGTCCTGAATGCACGGACCCCGACTGGAAGGCCATTCCTGGGAGACGCCGCTCATGGACAGCAAGGTGATCGGTCCAATCCAGAGATTGAACAAGGAGATGCGCCATCTCGAAGATCTGGTTCGGGAGATGCACCCATCCTCCGGCGAAGTTCCGCGCCTGACCCGGATGGATGTGGCCGGGTTGGAACTGCCCCTCATCGGGGGCTGCGGTGGGGATCACATCGTATACGTGGATTTCAATACGATGTTCGATCTGGAAGCTCGCATCCAAAGGGCGCGCCTGGATCGGCCCGAGATCATCGATCGCCTGGAGGAGAGCCACTACCGAGCGGGAGTGCTCATCGCCGATGCCTCGGGGCACCAGCGCACGGATGCCTTGCTGGTGGCCATGCTGCACCAGGCCTTCGTCTCCTGCCTTCCCTATGAACTGGACGCCCACGGCTGCATCACGAGCGAGCTTTTCGAGAATCTCAACGATGGCTTCTACCGGACCGTTGGTCGATCCAAATACATCACCATGATCTACGGGGAAATCTCGGAAGATGGTCAGTTCCATTTCCTTTCAGCGGGACATCCCCCGCCGATGGTCTTTTCGAACCACTACGACAGGCTGATGGAGATGAATGACGCGAATTGGACCAGCAGCACCCCTCTGGGGATGCTTCCTTCCAGGGTCCGCATCGATGCTTCAAGGCTTCACAGCCCTCTGCCTCCCCGAAACGCCTTCATCATGAACCGGCTGACGTTGATGGGCGCGGGCGACATCCTGCTGCTCTATTCCGATGGCCTGTTGGAACACGCGGATGGGGAATTCTTCACGCGGGGGCTTGAACCCGCCCTCCGGGACGCCAAGCATGAATCCGCCGTCCAGATCTGTGCTGCGCTGGCGACATGTGTCCACGCGTTCGCCCCACAACGGGATGACATCAGTTATGTGGTGATAAAAAAACGGTGGTAGAGATTGGTGGAAACATTATTTTAAAGCCCGCATCAAACACTCAACATCCCAGAGGAGGGACACATGAGATTGAACTCGCTGGCTTGCACCGTCGTTTTCTCCGCAGCGGCCATTCTGTCGCCCTGCGCGCTGGCTCAAACAGGCTCTGTCGACTCCCAGACGACGATTCCCTTTGCCTTCATGGTGGGCAAGCAGCTCTATCCAGCCGGAACCTATACCATCACGTACCGGTCCACAAACGCTCAGGTGATGAATCTGTTCAAGGATGGAAAGCACTTGGTTTCCATGCAGGTGCTGACGCGCCTCGCCCGCCAGTCCCCGGTGCCCAAGGCCTCGCTCGTATTTGATCTGGTGGGCCGTCAGCACTATCTTTCCGAGGTCTGGTTGCCCGAAGTGGATGGCTACCAGGTGAGTACGCGCGCCAATGTTCACAAACATGAGGCGGTGGAGATGGCTGAATAGCTGTTGAGCATCGCGCCGATTGGGCGCTGACGATTCGTGGGCAATCCTTGGGCATCGGCGGATCAAAATCCGCCGATGCCCAAGGCGCAGCTTCAGGACTGGATTCGTGTCTTGCGATCCATGGGCTTCAGCACGGCGGGTTCGGCGCCAAAGCGGCGGTAGTTGCCGCTTTCCACGACCCAGTCGTAGGTTTCGTCGCTGAAGTATTTCGGGTAGGTGGATGGATTCAGGCGCGTGTAGCTGCCCAGCCAGACGCCATCCTTCAAGCGGGTGAAGACCTGTACGTAGACGGGTTCGTTCTTGCGGGCGGGGTTGATGGGCGGTTTCGCTGATTCCGCGAACGCGGGGGCCACGCGCGCGGTGAGCTTGGCGGTGATGCGATCGGCGGCATCGATCCACACGGAGCCACTGAGGCGGTTCACCGGCGCGATGTCAGCGCTCGTGGCTGTCTTGCCGGGGGCGAAGTCCATGACGATCGTGGGGCGTCCATCCAGCATTTCCATCCGCGGATTGCTGAAGATCGCATTTCGGTAGATCCGATAGATGCTCATGGAGAAGGCCCCCTTGTGGCTGGCGTATTCAGGGCCTTCAGCTTCGAGGGACTGTGGTTTCTCCTTCATATCGACTTCCATGAAGCGAGCCGCTTCTTCCCGGTCCCTCTGGATCTGCGATTCCGACCGGGGCTTGCCATTTCGGCTGAGGATGACATCCAGATTGCGGTTCCAGCTCTGGTAGTGCTCGGAAACCGAGGTCTCATAGACGGGCGTTCCTTTCCAGTCCACGTCGCGGCAGGTCACCGTCCGGTCCGCGGTGTACTCCGTGAACTGGCTGGCCTGCTTGCGATGGTTTCGGATCACGTCCCGCAGCAGGGCTTGGATCTGTTCCGGGGTCGTGGGGACTTGGGCTTGCAGCGTTCCTCCCACTTGCGAAAGGGCCACCACCAGCGTCGATGATTTCCATGCTTTCCTCATCGCATCGCCTCTGCCTATTGGGTTCAAAACATTCTTCAATGTGACACCGGAGGCACGGTTTTGGTAAGCATTCCGTGTGATGGGAAGTCATGCGTCATGAGCTGATTTTCGGATGCTGGATGAACGGTTATTCCAGCTGTAACATGCATTTTGTGTCGTCATCCAACAAGTCTCAACAGCCCCAAAGGAGGGACGACATGAGACTCCGAACCTTTTCTTCCGCCGTTGTCTTTTCCATGGCTGCGGCCTTGGCCCCGACGGCCGTGGCGCAGACGGGCTCCGTGGATGCCCAGATCGACATTCCATTCGAGTTCTCCATTGGAAAGGCTGTCTACCAACCCGCGGCCTACACGGTTTCGCTGCGCACATCCGGGACCCAGTCCCTGACCTTGTCCCAGAATGGCCGGCACCTCATGGCCATGCAGGTCCTGTCGCGCCCGGGCAACGGGATTCGGCCCATTTCCGCGAGTTCCTTCCTGGTCTTTGATGTGGCTCAAGGGCAGTACCACCTCTCCCAGATCTGGATGCCCGAAGTGGCTGGTTTCCAAGTGAGCACGAGGCCTTACCTGCACAAGCCCGAATTCGTTGAAGCCCGAGAACTGACGGCTCCGCGATGAATGGCGCGGTGAACGATGGAACCCCGCGCAAAGGCAATGACATCCCGACAGCTTGAAATCTTGAAAAGATGTTGCATTTCTAGGTCAGGGCGCGCTTCCAGGTGATGGAGCGCGCCCTGGCATATTGGTTCAGCGCGCCCATTCAAGGCTGTCGCGCTTAGCCTGCCAATGGGCTCCCAGATCCAGTGCAATGGCGCGTTCGCAGAGTTCCAGGGCACCGTGGAAATCCCCCTGCTCGCTTCTCGCCTGAACGCCCCGCTCCAGGGCGGTGGTCGCCTCCAGCGTCGCGCGGAACCCGTGTCCCAGGGCGGCCTCCAGCTCTGCCAGATTGGCGAGAAATCCCTGGACCGCCTGCTCCACGCCTTCCCAGTCCTGCAACTCGGCCTTGGCCTCGGCCATCCGGTCGAAGGCGATGGCCTTCACGGCGTTCGGCAGGTTCTGTTGGCCTTCCATGGCGCGGTTCAGGTATTTCAAGGCCGACGCGGGACCTGTGAAAGCAGCTTCGCGATGGCCATCAAGCAGATCCTCCAGGATCTCCTTCACGGATTTGCGAACCGGTTCGATGCGTTTGGCCATGATTTTTCCCTTGCTGCTTCTGATGGCAAACGCACAGCATATCCGGCCGTGGCAGGATGAAGTGATGAGCGAGCGACGCCAGGATCGGCAGCGGCTCCAGCAGCGGGCGCTGTTGGAGCGGGTGATGGACCGGATGGATATCTGGGGTGCGGAGGCCATGTCCACGCAGGATCTGGCGCGGGAAGTCCGCTACGATCTGCGCCTGCTGGGGCGTCTGGCGCAGCCCGAGGATGTCTTCTTCCCCGAACACGGCGAGATCCTGGAATCCCTGACGGAAATGCTGGATCGTGCGGGTTTGGGAGAAGCCTGCCTGAGCCTCGCGCGATTGCAGGAGGAAGAGCGCGAACACTGGCTGCGCCGCCTGTCCGTCATCCACGCCCATCCGCGCCTGCGCGCGCGGCGCATGGAGCTGGATCAGGAATACCAGGATCTCTTTGCCGCCCACTTCCGCCGGTACAGCGCGGCCGGTCCCGCGGGCGAGCGCAGCGCCGAATTCGAAGCCGCCGCGATCATGGCCGTTTTCCGGCGCGCGGAACGCCTGTGGCTGGACGGCGGTGGCCGCCCCGTGCTGCCCGTCCTCGTTCACGAAGGCCTGAGCCTGCTGTGGCCCGCGCTGTACCCCCACCAGCGCAAGCGGGGTTAGGCGGATCCGCTTCCTGCAGCGGGGAATGCGTCTTCGGTTCGCCCTTGCTTGTTCGTATTTTTTTCGTATATTCAATACCCTGACCTGAACCGATGGGCGTCCCCCTTTTGGCCTTGGTCTGCCGGAGGTCTGCCATGTTGGCGCTATGGGTACCCGAAATGCCATTCCAGCTCGCCTGCCAGCGGGAGCCCGGGCTGCGGGATCGCCCGCTGGCCTTCGTGAGTGCCGACGGGGGCAAGCTTCCCTGCCTGTGGCTGGTGAACCGGCTCGCCAAACGCGAGGGCCTTCGCCCCGGGGATCCCATGGATCATGCCCTGCGGTGTCTTCCGGGCCTGAGGCTATTGGATCCCGAACCCCAGACGTGGTGGGAGGCCCAGGGCTGCCTGGGGGATTTCCTCACCCGCTGGTCGCCCCAGGGGCAATTGGGCCGCATGGGAGAGGCGCTGGTCGAACTGAAGGGCACGGAAGGGCTCTTTGGTCCCGCCCAGGACGCGGCGCGGCGCATCCGTCGGGAATTGGCCACGGGGATCGGCTGGATCAGCCATGGGGGGCTCTCCGGCAGCGCCACGGCCGCCCGTCTGGCCTCGCGCCTCGAACGGGAGCTTGAGCGGGTGGAGGATGGCTTCGAGGTCCCCTTTCTCGCGCCCCATCCCCTGCGCCAGCTGCCCGATCTGAGCCCCCGCCTGCGCTGGCGCTTCCATCGCTTGGGGCTGCACCTTCTGGGCGATCTTCAGCCCATGCCGCTGCCCGTGCTGAGCCAGATCCTGCCGGAATCCGATGCTCGCAAGGTGCTGGCCCAATCCCGGGGCGAGGATCATCCCCGCCTGCCGCTGCTCTCCGATCTGCCCGGCGAATCCCGCCACGGCTGGCGCCTGGAGCCGCCGCGCCTGCCCGAGGAGGTCTTCCTGGGCTCCTGGTGCCTGGAGCGGCTCTGGTCCGAGGGGCGCTCGCCGCGTTTCCTCTGCCTGCGCTGGTGGGATGTGGACGGCGTACCCCATCGCTGGCTTGCGGACCCCGAGGATCTGGCCCAGGCGCCCCTGGCCCTGGCGCCCCGGGTGGAGCAGGCCTTCCGTCGCCTCGCCACCCGACGCATCCTGGTCCACCGCCTGGAACTGCACCTGGCCTGGGGGCTGGGTCGACCCCGCAGCCTG
>DAOPYE010000077.1:0-11646 GCA_035352715.1 Holophaga sp. | reverse complement strand
GGACCTGGAACCGCATCCACGGAAAACCCTTACCCACAGCTTTCAGCGAAGAACCTTAGATCTACACCGTGGGCTCTTCCGGGAAAAAGGCCCTGCTCTGGAAGAACGGCGTTTCCAAACCGCTTACGGATGGAAAGAACCCAGCCATCGCCAACGCCGTCTGCCTGTACTCGCACTGAGCAGAGGAAGAAGAACGTCGCACCACAACTGGTCGAGCGGAAATGCGCAACTGGTCGTAGGCCAGGCCAGGATCGCCGTACGCTCCTCGGACAGCATCCCAAAGGAGAGCCATGCGCCACCTTACCCTTTGCATCTCAGCCTCAGCCCTCGCTCTGCTAACAGCCTGCGGCGGCTCGTCCGCGACGGATGATAACAAGAACACCACCTCCACCAATCTGGTCACCAGCACTGAGGACGTATACGTTGCGGGAGCGGAAGTCGTGGGCAGCGACACCCAGGCCACGTATTGGTTCAACGGCAACGCGACGCATCTTGGCAGCGGCATCGCCACGGGCATCGCCGTGAGCCAAGGCAAGGTCGCCGTCTCCGGATTCAGCGATCAAAACGGCGTGATCCACGCCATCCAATGGATCAATGGAACGTCAACATTGCTGCCCTCTCCCGATCCGAATGTGCCCGCTAAAACCGCTTCGTTCGCCTACGGCACCGCGACCGCCAATGGCAAGGTCTACACCGTTGGTCATTACGGGAAACAGGCCGTGCTCTGGACCGATGGCGTTCCCCTATTGCTGAGCGGCGCCACCGAATCCTGCGCCTATACCGTGAGCGTATCGGGCAACACCGTCTACGCCGGTGGATATTTCATCGATGGATCAGGAAAAGAGATCGCTGCGGTCTGGCAAAGCGGCGCCACCATGCCTTACCTCTCTGACGGCACCGTCAACACCGAAGTCCGCGGCATCGGATTGAAGGGCAGCGACGTGGTCTGCGCAGGTTTCAAGCTGCTGGGCAATGGCAAAAACAATGCCGTGAGCTGGGTGAACCAGCAGAGCGCCAGCCTGAGCGCAAACGGCGCGAGCAACCTGGATGCCTATGCCCTGGCCGTATCAAATGGCGATGTCTACGCCGCTGGCCATGCCGACGATAAGGGCGTCATCTGGAAGAACGGCAGCCTTTTCTTCACCACGTCGGATGCATCGCGCAAGGGCGTCATCCGTGGCCTGGCGATACGCAGCACCAAGCAGGGCGATGTCATCTACGCCACAGGCGCCTACACCAGCGGTTCGGGTGCGAACAGCAGCAGCAACGCCATCTACTGGAAAAACGGCATCGAAACGCAGCTCTCGAAGAGCGATTCCGAAGCCTACGCCATCTGCGTCGTGCCCCGCTAAGGCGGCACAAGCGGCACCCAGGGCGCGGCCTCATGGCAGACCAGGGGCGCCCCATCTGAAGCGCAAGGAGTTTTCATGCATCCATCCAGACGTATTTCCTTATGGATCACAGCCACCGCATTCGCCCTGCTCTCGGCCTGCGGCGGCGGATCGGGTTCTGCCCCCCAGGCGACCGTATCCACACCAGCCACGCCTTCGACACCCACCACCGTCACCGATGTCTACGTAGCGGGATACCAGTGGGGCACCGGCATGGATAACACGGCCGTCTATTGGAAGAACGGCCGACCCGTGAAGCTCGATCCGGGCGTCAGCGGTGGATTCGGAGCCACGGCCATCACGGTTTCCAAGGGCGATGTCTATGTCGTGGGCAACCAGTTCGGCAACAACCCAAACGCCGCCCTCTACTGGAAGAACGGCACACCTGTTCCACTCTCGGCCAGTGGACGGGCCAACGCCATCGCCGTCTCCAGCACGGGCGATGTCTACGTTGTGGGAGACGATGCGACGGGCGCCAAGCTCTGGAAGAACGGAATCGGCACCAAGCTGAACGTGACTTCCATGACGCCACTGAAGAGCGCCATCGCCACGGGCATCGCACTGGTGGGACAGGATGTCTATGTCTCGGGCGCGGTCACGAAAGAGGGCAGCATGGACAACGCCCAAGCCATCTACTGGAAGAACGGTCAGGACACCCTGCTGGGAACGGCCAATCTGAGCTGCGCCTCGTGCATCATTACCGTGGGCTCGGAAATCAGGATGGGTGGCTTTACCTATCAAACCGGGGCTTCAAGCGTCGATATCGTGACCTGGAGGCCCGATGGAAGCGAACAGAAGCTGTTCTCAACCCCTTCCATCTCCATAGTCAAGGGGCTGTGGGTGCAGGGCGGCAAGACGCTGGCAGCGGGCACCATTGGAAGCGATGGCAATACTTGCAACGGCTTCTTCTGGGATGGCAGCACGCAAAGCGATATCGGCGCGTCCATCTCCGGCGTGGCCGTCTCGGGATCGGATATTTACCTCACGGGAAGTGCCCTGCTGACCAATGTCCCCACGCTGTGGAAGAACAACGCACCCACGACCTTGCCCCTGCTCAGCGGCGCCAGCCATGGCAACGTGTCCGCCCTCTGCGTGGATACGCATTAGGACTGGTTGAAGGGAAAGATCGGAACCGGTCGGCCTACGCGAAACCACCTGTTCGAGGATGGGACAGCACCCTATGAAATTCCGGCCTGGGCCCTGCGGCCCAGGCTGTGCTCTGCCTTTTCTGCATGAGAGGTTCCCATGCCCAAGTCATCCCAATGCTCCCCTGCGGCCCTCGTCCCTGCGCTGGTCGCCCTGCTCGCACCGACAGGAATCCGCGCAGCCCAGGCGCCTCCGACGCCTCAAGGCCCAACTCAAGGCCCATCTCAAGGCCCGAGCCAAGGCCCGGCGCTTCTGGATGCGCGTGCGCCCTCCAAGCCCGGAGAACCCGTAAGGTTCAGCCTGAAAGCCGCGGCAGGCCTGCAGTGGGCCATGGTCTTCTACCGCGCCCTGGGCGAGGATGAGTTCTGCAGCCTGCCCCTGCGTTCCAAGGGAGAGGGCGGCGAGTGGGCGGCAGAACTGCCATCCGACGAGATCGGCGGCCGGGCGATCCAGTACTACCTAGCCTTCAAGGGAACCCAGGGCGTGGCCTACCTGCCCGAAGATGCGCCCACGGCCATCTCTAATCTGGAGCTGAGCACCGAAGTGTCCGCAGCGACCCCCGGCAAGACCAGCTCCATCCGCCAGAAGGTGCCCTTCCACCTGGACGCCAGCCTGGAGCAGGTGATCTATCGCTCCGACAAGCTCGACACGGAGCGCACCTTCTCCGCCAACGGTCAGGTGGGCCTGGGCTATGAGGTGGAAGCGGGCGAGCATCACCTCGCCTTCAGCACGCGCGTGGCCTACCAGAACCAGGTCGCCGATGGACAGCCCCACTGGAACGTGGGCGAACTTCACGGCATCTGGGCGTTTCGCGATCACCAGGCGCAGATCGGCGACATGGCGCTGCAGGAATCCGAATTCACGGTGGGCGGATCAGGTCGCCGGGGCATGGACTACAAATACGATGACCACACGTTCTATGCCCACCTCTTCGCCGTCGGCACCGAGCAACTGGGCGAATTCAAGGGCCTGATCTGGCCCGAGAAGGGCACGGAACTCTTTGGCGGTGCCCTGGGATACCTCTTCCATGAAGGCCAGGTGAAAACGAAGTTTGTCTTCCTCACCGGCCGCGACGATCCCGCGCAGGGCGTGAACGTGGGCTTCTCCAACCTCATGACGCGCCGCGAAGGCAGCACGGGCGCCATGACGATGGAAGCGGACCTGCTGCAACACCGCCTGAACCTCAATGGGGAATACGCCCGTTCCAGTTATGACAAGGATCTGGACGACACCACCGGCAAAGTGAACGACCAGGCCTGGCGCTTGGGCTGTGCGTGGAACGATACGAGCTACAGCGCCCGAGCCTCGTACCGGCAGGTCGGACGCGACTTCGGAACGCTGGGCTACGCGACAACGGAAGGCGATCGCCGCGCCATGGATGGAGGTTTCACAGTAAGCCTCAGCCCTTCCTGGGCGATCAACGCCAGCGCCGTTTCCGAGCGCAACAACCCCGATGGCAACCCGCTGGAAACGAAGGCCACCAGCGATACGCAGAACATGGAAACGCAGTGGATGGCGAGACCAGGATTCACCGTAAAAGCCGGATTGAGCCACGCCAAGCAGACGTCCGCCGAATCCGACGGCTACCAGGTGCTATTCGCCAACAGTCAGCATTCGGGAATCTTCACCGGATTCGACTGGGCCATGAATCCGAATAGCGCTTTGACATTCAATGTCCAGTTTGATCGCATCGAAGGCACAGGCGCCTATGCCAGCACGGGGCGCAGCACCACGGCGATCCTGGGCGGTTCCTTCCTGGTTCCCGAGCGATTCCGGATCGCTCCGACGGTTTCCTACTCCTGCAGCAAGGAGGATGGAACGGGCGCGGACAGCAAGGTGGCGAGCCTCTTCCTGAACAGTGAAATCACCCTGATCCAGAAACGATTGATCCTGGCCTTGAACGGCGGCTACAACCGAACCGAATCCGGCGGCATGGATGCCATCACCAGCACCAATGCAGACGCCGCCCTGCAGTACCACCTCAGTTCGTTCCTGGATCAGGCCTTTCACCGTGGACAGGCCATCCTCGCCCTGCGTTTCCGCTACACCCAGTCCCAGCTCCTGCCCGAGGCCGACCGCCGTGCCTCGCTGACGCTGAACTTCTCGTTCTGATCGGAGAATCCATGCGAAAGCTGCTGCTTGTCCCCGCTTGCCTCATCCTTGCCTTCCTCGCCGCCCCCAGCCTTAGCGCCCAGGCCATCATCAACGTGAACCCCGCCCAGCCGCGAGTGAGCGTCGTGAACACTTTCACCCTCAGCGGCGTCATGCCCGCCGCCGTGACCTGGGATTTCGGCGACGGGTCCACGCCCAGCCCCGGCGGCACGGTGGCCACGCACACCTTCTTGACCGCTGGTTCCTTCATCGTGCGCGCGACGTACCAGATGAGCCTGGCCGCAGGAGGCACCACCGTCCAGCGCTCCATCCGCGTGGTGGAGCCACGATCCATCGCCTTCAAGCCCACCGCACCCAATATCAATCAGCCAGTCATCTTCACCGCCCAATCCTTCCTGGGTTCCGCCGTCAACTGGAATTTCGGTGACGGCACCTCACTCGCGGACGGCGCCCCGCTCCAGGTCACGCACACCTATGCGCGCCAGGGCACGTACCTGGTGAAGGCCATGGATTTCCAGGACGAACATTCCTTCACGACACAGATTGTCGTGGGCGCCAGCGGCCCCAGCGCGCCCTTCAGCGTCTCCTTCCTGAGCCTGCGCTGGGAGGACGGTCTGGTGCGGCGCACCGTGGCTCAGAATGAAACGGGGCTGGCCGCGTACGCGGATCTGAAATACGAAGGCACGGGACTCTTTCAGGCCCAGTGGATGGTGGATGGCGTGCTGTTCCGTAGCGTTTCCCAGCAGCTCACCTTCGCCAAGCATCTGACCCTCGTGAGCGGACAGACGACGCCTGGAGGCCCCCTGCTCTCCCTGCCCACGGGCATTCCCGGCGAACACATCGTCAGCCTGCGCGTGCTTCAGCCCGGGATTTCCTTCGAAGTCCCGGTGATTCGCTATTTCGTCACCCTGGGCAAGGATCCCGAAGGCCCCGTGCTCAAGACCGTCCTGCCCCGCCGCATTCGCGCGGGCGAAGAGGTGGAACTTCAGATATCGGGTTCGCGCCTCACGGCGGACATGGAGCTGCACCTGGGCCACGATATGTCGGTGGTGGAGGGCCTGCGCCTGATCGGACCCGAGACGGCACTCGTGAAGGTTTTCGTTGCCCCCAGCGCCAAACCCGGCACGCGCATCCTGCGCAGCTCGCGCGGGAAAGGTGGCCCCGAAGGCAGCGCCCGTCTGGACATCCTGCCCGCGCGAAAACGACGGTCCGGTCTCAATTGAAGAGGTGAATGATGCGCTGCTCTGCCCTCACACCCTTCGCTCAACTCCTGATCGTGGCCGCCGTGCCGCCGATTCAGCATGTCTCGATCAGACCTGCCACCACAACGGGAGCTCCATCCATCAGCCTCGACACACTGCGAGCCAGGGTTGATGCTCCGACATCCTTCCATATTTCCGGGAAGAGGGATAAATCCATCACATGGGATTTTGGTGATGGAACCCCTGCTGTCATCGGCGGAAGCAGCATCGCCCATGTCTACCGCAGCGCGGGGTCCTTCACGGTGAAGGCCGTCGGCGGCGGATCGGCGGATCAAGTCGTCACCATCGCAGAACCGCGACGCATCGTGACACCATCGGCATCGGAACTATCGATCGCGCCCGTCGTGAAACCGGGATCCCCCGTGACCCTGCGCCTGGAGGCTGCCCTGGGCAAGACCATCACATGGGATTTTGGCGATGGCAGCGCGCCCATGAGCGCCACGAATTCGGCGAGTTCCGCAGGGGATATTAAGGCGACAAGACCGGCACGAAACCTTGCCGTAAGCACCGTGACGACTCCAGGGAAAGAGCAAGGTGTCAGTCACACTTACACCCAACCGGGCACGTACACGGTGACGGCGAGGGATCTTGCGGACACGCCGCGCGAATTCAAGCTGACGCTCAATGTGGGCGGGTCCATAACCACAACCGCGACAACTACCAACCGGGTACCGACACCATCGCGGCGCGATGGGCTGCTGGCCCTTTCTCTCGTTTCGCCTCGCTGGGAAGACGGCCACACAGAGCGCGCCGTCACCAAGGCCGACAAGCTCTCAGCTTTCGTCGATCTCAAATTCGACGGTAGCGGCGAGCTCCAGGCCCAGTGGGTCCTGGATGGCCAAGCCCAGCCCGCTTTCAAACTCAAGCTGGGCGGATCCATCACGAGTCGTATGGCCAATGCATCGCCTCGTCTCGCTGACGCATCCCTTCGCAAAGACGCTCCGGGCTCCCTAACGATCGCCAGCCAGGATGCGGGGGACGCACACCTGGATCTGCCCACGAGCGCGCTGGGCGACCACACGCTCACGCTGAAGGTGCTGCAGCCCAAGCTGGCTTTCCAGGTTCCCGCGCTGCGCTACAGCGTGAAGGCTGGCGGAGAGCTGGGCCCCATCGTAAAGAGCGTCAGCCCAGCCAGCGCCAAACCCGGCGACGAAGTGGAATTGATTCTGAGCGGCGCGAACTTCACACCCGATATGAAGCTGGATCTGGGCAAGGACGTGGCCATGCTCGGCGCTCCGCGCATCATCGCGCCCGACAAGGCCGTCGTGAAGGTCTTCATCGCACCCACCGCCCAGGCGGGAAATCGGACGTTCCAGACCAGACGGAAGATGGGGGGTGGCCCGCTCATCGGCAACCCGCCAGGCGGTGTCCATCTGGAAATCCTTGCGCCGGGCAATGCATCAACCAAAGTGGGTTCTGAGGGAATCGCTTTGCGGGGCAAGGCCTCACCGGCAAAGAGCTTGTTGGATAAGGTTTCGCCAGACAAATCCGTCCCAAACCAAAAGGCAGTTCTGATCAAAGACGCAGTCACAGGCCGTGGTTCTAGGCAAGACACCAAGCCCGACGAGAAGCGATCACCCATAAAGATCGTCGGCGCCATTGGCCCGCTGGCCAAATCCATCGCCCTTGCTGAGATTCCCAGGTTCAATCCAGGCGCCGCCCGCGTGGCCGTGGCCGCAGATGGCATCGGCCGCGCCATCGTCGTGCATGACCGGAAGAAGGGCAAGGACGGAACGCCGGACTGCAAGGATATGAAGACGCCGAGCGTCCAGCACATATCTCATCATTACGGAAATATTTTGCCCAAGTACACCCTCAAGGGGGATGGTCCTGCCGAGTTCAAAGAAAAAGCAGACATTATTCCCTACCTTCAGGACACCACGCAGTTTGCATGGAAGGAAGACAGCCCCAGCGGGGCGGACTACTTCGAACTGAAGTTTTATGCAGGCAATACGGGAAAGTTTCTCAAGACAGTCCGCGTTCCGGGCAAACAGCATTTCTACGATGTGCCGCCGCAGTTCGAGCAGGATCTGGGCCGCAACGCCGATAGCACGACGTCACCCAGCAAGACAGGCAATAACTCGGCAGGTGGAAGTTCGACTTCGACAAGTCGACGCGGTGGTAAGTGGAAGCGACCTGACGCCCCAACAAGCCAACCCCCTCAAACGGTAGCCAATGGACCTTCCGAAACGGTATCCAGCCCAGAAAAGAGCCAGGCGGCCCTGGAACCCGATATCGCGATCCCTCCCGAGCTCCAGGGCAAGGCGGCCATCATCTGGCAGGTTTCGGGCTATCGAAATATGCCTTGCGTGACCTGGGAGACAGATGCGCCGACCAAGGCCTCGCAAGCATCCGACACACCAACAGCGCAAACAGTCACCACCAAAAGCGCACCCACACGGGTCTCGGGGATCAAGCGAGGCTTACCCCAAACCGATGCAGGCGGCACCTCGCGCACAAGCGATCGCTTAATAACCCAGCTTGGCGATCGCACGGCTTCGCGTGTCCCCCCCCCGACGCAGAAGATCGGCGCCAGATCATCCACGGGCTTAACACCTGCAGCACTTCAGACCGCACCTTCATCCACCGCGCCTGAATCCATCCAGAGCACCCGCGGATCCATCACGCTCCCCAGCAATGGGATCAAAACGCCCGTTCAGACAGCGGTCTACCACAACGTTCCGGTCATGGTCATGCAGGCGGATCCCATGCCCATCAACCGGCCTGACACCGCCACGGGCATCAACAACGACACGGGCTGCGCCAGCACATCCAAGCTTAACAACAAAAATGTCGTCATTACCCTGGACAAAACCAGCAGCACCGCCCAGGGCCAACCGGCCATTCAAGAGATCGTCCATCCAGGCGACCAAGTCATGCTTTCGGGGGATTTCGATCTCACTACGCGCATGCCCTACAGCCTGATTCCGATCCGGGGATGGCAAAAGGACGGCCAGAAGGTCGGCGAAGTTTTCTTCAGCAATGTGTTCGTGGACTGGGGCGATGGCACGGTAGTGCCCTTCTATGGACGCCCTTCATCGCCCAAGGTCATAAATCCGAATACGGTATACAACGGGATCTACACAAGCAAGCTCACCCATACCTACACGCACGTCCACCAGGGTGGATACAACGTCCATGTCTTCGCCATATCTGGCGACGATATGCAAGACCCCAATATAACGAAATATCTCCATACCAGCCTGGCGCCATCCTCTTCCGATAGCAGCGCATTCTCGATGCTGCACCGCAGAGGATCAACGATCACAGACAGGAAGCACACGGTAAGCGACGCCATCTCGCCAACCCTGTCGAAGACTGTCGTACCCTCGCGGATCTCGACATCAGGGAAGACATCGCCCATCGCAGCCCTTGCCAAAGGCCCTGGAGATCAGGTCCTGTCTCGCGCCTTCATGATCTGGTGCGGAAACCGGGATGTCGTGGACCGCGCGGATCCTTGTGTATCCGCCCCTCTTCAGCTGGTCTCCGTGAGCGTGAACCTGCCGGATGATCTGAAGACGGGGCCTTCAAACCCTGCCAATGCAGGTTCCAAGCAGCCCCAGCCGACTTCGAAATCCGGCCCGCAACCAGCTCCGGGAAAAGAAATGGGCGATCTGAGGCGCGAGCCCAAGGCCGCAGCAATCTCCAAGACTCGCACGACGGCTGCGGATCGCAGCAAGGCCATCGATCACGCCAAGGGCATGGCCACTCCGCCTCCAGTCCTCCAAACGGACCAGTCGCACCTGCCCAGCGCATCGTCCTGCAATCTGTTCTATTCGGCCACAGCGACAGTCACGTACAAGGGCAGCGGAAACGTGAACCTGATATGGAAGGTGGACGGCCGTCAGATTGGCAGCGCGGATAAACAAACCATTGAGCAACCACCTGCTCGCACGGATCTGACCGAAAAAGAGATCGGGATCAACTGCTACGATCTGCCGGCACGAACCAAGACCTTCACCTCCCCCGCCCTGACCGTGGATATGGGAGGAAAGAATCGCCACAAGGTCACGGTGGAGGTCTATGTCGCCCCCAGCAAATCCGCTGATCTGACCCAAGGGGAACTGGCTTCGCTGGTCCAGCACGGAACCAACGTTGGAGCCTCCAACCGGGAGCTGCATCTATCTCCACGGCTCACCCAGACCGTGGCCAATATGCTGGAATCCAACCAACCGGGCCCATCGCGCATGCAACCCGAGCGGGCCCTGACTTCCCGCCCCACGACGGGCGCAAAGTTGGACCGACAGGTGGCTGAGACAAAGCCCTTCCGCATGGGTCTGCTGAATCCGAATCAGACCCATGGAGAGCCAGCATTCCTTTCCCTGGCAGACGTCGCCAAGGCCGCTGTGTCTCCCAATCTGCGCCGAAGCCATTCCGGCAGACTGATCGGCGAAAGGCACGACGCCCCGCCCTACACAGTCGTGGGCTACGGCGAATACCAAGTCGTGGCCGCGCAGCCCGACCAGGTATGCAGTCTGTACTTCCCGACGAAGGGCGGGGATTTCCTCATCACGAATCTGGGTTCATCCTTCAAGCAGAACGCCAACGGCAAGGCCAGTGGATCAGGCATCATGCCAATTCCGCTGCATAGCGGAACGGCACCGGATACCGCGACGATGGCCAAGCTCAATGTCACCTTCAGCGATTGGCAGCTGAGCGGCGCCAAGGTCACAAGTGGACATCTGGAAGTCACCCCCACCGATCTGACCTTCGCAGGCCATGGACTCACGGGAACGGTCACAAGCGTCAAATGTGATGTGGGCCAGGGTCAAGCCTCATCCCCCAGTGCCCTCCAGGATCTGATGGTGCAGATGAAGCTGCAGCCCATCGATTCGAACATTGTCGTGGTCGCCAAAGGCGATCCTCCTCCCACCTGGACGGCCGAATCCCCCCTGGATCTGGATGGCAACTGGTACGCAGCGGAGGGTCTGGATCACCATCCCTTCACCATGCCTGTAACCAGACTTGGAACCTCCCCATGGACATTCTCGTCCACGGGCATTGTCCTGGATCTTTCCACCAAGACCGGCAGCGATCCCAAAGGCGGGGGGTCTCCCGCCTGGATGGGGGCCGCGCTTGGCACCGTGAGCGTGAAGCCAGAGCCCTTCAGTATCTCGGAGGGGACCTGGAGCAACCTACCCCATCCCACCAACTGGACGCTGGAAAACAACGACGGCGTGCTTGGCACCCTGGACACAGGCCCCTGGAAGGTCGGCTACATGAAGGGAAGCGTCGCCATCGGCAACATCCACTTCGAGCACAAATCTGGAAGCAGCGATTACCAGGCCACCTACCAGAACGTAGAGATCCGCGCGCCATGGCTCAAGAACCCGCTGAAGGGCGACGCCTCCTGGATCCGCCAGTACGTCAACGGGAACAAGGGCGACATGATGCTCAGCCTGAAGAACCTGAACGTGGCCAGCGTGCCCGTCGTGGGTGGCGGCAGCTTCACCCTTGCCCCATCCGATCTCCAGCTCTTGCAGTATGAGGGCGTGGGGCTGGTCCTGAAGGGCAAGGGACAGATCACGTTGAAAGCCGAGAACAAGGATTTCACGAGCTTCCCCGTGGAAGGCCTGGCATTGGGGATAGATGGTCAAGCCTACTTCTGCGACGCATCCACCAATAAATTGAGCCCGACCAAGAGCATCGCGCTGAACCGCTCCACCCATCTGGGGCCAACGCCCGCAGATCTCCAGACGGCCCTGCTGAGCAGCAGCCAGACCGATGTCCCATTG
>DAOPYE010000076.1:0-12262 GCA_035352715.1 Holophaga sp. | reverse complement strand
GAGATGCGACATCTGGAACTGGCCCAGGAACTGCCCGGCCTTCCCACGCAGCCCAAGCTGCCCGCCGAAGCCCGCACCCTGCTCGGCTGGACCGATCGTCAGGCCCAGACCCCTGGCGCCTACCCCTTCGTGGGCAGCGCCAAGTAGTCTTCCCGCACGAAACCCAAAGCGCGGCCAAGAGCACATCTTGGCCGCGCTTTTTATTGAAGGCTTTCCTCTCGGCTGGGGCGATCCTTCCCCGATCCCAGCAGCTTCCCTCAGGCGATGAACAGGACGAGGGACAGGACGATGAAATGGCCCGTCACTCGGACTTGGGCTCTTCCCTCTGCAGAAGCGCCGGATGCTGGCGCTCGATTTCATGAAGCTCCATCAGGCGCTTCATGCGCTCGGATTCATTTGGATTGACGCTGGGCGCGTCCGTGAATCCCCTGGAGATCAACCGGTTCGTGCAGATCCAGCGACCACCCTGATGCACAAGGGTCTCCGCCTCCCCGATGCGGGGCAGGAAAAGCGTTCGCCGCCGATTCCCCTCCGGCGAGCGGAACTCCACCCATACCCCCACCCGATCGAAATCGGGGGGCAGGCGCAGCCCCGGAAGATCCACCGTGCCGCGGCCAATGACCCGGGCGGTGGTATCCCCGATGGCCCATTGCGAGACGCGATCAGGAAAACCTTCGGGCAGGATCTGGATGCGCGCCTTGCCATTGGCCGAAACCATGGCCCATCCACCGTTCCGCGATAGACAGAGATTGTCGACTTGGCCCTGCAGGCCGGTGTAGCTCATCTGGACGAGGGTGCCCCCCAGCTCTTCGCGGGAGGAGGCCACGCGCGCTTGCAGGCGCGCGAGGGCCTGGTCCGGAGCCGCGACCCGCAGGTTCTGGGGGTTCTCGTAGATCAACGTCAATCCCGCCTCGGTCGGCACGTAGGCCGTCTTCCGGATGCCATGGATCGTGCGGTCGCACCCCAGGGATACCCCGAGGAGGACCGCCGCCGCGGCCGGAAGCAGAAGGCGGGCGGGGCAGCTCATCGCGGTCCCTTGCCGAACTTCGCCAGTAGATCGTCCATGCTCGCGCCGTGGGATTCAGCCTTGCGCGCGGGGCCATCGAATTTCCCGCCACGGGAATCCTCGCGCCGGGGGCGCGTGTGGGCGTGGGCATCCGCCCGGCGATCCCGGGGCAGAGCGGCGGCAGGCCGCTGATCAGAACGCTGTTCAGGACGTTGATCGCCGCGCTGGCCGGAGCGCTGATCCGGGCGCTGATCGGGACGCTGTCCAGGACGATGCTCGGGCCGGGGACCAGACCGCGCGGGACGCGCGTCCGGACGGCGATCGCCGCCGCGCGCGCCTTCCGGCCGGGGACGCGGCTGGTCGCGGCGCACCCCTGCGGGAGCGGGCTGCAGCGCCTTGATGGAAAGGGCGATGCGCTTGGCCTCCAGATCCACGGAAAGCACCTTCACATTCACGGCCTGACCGACACTCAGGACCTCGGCCGCCGTCTTGACGTAGGTGTGGCTGATCTCGGAGAGATGCACCAAGCCATCCTGATGCACACCGATATCCACGAAGGCGCCGAAGTCGGTCACGTTGGTCACGATGCCCTGAAGCTCCATGCCGATCTCCAGATCGGAGGGCTTGTTCACCCCTTCCTTGAAGACCACGGCCTTGAACTCCTGGCGCGGGTCGCGGCCGGGCTTCTTCAGCTCGGCGATGATGTCCTGCACCGTCTCGACGCCGAACCGCTCATCCACGAACAGCTTGGCATCCAGACCGTCCAGCACCGCGTCGTTGCCGAGCAGTTCGGGCAAGGTCTTGCCCGTCATCTGGCAGATGCGCTGCACCACGGGATAGCTCTCGGGGTGGACGGCGCTGGCGTCCAGAGGATTCTCGCCGTCCTGGATGCGCAGGAAGCCCGCAGCCTGCGTGAAGGCCTTCTCGCCAAAGCGCGAGACTTCCAGCAACTGCTCGCGCGTCTTGAACGCGCCGTGCTCGAAGCGGTGCTTGACGATGTTCTTGGCCAGACCTTCGCCGATGCCAGCGACGTACTGCAGCAGCTTGTAGCTGGCGGAATTCAGGTCCACGCCCACGCGGTTCACGCAGGATTCGACCACCTCGTCCAGGCCCTTCTTGAGGGCGGTCTGGTTCACGTCGTGCTGATACTGGCCCACGCCGATGCTCTTGGGCTCGACCTTCACCAGCTCGGCCAGCGGATCCTGGAAGCGCCGCGCAATGCTGATGGCGCCGCGCACGGTGACATCCAGCTCGGGGAATTCCTCGCGCGCCACGTCGGAGGCGCTGTAGACAGACGCGCCCGCCTCGCTCACGGCGATGCAGACCACGCCATCGCGGCCCGTATCGCGCAGCCACTGCTTGATGATGGCTTCGGCCTCGCGCCCGCCGGTGCCGTTGCCGATGGCCACGGATTCGATGGGGTACTTCGCGGCGAACTGCTCCAGCACCGCCCGGCTGCCTTCGATATCGCGCTTGGGCTCCAGCGGGTAGATGGTGGCCGTCTCCATGAACTGGCCCAGGCGGTTGATGATGACCAGCTTGCAGCCGGTGCGGATGCCGGGGTCCACGCCCAGGGTGCAGCGCTGGCCCGCCGGGGGCGCCAGCAGCAGATGATCGAGGTTGCTCTGGAAGACCTTGATGGCGTCCGCATCCGCCTTCTTCTTGGCGTCCATGCGGACATCGGTTTCCAGCGTGGGCGCCAGCAGGCGATCGAAGGCGTCATCGCAGACCGCGTGCAGACTGGGGCGATAACCGGATTTGGGATTCACCGCGATCTTCGAGACGAGCGCCGTCACCAAGCGATCGCGATCCACCAGCAGTTTGACGGACAGGATTTCTTCTTTTTCGCCACGGCGCAGGGCCAGCACGCGATGCCCCGGCATCTTACGGATGGGTTCCTTGAAGTCCCAGTAGGACTTGAAGCGCAGGGCCTCGGGACCCTCCTTGCGCTCTTCGCGCAGGGTCGATTGCATCACGCCATGCTCGTGGAACTCCTGGCGCAGCCAGGCGCGCACATCGGCGTCTTCCGCCAAGCGCTCGGCCAGAATGTGGCCCGCCCCCTCAACGCAGGCGCTGGCCGTCTGGATGCCTTCGGTTTCTTCCTTCACGAAAGGCGCCGCCAGCATCAGCGGATCGGCGCCGCTCTCGTCCGCCATCAGCGCGTCCAGCAGGGGCTCCAGCCCCAGCTCTCTCGCCACAATGGCCTTGGTGCGCTTCTTGGGCTTGTAGGGCAGGTAGAGATCTTCCAGTTCCGTCTTGCCCCAGGTGGCTTCGATGCGGGCCTTCAGCTCGGGCGTCAACAGACCCTGCTTATCGATGGTCTTCAACACCGTGTCGCGGCGGTCCAGCAGTTCCTTGTAGTAGGCCAGACGGTCTTCCACGTTGCGGATGGCCACCTCGTCCAGGCTTCCCGTGACTTCCTTCCGGTAGCGGGCGATGAAGGGCACCGTGTTGCCCTCATTCAAGAGTCCTGCCACGGCGGCCACCCCTGATCGGGGCAGGGAGAGTTCCTGGCAGATGCGATCGACAAGCAGCTCCACGTCACGTCCTTTCGGGTATGGCGGCAAAAGGATCATGATACTCCATCCCGAACGAGCCCTCGCCGACCCGAGGCTGGCGATCTCAAATTCACTGTTTCCGTTCATCCGCCGATGGAAACAGGATCAAAGTATGCTTGGAGCAACGAGGCACACATGAGCGACTGGTACGGCAGCAATAACCACAGCATCGGAATTGTTGGCGGCGGCCGAACCGGGCTGGGCCTGTTCAATTTCTTAAGGGAGAGCCATATCGCAACAGTGGCCTACGTGGTGGACCCCAACCTGGAAGCCCCCGGCATCCAGACCGCGCGCGCCGCGGATATCCGCGTCTTCGATCACCACGCGGAAGCGATCCGTCAGCTACCCTGCGATTTTGTCTTCGAGGCGACCGGCAAGACAGAAATCGCCGAGGACATCGCCCGGCTCATCGCCGGCAGCGGCTGTCAGTTGGTGGACCACTTGACGTCCCGCTTGGTCGTGCAAGTTCAGAACGAGAACATTGAGCGCCTGCGCACGGATCTGACGACCTCTCTGAACGCCATCCGCGGTGAGATCGGCAGCAGCCTGGACGGAAGCCGCAACGTGGTTTCGCGCATCAACCAGATCATGAGCAGCATGCAGATGCTCGCCCTCAACGCCAGCATCGAGGCCGCCAAGGTGGGCGTCCACGGCAAGGGCTTCATGGTGGTGGCCGATCACTTGACCAAGTCCGTGGAATCCGTCCGCAACCTGACCAAAGAGATCGAGACCCTGAACCACCGCATCAACCAGGTTTCCGAGAAAATCGACACCGTGCAGAGTCGGCTGAAGTAGGCCTGGTTCAGCCCTTTCTCGCCCTCGGGTGCGCGGATTCATAGGTCTTGGCGAGCTGTTCCAGATCCAGGTGCGTGTAGCGCTGGGTCGTGCTGAGGCTCGCGTGTCCCAGCAGCTCCTGGATCGCGCGCAGATCCATGCCGTGATTCAGCAGATGGGTGGCAAAGCTGTGGCGAAGGGCGTGGGGGCTGATCTTGGCGCGCAGGGCCGCGTGTTCGATGGCGCTGGCCAGGAACGTGCGCACACTGGTGGGCGTCAGGCGCCCTCCGCGCTGGTTGATGAAGATCGCCGCCGTGCGGGGCAGTTGCTTGGCCGCCAGGAACGCGCTGCGGAACCCGAGGTAGGTCTCCAGCGTCTGCGCCGCTGCTTCGTGGTAGGGCGTGAGCCGCTCCTTGCGCCCCTTGCCAAGGACCCGCAAGGTCCGATCGGGCAGCAGATCCTGAAGATCCAGCCCGGTCAGTTCGGAAACGCGTAGGCCCGAGGCATACAGCAATTCCAACAGGCAGCGCAGGCGGGCGCTGGGGAAGTCGACGGCGGGGGGCAGATCCAGCAGCGCGCGACTTTCATCCTCGGTCAGGAAGGCGGGCAGCTTGTGCGCCTGCTTGGGATTGCGCAAGCCCGACGCGGGATTGACCGGAATACGTTGGGTCTCGAACAACCAGCGGTAGAAGGCCCGCGTGGTGCTGAGGATGCGCGCCTGGCTGGCGGGATCCAGGCCCCGCTCGCCCAGTTCGAGCGCAAAGCGCCGAAGGGTCCGCGGCTTCACATCCCAACCCTCCCAATGGGCAGTGAGCGCGTGTGCAAGTAATTTTTCCAAGTCGCCCTTTTGCGCCCTGAACGTATTACTGGAAACACCCCGGGCCTGCTGCTCCAAATGGAATGAATGCAAGGCTTCGGTCAGGGTTTGGGGGGCCATACCTGCTACCATGCCACGTCCCCATGACCGCCGGGAGCATGTAATTGGTCCAAACCATCGCTGAACTGTTTTACGGATCGCTTGAACACGATCTGCCAGACGCCCTGGCCCGCAGACGCGAAGGGACCTACGTGCCCCTCTCCCATCGGGAGGTCAGGGCCATGGTCGAGCGCCTCGCCCTGGCGATGCACGCGCGCGGACTTCGCCCCAGCGATTCCGTGGCGATCCTTTCGGAAAACCGCGTGGAATGGGCCGTGACGGATTTCGCCTGCGCCATCTCCGGCCTGCCGACGATCCCCATCTACCCCAACATGACCCCCGCCTTGACGGGCTTCATCCTCAAGGACAGCGGGGCTTCCTGGGTCCTCTGCTCGAACCTGGAGCAGTTCTCGAAAATCCAGCAGGAATGGCCGAACCTTCCAGAACTCAAGACCGTGGTGCTGCTGGACGGCGAGGTTCCCGATCCGACCGACGGGCCTGTCATCACCTGGGACCAGCTTCTGCAGGAGGGGCGCACCCTGGAGGACCGTCGCGAGGATGTGCGGGCCTGGGGCGAGCAGCGCAAGCCCTCGGATCTGCTGACGATCATCTACACCTCGGGCACCACGGGCGATCCCAAGGGGGCGATGCTGAGCCACGGCAACCTGGTCTCCGACATGCTCCAGGCCCTGCCCCACTTCAAGCTCAACGCGGGCGAGCGCTGCCTCAGCGTGCTGCCCCTTTCGCACATTTACGAGCGCATGGCCGGACAGTTCACCATGTTCCACACGGGTGTGTGCATCTACTACGCTGACAGCTTCGCGTCCTTTCCCCAGGATCTGATCGAGGTGCGTCCGCAGATCCTCCTCGCCGTGCCTCGCATCTTCGAGAAGGTCTACGCCAAGATTCGCGACACCGCCGTGGTGGGCGGCTTCTTCAAGCGCGCCGTGCTGGGCTGGACCCTGCACATTGGACATCGAGTGGCGAATTATCGATTCCGGGACAAGCGCCCTCCCCTGTGGCTCCGCCTGCCCGCTGCGGTGGCCGACGCCCTGGTATTTCGCAAGGTCCGCGAAGGCACCGGCGGCAGGTTGCGCATTGCCGTTTCCGGGGGCGCCCCGCTCCATTCGAAGGTGAACGAGTTCTTCTGGGCCGTGGGCATTTCCATTTTCGAGGGCTATGGATTGACGGAAACCAGCCCCATCATCGCGGTCACGCGCCCCGGCGATGTCCGTACAGGCACGGTGGGGCAGTCGCTGTGGGAGACCTGGGAGGGCAAGCCCTACGTGAAGTTTGCCGATGACGGCGAGATCCTGGTGCGCGGCCCCAACGTGATGCTGGGCTACTGGCGCAACGAGAAGGCGACCCGCGAAGCCTTTGACGCCGAAGGCTATTTCCACACCGGGGACGTGGGGGTGCTGGATGAAGGCGGACGCCTGAAGATCACGGATCGCAAGAAGGAGATCCTGGTCACGTCGGGTGGCAAGAACGTGGCCCCCCAGCCCATCGAGAATCTGCTGCGGGCCAACAAGTACATCGAACAGGCCGTCCTGATCGGCGATCACCGGAACTTCATCAGCGCGCTCATCTGGCCCCACCTGCCGACGCTGCGGCACTGGGCGGAGCATCAGCATCTGGCCTTCGCCAATGACGAGGAATTGCTGGCCCTGCCACAGACCAAGGCCAAGCTCATGCAACAGGTGGAGCACATCAACGCCAAGCGCCCCAAATTTGAACGAGTGCGACGCATCGCCGTGCTGAGCGAGGAAATGACCTGCGAGAACGGGCTGCTGACACCTTCCCTGAAGGTGAAACGCCGGGTCGTCGCGGAAACATTCAAGGATCAAATCGACGGCATGTATGCCGATTCGACCATCACGGTGGCCTAGGCGGAATCTTCCCTCGCTTCACCCCAGACCCACGCCCTCAGAGACAGGCTGCCATGCTGCCAGCCTTCGAAAAGCGTGAGGGGTGGATCATCCCCCGCCGCGCCGATGGCCACGTAGAGGGGATCCAGATGTTCACTTGTGGGCACGGCCAGATGGTAGGAAGGCGCTTGCCGGGACGCCGCGAGCAGGGCCTCCAGATCCCCGTCCTCCACCGCCGTCCTCATCCAGGCCTCGAAGGCCTGTGCCCAGACCGGGACGTGGGCCTGGGAAACCCCCTGGGAATCGGGATGCTCCCAGTCCAGCAACGCCAGATTGTGCACCAGCCCGCCGCTGGCCATCAGCAGCACGCCTTCCTCCCTCAACGACGCGAGCGCCTGACCCAGACGCACCAGCGCCGCGGGTGTGCGCGGCCGCGGCAGGGAGATCTGGATCACGGGCACCTGGGCGGCCGGGAACGCGGCGCGCAAGGGCACCCAGACGCCGTGATCCAGCGCGCGCTGCGCATCCGGCTCGCTCGCCAACCCAGCTTCGCGTAGACGCGCCACCAGGCGATCCCCTAATCCCGGATCGCCCGGCACAGGATAATCCAGCCGGTACAGCTCGGGCGGAAAGCCTCCGAAATCGTGCAGGATGCCCGGCCGTGGCGACGCTGTCACCCGGATCACGCCATCACTTTCCCAATGGGCGCTGATCGCGACGATCGCCTTTGGCGCAAAGCGTGAGCCCCAGTTCAACAAAACCCTCGACCATTCGCCGGGCCCCCATTCCGCATCCAGCGCCAGCATGGGCGATCCATGGGAAACAAACAGGACGGGCATGCGCGGCATGTAAACTCCTTCGTGCAGCGCGGCCAAGCCCCCC
Source organism: Holophaga sp. (assembly GCA_035352715.1). GTDB lineage: Bacteria > Acidobacteriota > Holophagae > Holophagales > Holophagaceae > DAOPYE01. Next base: position 4,258 of record DAOPYE010000076.1, on the reverse strand, counting down.
TGCACTCCCTTGGTTGCCGCGACGCGCCAAGTCGCGCACAGAGTTCGCTGGCGGCCCCGATCAATCCGGGAGAAAACAACCGTGGTTGGCCTTGAACGGCGCGTTGAGATCGCCCAGGATGCGCTTCACGGCGGGATCCTTGGCGAAGCGTCCGGCGATCCAGTGCCGAGCTTCGAGGCGCGGATGGATGTCTTCGCAGCGGAAATCGTCGTACAGCGAAAGGTCCGTCTCGAAGCCAAAGGGGCTCATGGACGTGATATGGAAGCGCCCAGGCTCGTCATGCATGGGGCTGCGCCGGGGTAGGTTCAGGATGGAAGCGTTCAGATCGTGCAGGCTTTCGGCCTCCTCGCGCACGAAATCCAGCGTCGCTTCGCGATCGGCGTCGGTCTCCGTGGGAAGGCCGAACAACAGGTAGGCGTGATTGCGGATGCCCGCGCGGGCCGTGCTGCGCAACACTGCCCGCGCTTGATCGGCGGTGATGCCTTTGTCCATCAGATCCAGCAGCCGGGGAGACGCGGTCTCGAGTCCCCACTGCAGCATGACGCAGCCGCCCTCCGCCAGACGCTGGGCGAAGCCGGGATCCGCGAACGGCCGTTCCATGCGCACGAAGCCGTGCCAGCGCAGGTTCAGCCCCCGGCTGTGGATCACGTCCGCGACGCTGCCCAGCAGCGCGGGCGACAGGGCAGAATCCGTCAGGTGCAGCATGGCGCCCTGGGGGAAGCGCGCCGCCACAGCCTCCAGCCAAGCCTCCAGCCGATGGGACCCGCAGGGCCGGTACTTGGGGTGCAGGTAGTCGGGACAAAAGGCGCAGCGCCGCCAATAGCATCCGCGCCCCAGGGCCACGGGCACCGTGGGCTCGGGCACCAGGTAGGCGTCCCAATCCGTGTCATTCAGATCCGGCGCCAGCACATCGTTTTCAAGAACCGGATGCCCCCCAAGTTCGGCGACCAGGGCATCCATCTCCCCATCCGATCCCGAAGACAGCACGCGATGAAAGAGCCTGAAGACCGACGCGTCCAGGGAGGATCCGACCGCGCTCCAGCACGCCACCAGCGGGCCGCCCAGCAGCAGTTGGAGGTGGGGCATGCGCTCACGCAGCAGAGCGGCCAGCCGGAACGCCGCAAAGGCCTGATGCAGAAAGGTCAGGGATACGGCGATGTGCGTGAAGCCCTCCGCCTCGATCCACGGCATCAGGTCTTCGATGAAGTAGGCGTCGAAGGGTGTGGGGGCGGACGCCACAGCCTCCAGATCCTCGGAGTTGTGCGGCCGGCGGTGTTCAATCTCCACATCCGCCACACGCAGATGGAAGCCGGGGAACGGCGCAGAGGCCAGCCGCAACGCGTTAACGAGATGGCTGATGGCCGAGCTGTAGACATGGCGCTGCTGATAGACCTCGAAGCGGCGCAGGGCTGGGGCATCCGCGGCCTCATCCCGCACGGCTTGACGAACGGCCAGACGAAAGGCCTGAAGCGTGCCCCGCCCGAATCTGGGGCGCCCGGCCGGAGCTTTGCCTTGGGCTTCGACCTGGGCCTCCACCGGAGTTTCGACGTCGGCCAGCGCGGCCTCAAGGTTTTCGCGCGACAAGGCGCGCCGGTACCAGCCAATGCTGGCGTCCCTGGCGCAGGCGTCCACCCCACGCGCGCGAAACCACTGGGCCGCAGCCGCGGCTGAGAGCCCGGGTTCCGACGGCTTGATGAGGGGCGGCGTGATGAAGGCGACGCGGGGGCGCGGTTCCGTCATCCGTGAATCAGGCATCCAGCCGTTTCAATCCGTAATCGCCGGTCAGTTCCTCCACCAGCTCGCTCACGGGCAAGTAGTCGTGCAGCTTCCAGCCATTGCTGCCGGTGAAGAAGAGGCCCGTGTCCACCTTGCCCGCGCGGGCGTCTTCCAGACGATCGGCGATGCAGTAGCCCGCTTTCTGGGCCCCCAGGCCGTGCTCGCAGGGAGAGACGCAGTTGCCGATACAGGCGATGCCAGGAGCCGTGCCATCCTCGATGCTGCGCTGCAGGCCCGTTCGAATGGCCCGACCGGGCATGCCAACGGGCGATTTCACGAGCTGGATATCCTCCTTGCGGGCGCGCAGCACCGTGGTCTTGAAGGCCAGGTCCGCATCGCACTCGAAGGTGCCGATGAAGCGCGTGGCGATCTGAACGCCCCCTGCGCCCATGGCCATGAACCGATCGATGTCCGCACGGTCCCATACGCCACCCGCCACGATCACCGGGAAATCGCCCCAGCGATCGCGCTCTTCCAGGACAGGGCCCAGCAGGCTTTCCAGGCTGTGGCTCCCATCCAGGCACTGTTCGGCCGAGAAGCCCTGGTGGCCGCCGGACTCAGGCCCTTCCAGGATCACCGCGTCAGGCAGGCGATGGTACTTGCGCTCCCAGCTTTTGCAGATGATGCGCAAGGCGCGGTCCGAGGACACGATGGGCACGATGGCCGCATCCGTGCCCGCCACGTATTCGGGCAGGGCCAGCGGCAGGCCCGCGCCGGACACCACGATCTGCGCCCCGGCCGCGACGGAATCCCGCACCACCTGCTCGTAGCCGTTGATGGCGCAGAGAATGTTCACGCCGATGACGCCCTTCGGGCCGGCCAGCTTCCTGGCGTCGCGCAGGATGCGCTGGAGGGCCGGACCATTATTGAGATTGTCGGGCCCCAGGGGCCGACCATTGACGCACTTCACCATGTCTGGATGCCGATACCCGGTGCCGATGGCCGAAACCAGGCCCACGATGCCGCTGGCAGCCGCGGCCCCGGCGAGCCTTTCCCACGACACCCCCACGCCCATGCCGCCCTGGAAAATCGGATAGGGAATATCCAGGTTTCGGATCTTCAGGCGGGGCAGCGGCTTGATCTCGGCACCCAGGGCTTCTTCCAGCGTCCCCGAAAGCACCTGGGGAAAGCCGGGCACCTTTTCCTGACAGGCTTCCCTCATCAACTCGGGAGAGCGCACATCCAGGCCGATGACGCCGGGTTCCTCCAGCAATTTCGCGGCTTCAGCGGCATCATGGGAGGCCTCCGGAAACAACGGCAGGGGCAGGCTCTTGCGAATCTCGGCCAGCTTCTGGCGCAGGGACTCGCGGCCCGCCACCACCAGGGCCTGGGCGCCTTCGCGATAGGCCTTTAGGGCCTCTTCCAGGTTCTCGACCTTCACGAAACGGGGCAGTTCGCAGGCCTCCAGCTTGTGATGGAACGATTCGCCCATCTGGCTGCCGTGCACCAGGAACGAGACGCCCCGTGCCTTGGCCAGCTCCAGCACCTCCTCGAACTGATCCAGCAGCCCCTTGATGTCCAGCCCGATGCGCCCCTTGAATTCCGCCAGGGCCTTCAGCTTCTCATCCAGCGCGGACAGATCCGGAAAGGCCGGAACCCTCAGAACGCCAAGGCCGCCCGCCTCCGCCATGCCAGCGGCCAGCAGGTCCGCTTCGGCCGGAAACCAGCCCTGCAACATCGTCGGTCCTTGGAGCCTGTCCAGGGAAAGCCTTGAAAATCCGTTCATCGATTCCTCTCGCCTCATGCGCGCCAGTCCACGTTCACATGTCCATTCATCTGGCATTGTGTCGCGCCCGGATGTAAAGGGGCACAACGGATGTGTTCGAGAGCCCCATGGTAAGGATCGCGAATGGAATCATTTTACTCGAGTCGCCCCAAGGAAAGCGGGTCGAACACGCATCTATCGGTAGACTCGTCTGGAAGGAGTCTTCATGGTCCCCGAAGCCGTCATCCAGCCCCGCAAGCGCATCGCCCTGGTGGCCCACGACAACAAGAAGCGCGATCTGCTGCAATGGGCGGCCTTCAACCGCGATCTGTTGACCCGTCACCAGCTTGTGGCCACCGGAACGACGGGCATGCTGCTGGAAAAGGAACTGGATGTGCCGATCACCAAGCTGCAGAGCGGCCCGCTGGGCGGCGACCAGCAGATCGGCGCCATGATCGCGGAAGGGCGCATCGATGTCGTGATCTTCTTCTGGGATCCCCTGGAGCCCCAGCCCCACGATCCCGACGTGAAGGCGCTGCTGCGCATCGCCGCCGTGTGGAACCTGCCCATGGCCTGCAACCGCACTTCTGCGGATTTCATGATCTCGTCCAGCCTCATGGACGAGCCCTACGAGCGCATCCTGCCCGACTACCAGGCGCACCGCGAACGCCTTTCGGATGGGCTGCCGAAGTAAATTCCCCGTGGCCTGACCGGGCTCGACCCTGGATAATCACCCCATGAACCCTGCCGGATGGAAGCGATTTCTCGCACGGATGC
>DAOPYE010000075.1:0-12345 GCA_035352715.1 Holophaga sp. | reverse complement strand
CTTCCTTCCCATGCTCGCCCGGCGCTCCCAGCGCGGGCAGTTATTATTTACGGACAAGCTCTATGCCGTCTCCGTCCATTCCGCCCACATCTGCCGCATCCGCCGCATTGGGCCGGGCGACGAGCTTGCGCTCCAGCACATGACTGGAAGCGGCGAGCTTGGAGACGGCCCGGGCCAGCGCCTCCTTGCTGCACACGAGTTCGACGGCCCAATCGTCCATGGGCAGCTCGCCGCCCTGTGGATGTGCCTGGCACCAGGCCTCCCATCGCAGGGATAGCCCCGTGAGATCGGGCTCCACCCGATCCTTCCAGTTCCGCTCCTGGGGCCTGCGGGGCTCAAAGAAGCGCTGGGAGCGCAGGGCCTCGGGCAGGAAGAGCTGGGGTCGCTGATAGTCGTCGTGGCTGTAGAAATAGCCCGCACCCCGACCAGCAGAGCGGCTGGTGGCCGTGTGCGCGTCGCGAAGGCTCTCGGGCACGGGCGCGTCCGGCGCCGCCATCGCGGTGTCCACGGCCAGGATGGTGGCATTACTCTTGGGGGCGTTGGCGACATACAGAACCGCCTGCGCCAGCGGAATCCGGGCTTCGGGCCATCCGATCTGCTCCACCGCGCGGCTGGCGGCTTCCGCGAGGATGAAGGCCTGGGGATCGGCGTTTCCCACATCCTCGGCGGCACAGACCATCAGACGGCGCGCGATGAACCGGGGATCCTCGCCACCCCGGATCATGCGGCTCAAGTAGTAGACCGCCGCATCCGGATCGGACCCCCGCAGGCTCTTCTGGAACGCGCTGGCGAGGTCGTAGTGGCCGTCGGCCCGATCGTAGGCGACCCGCCCTCCCAGGGCCTCCTGAAGCCCCTTCAGATCCCGCTGGGAAGGATCCAGGCTCAGCCACGTCTCCAGGCCCGTGAGACCGGCGCGCAGATCGCCGCCCGCCCAGTCCGATAGCCATTCCAGCAATTCAGCGGGCGCCTCTTCTGCCGATTGTTCCTGCGCCCAGGCCTTGGACAGCACCTGTCGAATCGCTGAAGGCTCCAGACCCTTCAGGGCGAGCAGTTGGCACCGGCTGCGCAGCGCCGGGTTCAGGTAGAAGGCGGGGTTCTCGGTGGTCGCGCCGATGAGGATGGCCTCGCCGCGCTCCAGAAAGGGCAGCAGGATGTCCTGCTGGGCCTTGTTGAAGCGGTGGATCTCATCCAGGAAGATCACGGGCGGAACACTGCGAAACAGCGGCTGTTCGCGCTGGCCCATGAGGTATTTCTTCAGCTCCGCCGCGCTGCCCGTGACGCCGGAGAACTCCAGGAACGCATGCCCCGTCTCCGCCGCCAGCAGGCGGGCAATGGTGGTCTTGCCTGTTCCGGGCGGCCCCCACATGACCAGCGAAGGCATACGCCCGCCCGACGTGAGCCGCTTCAATGCGCCGCGCGGCCCCAGCAGGTGCGGCTGCCCGACGACGTCCTCAAGGCGCTGAGGGCGCATCCGCTCGGCCAACGGCACATGAGTCATCATCCCGCGATCTCCATTCAGATCAGGGTAGCGCCTCGGCCATGAAGCACGAACTGCGCCGCAGAAACCGGGAACCAGAACCGGAGATGCCGCAGAACCGACGCTACTTCCCGGTCCCCTTCACCGCATCCCGAAACCCGTGGCCAAAGGATGTGGCGGCCTTGCCGACTTCTTTGCCTCCCTCTTTGGCGCCCTTCCCGATCCGCTTTCCGGCGCTCTTGCCGACCTTGCCGACAGCCTTGGCAGCCTGCCCGATCTGGCGCCCGGCCGCCTTCGCATCGGACTGGACGCGAGCGGAATCCGCATCCGCGCGAACAGCACACAACAGGCTCAACAGCAGGGGCGTCCACATGGCGGCTCCGGAAGAACCTCTAGGATACCTCTTTGCGCGGATCCCTTTGCGCTGATGCCAAGGCCGGGCGACGATGAAGGGATGGAAACCAAGCCGGAACCCTCCGACCTCACCCCTCGCGCCACGCCCCGCCCCACCCCGCTCGAATGGATCCACGCGCACCGGATCGTGCTGCTGCACGCCCTGCTGCTGCTGGCCATCTTCGCCATGCGGGATCTCTGGGCGCCGGACGAACCCGATTTCGCCCAGTGCGTGAAGGAGATGCGGCTGCGGGGCAGCTGGCTGATGCCCTACCTGAATGGCCTGCCCTATTCCGAAAAGCCGATTCTCTTTTACTGGCTGATGAAGCTGTCAGCCATCGCGGGCGATCACCTGACCGGCGGCTGGGGCTTTACAGAGGGCGTCGCCGCATGGGCGCTGCGCCTGCCTTCCGTGATTTCGGCCATCGCCTTCCTGGCGCTCTTCCATCGCTGGGCCCGGCGATTTATCCAGAAGGACGTGGCCGATCTGGCCTCCTTGATCCTGGCCTCGACCCCCATCTGGCTGTGGCAGGCGCAGTTCATCCAGATCGATATGCTATTCGCCGTGCTGCTGGCGTGGAGTTGGCTCGCCTGGTTCGCGGGCTACCTGCTGATGCGCGGCCTGGCGCCCGCCCGGCGTACCCATGAGCACGGCCGCTGGTTCCTTGCCTCGTATGCCAGCCTTGCCCTGGCGGTGTTGGCCAAGGGGCCCCTGGCCATCGTCCTTTCGGGGGCGCTGCTGCTGGCGTTCCTGGCCTGGCAGCGGGATCTCAAGGCCATCCGGACGATGGGGCTGGGATGGGGCCTGTTAGCGATGCTCGCCATCCTGTCGCCCTGGTACGTGGCCGCCGCACTGAAAGGGGGATGGACGTACGCCTACGCCATGGTGGTGCACCAGAACATCGAACGCGCGCTGCACGCCTGGGATCACATCCAGCCCTGGTGGAGCTACGCGCTCTACCTGCTGCACGACTTCTTTCCGTGGTCCCTGCTCCTGCCCACCCTGGCCTTCGAGATCTGGCGCGGCAAGCACCACCGGTCCGTGGGCACGCGGTTCTTCGTGCTGGCCTTCGGCGTCTCCTTCGTGCTGCTGAGCTGCTCCCAAAGCAAGCAGAGCAAGTATCTGCTGATGACGTATCCGTTCCTGGCGCTGCTCATGGCCGGACTGTTTCAGCCGCTGGCCGCCGGCGTCGCCGACCGGACCCGCATCCGCCGCCTGGGGGGGCTTCTGGCGCTGGGCATCTGGATCCCCGCGCTGGCCTTCACCGCCGCCTTCTTCGGCCACGCCTTAGGGGCCAAGACGCAAGCCCAGATCGCCCCGTTCTCGGGCCCTGGACGCCTGTGCGCCCTCCTGCTGCTGCTCGGCGCACTCTCGCTTACGGTGAGAAGCCTGCGCGGCGAAGGCCGTGACCTAGTCCGCGAAGCGGCCGTCTCCATCAGCCTGCTCTTCCTGGTGCTGGGGACCTGGGGCTTCCAAAAGCTCGACGCCACCAAGAGCTTCAAGCAATGGACAACGGCTGTCCAACCCCTGATAGTGGGCCGCAACGTCTATTTCTGGCAAACTATCCGCAGCGGCGTGATGGTCTACACCGATCACCTGATGCCCGAACTGCGCGACTGGAACGAACTGGAAGCCCGCATGAAGCCGGGCGATCGCCTCGTCACCATGGACCGCGAATGGCGGCAGGACGCCTGGGGTATGAACGCCGAACGCCGCGAGCGCTTTGAGGTCATCCTGCGGATGCCCGTGGGCGGTGGCCAGGTCATGCTATTGAAACGCCGAGGAGAACCTTGATGAATCCCACCCTGAAGGCCATTCCGCTCATCCTGGCGGGCGTGCTGCTCAACGCATTCGCTCAGATCGCCATGAAGAAGGCCGTCGCCGCCGTGGGCATGGAATGGAATATCCCCGCATTGTTCCGCCTCTTCTTCCATCCCTGGATGCTGACCTGCCTGTCGTGCTACGCAGTGAGCGTCGTGCTGTGGGCGGGCGCCATGCATCTGGTGGAGGTCAACTTCGCCTATCCGTTCCTGGCCCTGGGGTTTGTCGTCGGGGCGCTGATGGCCCGCCTGTTCCTGGGTGAGCGCATCCCCGCCCTGCGCTGGGTCGCCCTGGCGATCATCGTCGCGGGCGTCGCGCTTCAAGCCTTTACGGGCACAAGAGCACAAACAGGAGAAAAGCCGGGCGCCCCGACCGGAAACAGATAATATTGCCTCCATGCTCAGCCCATCCAAGCCGCATCCTTCGATGCCGATCGACTGGCCCCTGCCGGGCCATGATCCGAAGGATGTGCGAATTCTGGTGCTGGATGACCAGGAAATCGTCCGCGTCGCCCTGCTGAAGATCCTGCGTCGGCACGGCTTCACCTGCCTAGAAGCCGAGGACGCATTCAAAGGGTTGGAACTGCTGGAACACGAGCGCGTCGATCTACTGCTGAGCGATATCCGCATGCCTGGCATGACGGGGCTGGCACTGGTGAAAGCCATGGCCCATCGAATTCCCGATACGGCCGTCGTGATGGTCTCCTCCGTGGATAGTACGGAAACTGCCATGGAATGCCTGCGCTACGGGGCCTACGGCTACGTGCTGAAGCCGTTCAAAACCGCCGATATTCTCATCGCCGTGGCCAACGCGCTGCGCCGCCGCATGCTCGAACTGGACTATCGCGATCGTGAAGCCCTGCTGGCCTGCCGCGTGCGGGAACAGACGCTCGAGATCCGCGCCAGCCGCGAGGAGATCGCCTTCCGGCTCATCAGCGCATCCGAGCACCGGGACAACGAGACTGGCGCTCACGTGCGCCGCATCGGGCTCTACTGCGCGGAGATGGCGCGCCTGCTGGACTGGAGCGAAGACCAGGTCGAGTGCATCCAGGGGGCCGGCCCCATGCATGACATCGGCAAAATCGGCGTGCCCGATCGCATCCTTCAGAAGAACGGTCCGCTAACAGACGAGGAGTGGATCATCATGAGGACCCATCCCCTGATGGGCGCCAATATCCTGCGGGACTCCACGGTGCCCTTCATCCAGATGGGCGCGCGCATCGCGGCTTGCCATCACGAATACTGGAACGGCGGCGGCTATCCCATCGGCATCTCTGGCGAGGCCATTCCCCTGGAGGCGCGCATCACGGCCCTGCTAGATGTCTACGACGCCCTGCGCAGCCATCGGATCTACAAGGATCCATGGAACCAAGAGGACGTTCTTGCTTACCTCGACCAGCAGAAGGGCATCCATTTCGACCCCAACCTGCTGGATCTCTTCCTGGCCCACCACGCGCGCTTCGACACCATCTTTACCGAGAACCCCGACAGGTTTGCACCCTCGGAACTGCCCCTCCCCTGAACGCAAGACGCCCGGAGATCCGGGCGTCTTGCGTTTATCTGTCAAGCCGCATCAGGCCTCGGGCAGCTCGCCACCGCGACGTTCGGCCAGTTCGCCAGTGATCTTGTGGACCACGGATTCACGCAGCGGATAGATGACCATGAACAAGGCGGAAAGCCCCGCGCCGATGGCCGGGAAGACGCTCAACATCAGGCGCATGCCGAACAGGGCACGTTCCGACTGGGCCACGTTCGCCTGGAAGCCATAGAAGCCCAGCAGGAAGCCCACCAAGGATCCACCGATCGCCCAGCCGAACTTCTGGGACATGGAGGAAGCGCTGAACACCAGGCCCGTGGCGCGGCGACCCGTCTTCCATTCGGAGTAGTCGGCGGTGTCGGCATACATGGACCACAACAGGGGCAGCACCACACCCGCGCCGATGCTGATGATGGTCTGCAGCACGAAGACCTTCACCATCCCGGTCTTGTCGATGCCGTAGAAGAAGATGCTGAAGATCGCCGAGACTGCCATGGCGCCCATGTACGTGTTCTTCTTGCCAAGCTTGCCGGCGATGGGCTTGGCGATCAGCACGCCAACGATGTTCATCAGCTGGCCCCAGACCAGATAGAAATCGCTGGGCGCGAAGCTGAACTTCAGGATCTTGAACACGCCCTCTTCCTGCATGAGGTACTTGAAGTAGTACATCGCCGCGCCGTCGCGGATGGAATTGAAGAAGATCGTCATGATGCCAGCGCCCAGCAGGATGAACCAAGGCGCGTTCTTCAGCAGATCCTTCACGTCGTGCGAAAGCGAGGACTTCTCGGCCATGGGCTTCACGCGCTCGCGGGTCCAGGCGAAGGTCATCAGGAACATGATCACCGCCAGCAGGGCGATCACCGCCGCCGACATCTGCCAGCCGAACTTGCTCACATCAGGCACGGCATCGTGGTGCAAGGTCCCGAAGTACTTCGCGAGAGGCTTCACCAGCCCCAGCGCCACGTAGCTGCCGGTGAAGGCGAAGAAGAAGCGATAGGTGGACAGGGACAGGCGCTCGTCCGTCTCGGACGACATGACGCCCATGAGCGAGCCGTACGGCACGTTGATGAGGGAATACACCATCATCATCGCGGAATAGGTGATGTAGGCGTAGATCAGCAGCCCTTTCGGGCCGAAGGACGGCGCGGTGAAGGTGAGGACGCCGATGAGACCGAAGGGCAGCGCCATCCAGAGCAGGAAGGGCCGGAACTTGCCCCAGCGAGTCTCGGTGCGGTCGGCGACGATGCCCACCAGGGGATCGAAGGCCGCGTCCCAGATTCGGGCCACGAGAAACATGGTGCCCACGGCGACGGCGGAGATGCCGAAGACATCCGTGTAGTAGAACATCAGGTACATCGTGAAAAGCTTCCAGAACATCGACGACGCAGCGTCGCCGAGGCCATAGGCCACCTTTTCTCCGAAGTGTATTTTTTCGCTGCTCATCAGGGTTCCTTTAGGGTGAGACGGTTGACTGCGTTGATGTCCGAAGGGGTACGGTTCAAGCGAAAGAACTCGGCTATTCGGGCAAACCCGGAAGCGCGGGTTTCAGGCTGATGTCGAGATCGCGCTCCGACTCCAGCAGGGCGAGGTCCGACTTCAACTGGGGCACGGAGACCTGCGGCCCCAGGATCAGCGTGGCGCGCATGCGGAACATGGGCGCCCCCGTCCACGGCGCGGGCTGGGTGCTGGTTTCCAGTTCTTCGATATTGATGTCATGCGCCTTGATCACAGCGGTCACGGAATGCACGATGCCGGGCGTGTCCAGGGAGACCGTCTCCAAAAGGTAGGGTCGGCCGGATTTCGCCGCGACGGGACCGCGCGTGGGCTTGAGTTCCAGGTGCAGGCCCAGCCGCGCCTGCAGATCGGGCAGCGCGGCCTTCAGGTCCGCCAGGGCGTCCGACTCCAGCGAGACGAGGGCCACCGCGGCGAATTCGCCCCCCAGAACGGCCATCTTGCTTTCCTCAATGTTGCCGCCGCTCGTTGCGACCAGAGCAGAAACATCGTCCACGATACCCACCCGATCGGGTCCCACCGCCGTGAGAACGGCGAAAGCGGAATTGTTCATGACAGCTCCGTGCGAATCATGCCTCAGCGTCCCATTTCCACGCAAACCTCGTTCGTCTTCTTCAGTTTGGAGAACGGAATCACGTTACCGGGAATCGCCTGGCCGTTGAGCGTGATCTGCTTCACGCCCTTCTGAACCCCCTGCGGGTTCACCACCTGGATGGAAACCTGCTTGCCGCGGAAGCGTCGGCTGGCCGTGAAACCTTCCCAGGCCGCGGGGATGCAGGGATCGATGCGCAGGCCTTCCACCTCGGGCTGGATGCCCAGGATGTACTGGGAAGCCGCGTAGTAGGCCCAGGTCGCCGCGCCCGTCAGCCAGGGCACGCGGGAGGCGCCAAAGCGGGGGCTGTAGGTGCTGTGCGTGAACTGCGCGTAGACGTAAGGCTCGGTGCCGCGCACCTCGGCGCGATCGTTGTAGGCCGCGGGCAGGAAGCTGCGGTAGTAGGCGTAGGCCTTGTCGCCGTGCCCCAGCAGCGTCTCGGCCATGACGGCCCAGCCCTGGGTGTGGCAGAAGATGCCCGCGTTTTCCTTCACGCCCTTGTTGAACACGATGGCGCGGATCTCGTCGCAGGCGATGTTCTCGTAAGGAGGTGCGCACAGCATGATGCCGTGTTCGGTGGCCAGTTGCTGCTCGACGGCCTTCATCGAGGATTCGGCCTTTTTGGCGTCGGCGTGTCCGCTGAGCACCCCCCAGGACTGGGGGTTGAGATAGATGGAGCCCTGCTTGTTCTCCTTGGAGCCCAGCTTCTCGCCCTTGCGGTTGTAGGCGCGAACGTACCACTTGCCGTCCCACGCATGCTTATCGATTTTCTGATCCAAGGCCGAGAGTTGTTCCTTGGCCCATTTCATCTCGGCGCGCTTGCCCAGGGATTCCGCGATCTCGATGTAGGTTTTCAGGCCGAAGCGAAGCTGGAGGGAAACGAAGACCGACTCGCCCTGGGTGCCCAGGCGCAGGCAGTCGTTCCAATCCGCGAAGAGGCCCGAAGGCAGGCCGTGCCGGCCTGTGCGCGCGAGGTTGAACTCGATGGCGCGCCGTAGATGTCCCAGCACCGTGGCCTTGCTCTTGTCCGCGAAGGGCAGTTCCTTTGCGTAGAAATCGACGTCGCCGGTCTCTTTCACATAGGTCGTGACGGCGTTGAACAGCCACAGGCAGTCGTCGGAGCGGTATTCAGCCTCGGTCGGAGCCTTCTCCTTGCCCGGCTTGTGATCAAACGCCGAAACGATGGGCATCGCGCCGCCCGTGGACACCTGGCCCGTGATCATCAGCTCCAGGCGCTGTCTGGCTTCATCGGGAATCAAGTGCATGACGCCCAGAAAGTCCTGCAACGTGTCGCGGTAGCCCAGGCCATCGCGCTCACCGCTGTAGATGAGGCTCGCCATGCGCGACCACGCGAAGGTCATCAGGCAGTTGAAGGGGTTCCACATGTTCAGCATGCTGTCGAACATCGGGTCCGGCGTCTTCACGGACAGGCACTCCACACGCTGATGCCAGTGGGCGCGCAGCTTCTCGAACTCGGCCTTGACCATGGCAATATCGCCGAAGGCCTTCACCGCCCGCTTGCCTTCCGTCCGTGCATCGCCCTTGCCCATGATCACCACGAATTCGCGGGTCTCGCCCGGCGCCAGATCCGCGTCGATCTGCAGCGTGCCGCATCCGTCATCGCTCACGGCCAGCGAGTTGGTGCACTGGCCCTGCTCCACCACCACGGGGTTCGAGTAGTCGCGGTAGCGGCCCAGGAAGACATCGCGATCCGTATCGAAGCCGACGATGTCGCCGCCCAGGAAGGCCAGGAAGCTGGAGGAGCCCTGCTCGGTGACTTCCGCCGTGGGGCGGATGTGAACGCTATTCCCGTAGCTGATGATGCCGTCCACCACGTCCATCTTGATGATGTGGCCGGAGAACTGCAGGTTGAAGAAATCCTGGAAGGCGTTCGCGTGATTCGGGTACTCGACGAAGGAGAATAGGCTCAGCGATCGTTTCTTCTTGCCCGTGTTCTTCACCTTGAGCAGCCAGCATTCGAACGTCTTGCCCAAGGGCACGAAGTACGTGGTCTCGGTTTCAATCTCGGCGTAGTTCGACGTGATGATCGTGTAGGCCGTCCCGTGTCGGCAGACGCTCTTGTAGTCCTTCAGGGGCTTGCCCACGGGCTGCCAGGCATTGGACCAGTAATCGCCCGTCGCTTTGTCACGCAAGTAGACGTAGCGCCCGGGCTGTTCCGCGGGGACATCATCGAAGCGCAGGCGCGTCAGGCGTCCCTGCATGGCCGACTGGTGAAAGCTGTATCCACCCGCGTTGTTCGTGATGATCGCGCCGTATTCCGTCGACCCCAGGTAGTTGCTCCAGGACCTTGGCGTATCGGGACGCTCGATGACGTATTCCTTGTTGGCGTCGTCAAAGTATCCGTATCTCATGCACCGCTCCTTCAAACGCTTTTCCAAAACCCCAGGGATGTCAGGCTTCCGCACTCGTTTTGCGGCGATCCACCAAGTCGGACGCGATCTGCTTCATGACCTTCTCGTCCAGCTTGTAGAACAGGATGCAGATGGCGGAGATAATGCCGAACGCCGCGGGCACGAGGCTCATCAACACCAGGATCATGTGGCTGACGGCAGGCGTGGGAACGGCGTCGGAGATGTAGCCCACCGATGAAAGCAACATGCCGGTGAACAGCGTGCCGATGGCCCAACCAGCCTTCTGCGAGGTGGCCGAGGCCGAGAACACCAGCCCCGTGGCGCGACGGCCGTTCTTCCATTCCGCATAATCCGCCGCATCCGCATACATCGCCCAGATCAGCGGCGACAGCGGACCGCTCATGAGGGAATACAGCGCCTGAAGCCCCAGCATCAGGGCGATCTGTTGGGGCTTCAGGATGTAGAAAGCGCCGCAGCAGATCGCCGAGATCGTGAACATCGCCAGGAAGGTCCGCTTCTTGCCGAACTTCACCGCCACGAAGGGAACCAGCAGGGTGCCAATCAGCGAGAAGGCCTGGTTCACGCCCTGGAAGACCGAAGTGACCTTGGCGAAACCCCAGGCGAAAGAGTGGCCCAGGAAACCCCAGTGGATGACGTCGTGGCCCATGCCCGTCACGCCCACCACGAAATACTTGAAGTAGTAGTTGGTCACCAACACGCGGGTAGCGACGAACAGCATCATCGCCAGCGTCGCCACCACCAGCAGCACCCAGGGACCGTTGGTGACGAGATCCAGCAGATCCCGACCGATGGACGTCTTCTGGCTCTCCTGGGGCTTCACCCGTTCCTTTGTCATCAGGAAGGTCGCCAGGAAGAAGATCAGGGCCAAACCGGCGTACAGGATGATCGTGCGCTGCCAGCCCGCGGGAGCCGTCGTATCCACGCCGTTGCCGAAATACTGCGCCAGAGGCAGCGCCGTGATGGAGACGACGGTCCCGGCGGAGTAGGCGCAGGCGAACTTGAAGGAAGACAGGCTGGTCCGCTGCATGGGATCCGGTGTCAGCACGCCCAGCAGCGAGGAATACGGGATGTTGATCGCCGCGTAGCAGAACATGAACAGGAACAGGGTGACGTAGGCGTAGATCACCTTGCCCTGGTCGCTGAAGTGCGGCGTCGTGAACATGGCGATCGCCGTGATCGCCAGCGGAAGGGCGAACCAGATCAGGTAGGGACGGAACTTGCCCCAGCGCGTATCCGTGCGATCGGCCAGCATGCCGATGCCGGGATCAATGACCGCATCGAAGATGCGCGAGAAGCCCAGCATGGTGCCGGCGATCAGCGCCGCCTTCGCCGTGGACGAGATCTTGAAGACATCGGTATAGAAAAACATCAGATTGGCCGTGATGCTCTGCCAGAACAGCACCGAAGCGAAATCGCCGAAGCCGTAGCCCAGCTTTTCGTGGAACTTCAGTTTGTATTCCTCGATGCTCATGACGCGCGTCTCCTGGCAAAAGGGGCTGGAGCGATTTTCCAGCAAAACAAGGATTGGTTGCGAAAACATTTTTGGACCGGACGCCATCTTCGCCCAGTCGGACCCGATAGATCAAGGAAGCTGCGAAGACACGAGAAAGACGAAAGCCGATTGCCAGTTGATGGCGATTTCGTTGCTGGCATAGGAATCCAGCACATCCACGAAGCACTTGGCCGGAGGCGTGTCCTTCGGCAGCTTGGCCAGCGCGGCGTCTTCGCGATGGGCGTTCGGCCCTCCCGACAGCAAACCCGGCCATGGCTGGCTGGTCTCTCCCGAGGGCCGGTGATGGGGATGGCGATAGGGGTTTTCACCGACCTGCGTGACGAAGGAGAGCGAGAAGGCGTTGCGGCCCAGCAGGTAGTGCAGGTTGTCCCTCACGGCTTCCTGGAAGGCCGGATCCGGCGCGAAGTGATCGGCCATCAGCAGCCGGATGCCGCAGGTCGCGACGGCAGAATTAGAGCCCCAGCGGTAGTCCTTGCTCTTCAAGGCCATGAGATAGCCGTTGGCGCGAACGTCCTCCAGGGTCTGCCTGCCCAGATCCACGGTGGCTCGCCGGATCTCCGATCGCGCGGCCTCATCCCCGCGATCGGCCATGGCATAGGTCCAGAGCGCCATGGGCGTCACTTCGCCCCAATTGGGCGTGATCTCGAGCCCCTGGGGCGTCGAGGAGCCCGCCAGGCGCGACTTCAGCGCCCCCCAGTGGGCCAGGAAGTAGTCGTTGTACTCGGCCTTGCCCGTGGTGCGCCACAGTTCGGCCGAAGCCCACAACAGTTCGTCCGCGAAGCTGTGATCGCCGTAGCCGCCCGTCGCCACGCCCTTGGGGTTCATGAAAGGCACAGCAGGATGCGCCACAGCCCACTTCCAGGCCCGCTCTGCCGCTTGCAGGGCCTGGGCCGCAAAGGCGGCATCGTAGGCGGGATAGACCCGGGCGGCGATGGCCATGGAGGCGGCGAAATCCGCCGAGGCGGTGGTGTTCTTGAAGGGCTCCGCTCCCGTGCCGATGACGTAACTCACCGTTTTGTCCTTGTGGGGCGCAATGAAGCCCACAAAGCCTTCGCTGGTCTGCTTATGGAAGACGCCGCCATCGACGTCCTGCATCTTCAGCATCCA
>DAOPYE010000074.1:0-12591 GCA_035352715.1 Holophaga sp. | reverse complement strand
TCCTGGCCGGGCGCGGCATTGGATCGTGCTTCGGCGATTGAACATTCCGTCGATTGAACAATCCATTCCCATGGGGCATCAGACCTTGTGGTATCAAACATGGATCGGAGGCAATGCCATGGAATTCAGTGAATGGGTCAAGCAGTACAGCGTTGGCGATGCCCTGATGGATTCGTACCATCACATCTTCTTCCAGGGTACCGAGGCCATCGAGCAGGCGGCGGAGCGCGGCGATCTGGAAACGGCCAAGGATCGCCTGACCTTCCTGGTGGTCTACGCCAACATGCACTTTGACGCGGAAGAAGCCATGCTCGCCAAGAGCGGCTATCCGGCGCTGGGCGAGCACCACGAGCGCCACCAGGCCTTTCGGGCCCAGATCCAGGATCTGCAGGACCGCATGAAGGCCAGCCCCAGCGTGGCGCTGGCGGCCGAACTGGCGAAGGTGGCCCGCGAATGGTGGATCAGCCACATCCTTCACGAGGACAGGGCCTACGCGTCTTACATGAAGGCTCGCTGAGTGTTTGGCCTATTTCAGCCAGCCCTGGGCGCAGGCTTCGTTGATGATGCCTTCCACCAGGGGCCAGGCTTCGGGCAGATCGGTGCGGACGGACTGCATGCGGGCGGTGACCTGCGCTCGGCTGACCGTGTGGCGGTGCCAGGTCCCCCCGGCGGTTTTCCAGTTGTTGAGCAGCGGCTGAAGGCGGTCGAGGGCGTTGGCGAAGCGGGATTCCGGCGTCTGGGCCGCTTCGAATTCATCCCACAGCGCGCGGATCTCCGCCGCCTGGCTTTCGGGCAGCAGGCCGAAGATCCGGTCGGCGGCGCGCTGTTCGCGGGCTTCTTTGTCCTGATAGCCGACCGCGTCGTAGGCGAAGGTGTCGCCCGCGTCGATTTCCACGATGTCATGCACCAGGCACATCTTGACGGTACGCAGCACGTCGATGGGGCCAAGCGCGTGATCGGCCAGCAGGAAGGCCATGACGCCGAGATGCCAGGAATGTTCGGCGGTGGTTTCCTGGCGCGATGCGTCCGTGATCAGGGTCTGGCGAAGAATTGTCTTCAGTCTGTCGATTTCGAGGATGAAGGTGATTCGGCGCTGAAAGTCGCTGTCCATGCCTTAGTGTAGCGGTCATAGCTGGTAGTCGCTTCTCAGGTCGGGCCATGCGCCCTCGCGGATGATCTCGACGCCCAGGGCGACGGCCTTCCAGAGCTGGGTCTCGTCCACATCGAAACGCGGGCTGTGATTGGGCTCGGAGATGCCTTTGCGCGGATCGTTGGTACCGAGGAACAGGTAGACGCCGGGCACGCGCTCCAGGTAGAACGCGATGTCATCGGCGGTGGGCGACGGGCTGTCCATCTCCAGCAGGGCTTCCGGGCCAAGCAGGCGCAGCACTGCCTCGCGCGCGCGGCGGGTCCACGAGGGATGGTTGTGCACGGGAGGGCAGGTGGGGATGCGCTCCCAGTCCACGTCCACGCCGCATGCCATGGCGATACCGCGGGCCACGTCGCCGGTCCGTTGGGCCAGCCGTTCGCGATCCTCAGTGTGCTCGGTGCGGATGATGCCCGCCAGCTCCGCCGATTCGGGCACCACGTTGGCAGCGTGGCCCGCCTGGAGCCGCCCCACGGAGATGAGCGCCAGATGGCCTGGCTGGATCTCGCGGCCCCGCAGGGTCTGGACCGCGCCCACGAACTGCGCGGCGGCCACGAGTGGATCCCGCCCCAGATGCGGCTGCGCGCCGTGGGTGCCCTGGCCCCGGAAGACGGCCCGAAAGCGATCGCTGGCGGCCATCTGCGCGCCTGCTCGGACGGCGAACTGCCCCGGACGCAACTGCTCATGCAGATGCCCCACGTGGACGCCGATGATGGCGGCGACATCATCCAGAACACCGGCTTCAATCAGGGGTTCCGCGCCGAAGCGACCTTCTTCGTCCGGTTGGAAGATGATGCGCGCGGCGGGTGGATCCTCCAGGATCGAGAGTGCCCAGGCGAGCCCCAGGCCCGCGGCCATGTGCGCGTCGTGCCCGCAGGCGTGCATGGCGCCGCGATGTTCCGACGCGAAGGGCAGGGCGGTCTCCTCTTCAATGGGCAGGGCGTCCATATCCGCGCGCCAAGCAATGCGGGGGCCCGCGGGGCCGATATCGACCACGAGCCCTTTGCCCACGGTTCGTGGTTGCAAGTCCAAGCGCCGCAGTTCGCGCTCCAGATAGGCGAGGGTCACCGGGAGATCTAGGCCCACCTCAGGGCAGCGGTGAAGGGCCCTGCGCCATTCGATCAGGCGGGCGGAAAGCTCGTGGGGAAAATCAGGGCGCAGGGGCATGGTCGCTCCTCGATGATCGAGCTTAACAGTCCTTTTGTTAATTTTTGAAAAATTATGATCAGAAAAGAAAGAAATATCTGCAGCCTTTCGCGAAAAGAAATTTCGCTTCTTGATTTGCGTCAAGGCGGAGGCGATTCCCTGGGCTCATATTGATGGAACTACGGGGAGCCCCCGTTTCGAGACGCCACCATCCACACCTTTTGGAGGATTCCATGTCCATGTTCTGCTACCAGTGCCAGGAAGCCCTGAAGAACCAGGGGTGCAGCGCCAGCGGCGTCTGCGGCAAGAAGCCCGAGACCAGCAATCTGATGGATCTGCTGGTCTACAACCTCAAGGGACTTGCGGTGCTGGAGGAGCGCGCCAGCGCCAAGCGTCCCGTGGATTTCAAGACGGGCCTCTTCATCACCGAGAGCCTGTTCATTACGATCACCAATGCTAATTTCGATAATGATCGAATCAAGGCGCGCATCGTCGAGGCCATTGAACGCAAGAAGGCCCTCCGCGCGGAATTGGGCTCGGTCGAGGGTCTGGTGGATGCCGCCACCTGGGAAGGCGACGAGGCTGCTTTCGAGGCTAAGGCCACCCAGGTTGGCGTGCTGTCCGAGGCCAACGAGGATATCCGCAGCCTGAAAGAGCTGGTGATCTACGGCCTGAAGGGCATCGCCGCCTATGCGGACCACGCGGCCATGCTGGGCGCCGAGAAGGACGAAGTCTACGCCTTCATGATCAAGGCCCTGGCGGCGACGACGAAGGATCTGGGCGCGGATGCGCTGACCGCGTTGGCGCTTGAGACCGGTGCCAGTGCCGTGACCACCATGGCCATGCTGGATGAGGCCAACACCAAGACCTATGGCCATCCCGAGATCACCTCGGTGAACATCGGCGTGGGCAACCGCCCGGGCATCCTGATTTCGGGCCACGATCTGGCCGATATCGCGGATCTGCTGGAGCAGACCGAAGGCACGGGCATCGATGTCTACACCCACAGCGAGATGCTGCCCGCGCACGCCTATCCGGTCTTCAAGAAATACAAGCACCTGGTCGGCAACTACGGCAACGCCTGGTGGCAGCAGGACAAGGAATTCGCCAGCTTCAACGGCCCCATCCTTATGACCACCAATTGCATCGTGCCCGTGCGCGAAGCCTACCGGGATCGCATCTTCACCACAGGCCAGGCGGGATACCCCGGCGTGCCGCACATCGCCGATCGCCCCAAGGGCGGCAAGAAGGACTTCAGCGCCATCATCGAGCGGGCCAAGACCTGCGCGGCGCCGACGGAAATCGATCGTGGCGCGATCACCGTGGGTTTTGCCCACAACCAGGTGCTGGCCGTGGCCGACAAGGTGGTGGAAGCCGTGAAGAGCGGCGCCATCAAGCGCTTTGTGGTGATGGCGGGCTGCGATGGCCGCCACAAGGAACGCGATTACTTCACCAAGGTGGCCCAGCAGCTGCCCCAGGATGCGGTGATCCTCACTGCGGGCTGCGCCAAGTACCGCTACAACAAGCTGCCCCTGGGCGATATCGGCGGCATCCCCCGCGTGCTGGACGCCGGCCAGTGCAACGACAGCTATTCCCTGGCCGTCATCGCCATCAAGTTGAAGGAAGCCTTCGGCCTTCAAAGCCTCAACGAGCTGCCGCTGTCCTTCGATCTGGGCTGGTACGAGCAGAAGGCCATCACCGTGCTGCTGGCCCTGCTGCACCTGGGCGTGAAGGGCATCCGCGTTGGGCCGACCCTGCCCGCGTTCCTGAGCCCCAATGTCGCCAAGGTGCTGATCGACACCTTCAACCTCAAGCTGATCGGCACGCCGGAAGGCGACATGGCCGACATCATGGGCGTCTCGGCCTAGTCAAGGCCTGATGGAAAGGGCGGCGGGATGCGTGTTCAGCGCATCCCGCCGCCTTCTTTTTGTAGATGACGCTGCGAAGGCCCACGATCATGGGATTTCAAGCATCAGGCCATTCGAATGACATTCAATGTCCAAATGGCTGAAATCCCGGATGCAGGTGTCGGCCTCCAGGCGTTCGGCGGGGAAGGTCGTGGTGACGCCCACCACGCGCATGCCTGCGGCATGTCCGGCTTGGATGCCCGAAGGCGCGTCCTCGAAGACCAGGCAGCGACAGGGATCGAATCCGAGCGCGCGTGCGCCCGTGAGGAAGCATTCGGGGTTGGGTTTGCCGCTGCGAACCTGCTCGGCAGTGACAAGGATATTGGGCAGGCGGTCCAGGATGCCCGCCGCCTGGATGCGCGCCAGGGCCAGGGGACGCGGGCAGGCGGTGACGATGGCCCAGCGGTTGGCCGGAAGGCCCGCCAACAATGCACGGGCACCCGCAATGGGCAGGACGCCTTCCGTGTCTTCGATTTCGGCCTGGTGATGGCGGCGGGTTTCGGCCTCGATATCCAGATGGGGTGCGACGGCCTGGATCGTCTCGTTCGTTTTGCGGCCATGGGAAATGGACAGGATGTGTCCAATTTCGATGCCGTTGCGCGCCGCGAAGTTGGTCCAATGCCGCACCACCGACGTGGTTGAATCCACCAGGGTGCCATCCAGATCAAAGAGAAACGCGTCGCATTCGAAAATCATGGAGATCCTTCCTTCTCGAGCCTACAACCACAGAGCCGGTGGCTGGTATAGACTCGCCTCGTGCGTGGAGGTGCCCGTGCTCGTGATTGCCATCCTGGTGCTCGTGTTGATTGCAGTTTCGCTGTTGATCGTCCTGCTCTTCCGGCAGCCCCGCCTGGATTTGGATCCGTTGATCCAGACCCAGGAGCGCGTCGAGCGCTCCCTGCGTGACGAGATTGCCCGGCTGCGCGGCGAGATCGCCTCGGGCCTGCGGGGTACTTCCAATGCGGTCGTCCAGCAGATGGCCACGATCACCCAGGGCAACGACCAACGTTTCGAGAATCTTCGAATAACGGTGGAGCAGCGCCTGGAGGCCATTCGTACGGATAACGCCCAGCAGCTGGAGCGCATGCGGACCACGGTCGACGAGAAGCTGCAGGGCACGCTGGAGCAGCGCCTGGGCGAGTCCTTTCGTCTGGTGAGCGAGCGGCTGGAACAGGTCAGCAAGGGCTTGGGCGAAATGCAAAGCCTGGCTTCTGGCGTGGGGGATCTCAAGCGCGTGCTGACCAACGTGAAGACGCGCGGAACCTGGGGAGAGGTGCAGCTGGGCGCGCTGCTGGATCAAGCCCTGGCGCCGGATCAGTTCGCCAGCAATGTGGCCCTGAAGGATGGGCGCGAGATCGTGGAATACGCGGTGAAGCTGCCGGGCGAGGGCGAGCCCGTGTGGCTTCCCATCGACGCCAAGTTCCCGCTGGACGACTACCAGCGGCTTCAGGACGCGCAGGAGCGGGCGGATCTGGTGGCCGCCGATCTGGCGGGTCGTCAGCTGGAGGCCCGCATCCGGGTCTGCGCGCGCGACATCGCCTCGAAGTACGTGAATCCGCCCGTCACCACGGACTTCGCGATTCTCTTCCTCCCTACCGAGGGGTTGTTTGCCGAGGTGCTGCGCCGTCCCGGATTGTCTGAACTGATCCAGCGCGAGCAGCGCGTGATCCTCGCCGGTCCTACCACGCTCTGGTCCATCCTCAGCAGCCTGCAGATGGGCTTCCGCACCCTGGCCATCCAGAAGCGCAGCAGCGAGGTCTGGAGCCTGCTGGCCGCGGTGAAGACCGAGTGGAGCAGCTACGGCGCGGTGCTCGAAAAGATCCAGAAAAAGCTGCAGGAGGCCGCAAACACCGTGGATAGCGCGCAGACCCGCAGCCGGGCCATCGGCCGCAAGCTGAAGGATGTCCAGATGCTGCCGGTTGCAGAGGCCCAGGAGGCGCTGGGGATGGCTTCGGAGGCAGAATACAGGTAAAGACCGCTTCGTTCGCCACCCTTAAGAACGCGAGGCTGGATGCCCTCAGGGTGCTAGGAATTCGCCTTCGCGTCGGCCAGGGCCACCTTGCCGGTGACGCGATCCACGTAGATGGGGCCCTTGAAGGGTTGGCTGCTGTTCAGGACAAGGTAGACATGCCAGATCTCCTGCTGGATGCGGCTGGGATCCACGTCGAAGGTGATGGTCTGTCGCCCGGGCCTGAACTGGCGTTTGATTTCGTACCAGCCGTTGGGGCGGCACATGAAGACCAGGTAGATCTCACAGTAATCCATGCCTGAGACCGAGTCCTGAGGTGCGTTGACATCGACGGTGACCTGGATGAGGTGGTGGATATCGCGGGGAAAGGGTCCGTCGTTGATGGCCAGATTCTGATTCCAATCCATGGAGCCACTGCAGTCGAGCTTGAGGGCGGCCCGGCCTTCGGTGACATAGCGGGCGTCCTGCGTGATCGAGCAGGCGTTCGCCCATGGTCCGGAGCCGTGCCAGCCCTCGAGTGTGCCATTCTCGAAATTCCAGAGGGGCAGAGAGGCTTGTTTGGGGGATTCGACGGCTCCATCGCCTGGCGTCGGCGTCGGCGTCGGCGGCGGCTTGGGCGCTGCGGCGCGGAAGCCAAAATACGAGGCCACGGCCAGCGCTGGGACCAGCACCCCAGCGGCAAGGCTCACTGCCCCCCAGCGGGTCCTCATGCCGGAGGCGGGGATCTGCCCGCGCAACGCGTGCACGATCTGGTTGGCGGAAGGGCGGTCCTTGGGATTCGATGCCAGCATGGCCTCCAGCAGGCGGCTCAGGTTCCGTGGAAGGCGGCTGCCGAGGGGCTTTCGCTTGCCCTCCAGAATGGCCTTGAGCAGATCCTTCCCTTCACCAGCGTAGGGGTGTTCGCTCAGGAGCAGTTCCCACATGATGATGCCGAAGGAGAACACATCGCTGGGCATGCCCGCCAGTTCGCCTCGGACCTGTTCGGGCGAGGCGTAGCGGGGGCTTCCCATGAAGAACCCGACATGCGTGAGCGGATTGGGACGTGATTCCGAAATCGCTGGGAAACAGCCGGTGGGAAGCTCTGCCGCGTTGATTGGCAGCGCGAAGCTGGCGTCCGTCCCCTGGGGGATCAGATGATCCGCGGAGGAAACGGGCGAGCCTTCATCCATGGATGCAAAGCGCGCCAAGCCGAAATCCAGGATCTTGATCTGTCCTTCCTTGTTGACCATCAGGTTCAGCGGTTTCAGGTCCCGGTGGATCATGCCCTTGGCGTGGGCTGCGGCCAGGCCTTCGGAGACCTGGAGGAGAAGGCCCAGCTTCTCTTCCATGGGCATGTCGGGATCGCTTTGATCCAGGGTTTGGCCTTCCACCCATTCGATAGCCAGGAACGAACCCTTCTCCGTGGATACGAAATCGTAGAGCTGGCAGACGTGGGGATGGTTCAGATGGGCCAGGGCCAGGGCTTCCTGGCGGAAACGCCGCAGGTGGGTTGGGGTCTCCTGTCCCTTGTCCAGCAGGAACTTCAAGGCGACGAAGCGCTCTAGCAGGATATCGAAGGCCTTGTAGACCTCTCCCATGCCCCCCGAACCGGCCAGCTGCTCGATGAGGAACCGTCCAGCCAGAACGGTGCCCTCGCTCAAAATGGGCGCTGCGGGGTCGGGGTCCGATGGCTTGGCGGAGGAAGCCGTTGGGGAGGTGGAGCTCATGGAATCAGCGGATCGCAGGTTCGGAACGGGAGGCCAGGAGACGATGTTCGGTGGCGATGTTTCGGTGGCGATGCTCGAGGCTCAGGACTCGGGAAATGGGGCTGGGAGTGCGCCTGTGATGATAGTCACTGTTTTGAATGATTGCGACAATGAATGCCCATTCCCTCCGAACTATTCGCCGCCGGGGTTCGATAGCTCGATGCCCGTCGCGAAGCCATCCTTGGGGATCCGCACGCTCACGGGCAGGTTCAGGGATTGCTGGGCCTTGGGCTCCAGCCTCAGGTGCCAGCTGCGCACGCCGGGGATGGGTTCGGTCCATCCGGGGGCAAAGCCCGGCAGCAGGTTGATCTTCACCTGATCGCTGGCGCTCTTGAGGATGCGGTCCTGGATCTCGAGTTCCAGGGCATCGTTGCCATCGTTGGTCAGTTCGATGCGGTCCACCAGCGTGTACTGCCGCTCCTTGGTGAAGGCGCCCACGGTCTCGAGTTTGTGTTCCACGTTGCGGAAGCTCACCCGCACGGCCTTGTAGGGGCCAAAGCCCAGGGCAAAGGGCTGGCCCGCGGAAGGAATGGAAAGGGGCGCTTCGCCCAGTCTTTGGTTGCCCGCGAAGCGCACGACCGGTGATCCGGGGAACAGGGGCAGGCCGCCGGGAGCCGCGAAGCGCGCCAGCAGGAACGCGGTTGGGTCCAGCCTCGGCGTGGCGAACACCGTCAGCTTGGGCTCGAGTTCGCGGACCAGCACCTTGAACCGGTGCGGCTCGTTATCCGAAGGCACATCCTTGGTTCCCTCCACGCGGAAGGTCGCCGCCAGGCCGCTGGCCTCTTCGATGACGCTGGCGCTGGATTCTTCTGCCTCCTTGTCGCGTTGCACTCCCCCCGCCAGAGGCACCGATGGCGCCGGCGCCATCGCCTGTGTCATCACGTTGCTGGAGCGTTCCATCGCGGCACTCTCGTAGACCTTGCTGAGTTCCTCCTTCGGCGATTCGTTCATCCATCCCACCGCCTGTCCGCCATCGTAGGCGGGCACGCTGAGATTGCGGCTGGGCCGGGCGTTGCTGATCTCCAGGCTGATGTCCGGCCAGTTCTCGCCGCTGCTCTGCTGGATGGCGGCGTAGAGGGCCAGATCCAGGCGCTTGCGGTCTTCGGAAAGCCGCGCCTCGTAATGGGGCCGCCAGCGGGCCGCGCGGGTGCGGTAGCTGAGTTCCACTTCGGCGGTGCCCGCCTGCGCCGCGCTGAGCTCCAGGGTCACGCGGCTGGGGGCCGTGCGCTGGCCCGCGCTGCGCTTGCGCATCTCCGCATCCAGGCGTGCTTCCTCCTTTGCCAGGCGCTCCAGATCCCGCTTCCGGCGGCGCTCGTTGATCAAGAGTTCGGCCGTGCGTTTCTGGACGCCATCGCCCAGTTGCAGGATGGGCGCGGCCGCAGGCGTGGTGTAGGCCATCCGCGTGGACAGCTCCTTGTCGTGGGCGGCCTGGATGCCCTTGAGGTAATCCAGCTCCTGGCGCGAGGCTTCCGATTCCGATTCCAGTTCATCGCGCTTGAGCCGCAAGGCGTCGCGCTCCGCTTCCAGCTTCTTCCACTCCGGTGTCTCGGTGATCACGCGCACCTCGCTGGCGACGGAGACATCGCCCAGGCGCAGCCCGGACGTGCCCCGCGCCGATGCCTGGAGATCCTCGACGCGCAACCCACTGGGCAGATCCTTGATCTGGATGCGAAAGACGCCCGCTTCCGGCAGCCGCACCCTGCCGGAGCGTGTGACCCAGGCTTCGTCCGGATGCAGGCGCACCCGATGAATGGGCGCTTCCAGCACGAAGGCATTCTGGATTGGGGAATCCTGGGCCACGAGCAGCAGGGACACGCCAGACACAAGGGCCGATTGCAGAATCGTGCGCATGGGATCTCCGGAGTTGGCTCCCATTGTGTCCGAATGTCTGGGAGGTGTCGGATCGTTTATTTGGAATGCGAGGGGCGGAAATAGGCGAGAAGGGCCGTCGTCGCTCCCCTTCCTTTCGTGCCGGGTCGTTTCATGGCCTGCCCTCGCTCAACGGCTTTCGTGCATGTATTGCCGAAGGGTGTCCCGTGGCCTTCGGTTTCAATGTTTCGGAAACTTTCGAAGGACCCAAGGTGGCCCACACCGGCCTCCTGACCATGTCGAAGTGCAATCTTGAGTCAACCCACCTGCGAGAGGATCTCCTCGACGAAGGCGGGCACCAGCTCGGTGGCTCTGCCCTGGCGGCTCTCCTTGAAGTTCGAGCGCACCAGAGAGGGCTCCAGGTTCAGTTCGATGCTCTGAGCATCCGGCCGGATGGCCTGTACGAAGCCCGCGGCGGGATACACGTTGCCGCTGGTGCCGATGGAGACGAACAGCCCGCAGTGATCCAGCGCCGCGTAGATCGTTTCCATCTCCAGCGGCATCTCGCCGAACCAGACGATGTGCGGGCGCAGGCCGGGGGCCTTGCCACAGGCGGGGCAGGGCGTCTCGGGCCCGGTGTCGCCATCCCAGTCGTGGATGGCGCCGCAGCGCTGGCAGCGCGCCTTCAGCAGCTCGCCGTGCATATGGATCAGGTGCTGGCTGCCGCCGCGCTCGTGCAGATCATCCACGTTCTGGGTCACCACCAGCACGCCTCCGGGCCAAGCGTGTTCCAGCCTCGCCAGCGCCTGGTGCGCGGCGTTGGCTTCCACGTCGCGCAGCTGTCGTCGCCGCGCGTTGTAGAAGCGGTGCACCAGCTCGGGATCCCGCGCGAACCCTTCCGGCGTGGCGACGTCTTCCACGCGATGCTGCTCCCACAGGCCATCGGAGGCGCGGAAGGTGGATAGCCCCGATTCCGCGCTGATGCCCGCTCCGGTGAGAACGACGATGAAGGATTTGGGTGCGATGTGCATGGGAGCCTGCCTGGTCCCTATTGTGCGCGCTTTGGCTTGCGGGGGCGCCGGGGGCCGGGGGCGGAAAAGCGCCCTGTGGCTGCATCCACTTCGTCGATCCAGCCGGCCCGTGCGTCCGGGAACGCGTCGGCGTACGGCACGTAGGGCTTGATATCCAGGATGGGCGTACCATCCAGCAGATCGTGGCCGCGAACCCTCAGGGTGCGGCCTTCCACGCCCAGCAGCTCGATGGCGGAAAGCCCGATGGGGTTGGGGCGGTCCGGGGATCGCGTGGCCAGCACACCCCGCTTGGCCTTGCCGCGCGGCGGGCGCACCAGCGGACCCCAGCCCTGGCTGCGGTCGAGCACGAAGATCACCCAGATGCGCTCGAAGCCCTCCAGATCGCGAAGTGCTTCCAGGGGCAGTTCTTCATTCAATTCAATGAGCCCCCCGGCCAGTTCCAGGGTCTCGGTGCCTTCCACCACGGTGGCCTGATGGGGCGCGTCGATGCGGCGATCAAAGGGGGTTCGGGCGAAGCCGATGGGGCGAAAGGTGAACGTCTCGGTCATGCCAGCAGGGTAGCGTCTTCATGGTTTTGTGGTTCGATGGAGGGATGCGTCGTTTCTGGTTGTATCTTCCATCCGTGCTGGTGGCCGCCACCATCTTTTGGCTCAGCAGCCGCTCCGTGCTGCCCTACGGCGTGAGCCTGCCCAGTCCCTGGGACAAGCTGGCGCATGCGAGCGCTTTTGGGGTGTTGGCGCTGACGTTGGAACTGGAATTCCGCCACTGGTCAGGCGGATTCCCGCTGCATCGCAGGCATCTGTGGATCTTTGTGGCGGTGTCGTTGTTCGGGGCCACGGATGAGTTCCATCAGCGCTTCGTGCCGGGGCGCGAATGCGATGTCTTGGATTGGATGGCGGATTCCATGGGCGCCGTCATCGCGCTCTCGGCGTCCTGCATCCCGATGCTCTATGGTCGCCATCTGGCTGGGCTGAGCTGGTGGCGGGGCCGCCGGGAGCGCCCTGACGCCGGGCGGCCGCTCATGCTGGTGGCGGACCCCCACTGGAACGAAGAGCTGACGGGGTTGCGTGAAGCGGCCCTGGCGCACCCCGAGGCCGATTGGCTGTTCCTGGGCGACGTGTTCGATGTTTGGGTGGGCTTTCCCTCCATGCAGAACGAGGCCCAGCGCTCGTTCCTCTGGTGGGTGCAGGAACGCCGGGCGGCAGGGCGATGGGTCGGCCTGTGGGGGGGCAATCGCGACTACTTTCTGGATGCCCTGAAGGATCGCTTTGATTTCATTGGCGAAGGCATCGGGGGCGAACTGCCCGCGGAAGGGCTTGTCTTCGAGCACGGCGATTTGATCAATGGCGCCGATCGCCGCTACCGCCTGTGGAACCTGATCTCGAGAAGCGGGCCGCTGTGGCTGCTGATGAGCCTGCTGCCGCCCCGTCTCGCCCAGGCGCTCTCACGCAAGCTGGAACGCTCCCTGCGCACGACCAACCGCACCCACAAGCAGAGCTTCCCGCGCGAGGCTTTCCGCGCCGCGTCCACCCTGCATCCCGACAAGACCGTCGTCGTCGGCCATTTCCACACTCACGAAGTCGAGGCCAACGGCATTGCGCTTCCTTGGGCGCACGAAGGCGTCTTTGCGCAGTGGTCTCAAGGTCGACTGGAGGTGCTGCCTACCTTCGTCCGCACCCCCGCCGAGCAGGCCCCCGAAGAATTGCGGTGGACATCCACGCCGGATGCGATACACTAAAAAACTCCGCGGCACGCTGCTTCTGCTGCCTGTTGTGGATGTTTGGTCCCGTAGCTCAGCTGGATAGAGCATCAGACTACGAATCTGAGGGTCGGGCGT
>DAOPYE010000073.1:6886-12833 GCA_035352715.1 Holophaga sp. | reverse complement strand
TCGGGACGGCCGAACCTGCTATCAGGTGTTCTACGGTCGTTTCAATAGTGAGGCCGCCGCCGAGAAAGAGGTCCGGAAGCTGCCCGGCATCTTCCGGGAGGGGGGCAATCGTCCCAGGCCTTTCCGGCTGTCTGAGATCCCCTCGCGTCAGTAGATTCCTCCATGGTGGCTCAGGGCGGTACCCGGGGTGTCCGGGTACCGCCCTAACCCCCGTGAGGGCTGTGTTTGGGTCTGAACTCTTTACAATTAGGCTGGCTGTGATAGGATGATCTTCTGTTGTATGGGTAGATCTTGGATTTTCCCGTGATTCCTTAGGAGCTTCATGGATCTCAATCCTTTCGCCACCCAGAGCTGGAGCAGAACTTTCAACGTCTGGATCGAAGACATCCAGGTGCAGTTCCAGCCTGTGGTGCGGCTGACCTTGAACGGGGGCATCCTCCGCCGGGTTCGCTGTCTCACGAAAGCCTCAGCCGGGCTTGTCACGCTGTTCTTCCTGCTGCATTGCTCGAAGCCTCGCGTTCCCGTTACGGTCGCCAAGCTTTCCACGCCTGCGGAGCCACTGCCTCCCAAGTTGGTGGATGCCAGCTATGCGGAAACGGGCGGCGCCAGTTGGTACGGCGGCAGGGATGGTCTGGCCGGACACAAGACGGCCAGCGGCGAGCGCCTGGACCCCAACGCCCTGACCTGCGCCCACCGGACCCTGCCCTTGGGCAGCTACCTGCTGGTGGAGAACCTGGAGAACAACAAGAGCCTCGTGGTTCGCATCAACGACCGCGGCCCCTTCACTGCGGGGCGGGTGGTGGATGTGACGCGCCAGGGGGCCGAGCATCTGGGGTTCATGCATCAAGGGGTGGCCAAGGTCCGCATCAAGGCGGTCAAGGCGGACGGCTCGCCTGCCACGGAAATCCCCGTGGAAGCGGATAATCCCTTTATCGTCCAGGTCGCCTCCCTCTCTGATCCCGCCAACGTTCAGCGATTGTCCCGGGAACTCCAGGAATCCTACGGGCAGGTCGTGCTCAAGGATGTTGTGGTGGCTGGGGGAAAGACGGTGACGCGTGTCCAGGTTGGATCGTTCACGACCCTGGAGGATGCTGAGAAACTGTCGGATCGCCTTGCCAAGCGATTTGGAGATCGTGGTGTCGAACCCTTCATCACCCGTCGTCGCTGATTCTGCGTACCTTCTGATTCCGGCGGGCGGCAAGGGCCTGCGCATGGGTGGCAGCATTCCGAAACAGTTCCGCGACTGGGGCGGGAGGCCGCTGCTGCAGGCCACGCTCCAGGCGTTCTTCGCACCGGCAATGCCGAAAATCCTCGGCATTGCCCTGGCGGTTCCCACCGATCAGTTGGAAGAGGTTCGCCGGTGGTCCTTCCCGGTTCCCACCTGGGTCGTGGAAGGTGGCGAGACGCGCCAGGATTCCGTGGCCGCCGCGCTGGCGGCCCTGCCTGCAACGCCGGACGCGCCGGTCCTGATCCACGATGGCGTTCGTCCCTTTCCTCCGGCCGAGCCTATCCGGGAAGCGATCTGGGCGCTGGGCGAATGGGATGGTGCGGTTCTGGGCGAACCCTCGACCGATACCCTGAAGCGCGTGGATGAAACGGGGCGCATCGTTGCTACGGAACCTCGGGAGTTCATTTTCCGGGCCCAGACCCCCCAGGTTTCCCGGCTCTCGATCTGGCGTCGCGCCTTCGAACAGGCTGCCCAGTCGGGCTATATCGGTACGGACGATGTCTCCCTGCTGGAGCATGCTGGACTTCGCGTCAAGCTGGTGCCCGCTCCATCCACCAACCTGAAATTGACGACGCCGAAGGACTGGGAGCTGTCCGCGCCACAGGGTGTGGTTGGCGAGGCCACAGATCGCTAGGGTGATTTCGATTTAATTGTTGTTTTACGTGGGTTTGCCGTTTGGCCCGAATCTGGCTTGTTCCCTATTGAGGAAGTCATGTCTCGTAGCCACTCCCCCCAGACCCTGCGCCGCCCCGTCATCGTGGAGGGCCATGGGCTTCACAGCAACCAGCCCAGCCGGGTGGTCATTCATCCCGTTCATCGACCTGAAGGGATTCGGTTCAAGCATCTGCCCAGCGGGACCGTCATTCCCGTGTCAGCCGCGTTCGTGGGGGATCTTAGCCTGGCAACGACGCTGACGCGCGATGGCGTGAAGTTGGGAACGGTGGAGCATCTGTTGTCCGCCCTGGCGGGCTTGGGCATCGAACATGCCCTGGTGGAGGTGGATGCCGAGGAACTGCCCATTCTGGATGGCAGTGCGGGCCCCTGGGTCCAGGCCATTCTCGAGGCGGGCGTGAGGGATCTGCCCGGTGCCCGTCGCTTCATCAAGATCCTGCGCCCCGTGGAGGTCCAGGTGCAGGGCAAGTGGATGCGGGTTTCCCCCCACCCCGGCCTTCGCCTGCGCTACACCATCGATTTCAGCCATCCGGCCATCGGACGCCAGGTGCGCGAGCTGACCCTTACGCCCGAGAAATACCAGCGCGAGGTGGCGTTGGCCCGGACCTTCTGCATGGAGCGCGATATCGAGTTCATGCGCTCGAAGGGACTTGCGCTGGGCGGAAGCTTGGACAACGCCGTGGTTTTCGGTGCGGAAGGTCCCTTGAACGATGGCTTGCGTTTTGACGACGAAGCCGTGCGCCACAAGATGCTGGATCTGGTCGGCGATCTCGCGCTTCTGGGCGCCCCCCTCATGGGCTTTGTCGAAGCCAACGCCGCCGGACACGCCATGCATGTCGCCCTGGTGAAAGCGATCCTGGATCAGCCGAACGCCTGGACGTGGGCCGAACTCTCTGAGACGCCGACCCGGCGCGAGGCTTTCCCTCGCATTCATGCCGCGGCGCGAGCGCTGCCCGCCTGACCTTGGCGAGGGCCTTGCCCGCCTGATCTTTTGGATATGTCTGGAAATGAAAACGGCTGCCCGAAGGCAGCCGTTTTCGCGTTGCGTGGGGAGCTTAGGCCTGGCCAGCGCTGCCCAGAACGTTCTTGTTCTTGTGGGCGTAGAGCTTCTTCAGCTCGTCGCGGGCGGGGCCCAGGTACTTGCGGGGATCGAACTCGCCGGGCTTCTCGGTGAGGACCTTGCGGATCACCGCGCTCATGGCCAGACGACCATCGGAGTCGATGTTGATCTTGCACACGGCGCTCTTGGCGGCGGTGCGCAGCTGCTCTTCGGGGATGCCCACAGCGTCGGACAGCTTGCCACCGTACTGCTCGATCATCTTCACGTATTCCGTGGCAACGGAGGAGGAGCCGTGGAGCACGATGGGGAAGCCGGGGATGCGGCGCTCGATCTCTTCGAGGATGTCGAAGCGGAGCGGGGGAGGCACGAGTACGCCCTCGGCGTTGCGGGTGCACTGCTCGGGCTTGAACTTGTTGGCGCCGTGGCTGGTGCCGATGGAAATCGCCAAGCTGTCCACGCCGGTGCGCTTCACGAAGTCCTCGACTTCCTCGGGCTGCGTGTAGTTGCTGTGCTCGTGGGAGACTTCGTCCTCCACGCCAGCCAGCACGCCCAGCTCGCCCTCGACGGAGACGTAGTGCTCCTGGGAGTGGGCGAAGTCGCAGACCTTCTTGGTCAGGGCGACGTTCTCTTCGTAGGGCAGGTGGCTGCCGTCGATCATGACGGAAGAGAAGCCGGCTTCGATGCACTCCTTGCAGAGCTCGAAGCTGTCGCCGTGGTCGAGGTGCAGCACCACGGGAACGTCACAGCCCAGCTCGTGCGCGTATTCCACCGCACCCTTGGCCATGTTCTTCAGCAGCGTGGCGTTGGCGTACTTGCGGGCGCCGCTGGAAACCTGGAGGATCACGGGAGACTTGGTCTCCACGCTGGCGCCGATGATGGCCTGCAGCTGTTCCAGGTTGTTGAAGTTGTAGGCGGGGATGGCGTAGCCGCCCTTGACGGCCTTCTTAAAAAGCTCGACGGTGTTGACGAGCCCGAGTTCCTTGTAGCTGGTCATGGATCTCCTTCCAGATGACAGGCGCAACGGCCCCAGAACCATTCGATTCTGATTATCTCCGATGAACGGCGGCCTGTCAGCCGTAGAATTCGGGTCATGGACATGTGCGCACTCAACGCTGGCAAGCGATTCCATGTCGCCTTGCTCGTCGAAACAAGCCTCGCCTCGGGAAGGGACATCCTGCGCGGCGTCGCATCCTATGTGCGCACCCACGAGCCCTGGGCGCTCTACCACGAGGCCCATGGCCTGGATGATGCCCTGCCGCGCTGGTTCCACGAATGGAAAGGGGACGGCATCATCGCCCGCCTTCAGGACCCGGCCATCCTTGACGGGGTCGCTCGCATGGGGATCCCCACCGTGGATGTGCTGGGTCTCGTCCCCGATTCGCCCTTCCCCTTGGTTCACGTGGATGACATCGCCATCGCGCGCCTGGCCGCCGAACATCTGCTCGAGCGGGGATTCCGGCGCTTCGGCTATTTCGGCATCCAGGGCGAGAACTGGTCGGAGCGCCGCCGCGAGGCTTTTGCCGGGCGCGTGGGGGAAGCGGGCTGCGAACTTTCGGTCTGCGAGCTGCCCCGGATGCGCCGATCGGGATCCTCGTGGGAGGACATCGAAACGACCCTGACGGCGTGGGTGCGCTCCCTGGCCAAACCCTGCGGCATCATGGTGTGTAGCGACCAGCGCGGTGCGCGATTGCTGGAAGCCTGCCGCAACGCGGGTGTCCTGGTGCCTGATGAGGTCGCCGTTATCGGGGCGGATGACGATGAGCCCCTGTGCGATGTCTGCAATCCGCCGCTGTCCAGCGTGCGCCCCGACCACGTGCAGGTCGGCTTTGAGGCCGCGACCCTTCTGGGGCGCATGATGCGCGGCGAGACGCCCGCCACCCTGTCCACCCTGGTGACACCCAGGGGCGTCTCGACGCGCCTTTCGTCCGATGTCCTGGCCATCGAGGACCGGAAGATCGCCTCCGTCCTACGCGTGCTGCGGGAAAACGAGCGGGGGGAAATCCGGGTCGATGATCTTGCCCGGATGGTCGGGCTCTCGCGCAGCGTGTTGCAGCGCCGCTTCCGTGTGGCCATGGGGAGGTCCATCCACCAGGAGGTGCTTCGCCTGCGCATCCTGCACGCGCAAACGCTGCTGTTGGAGACGGAACTGCCGTTGGTCGAGGTGGCCGAGCGCACGGGGTTCAGGCACCAGGAATACATGGGTTCCGTCTTCAAGAGCCGCACGGGCAAGACCCCTGGATCCTTTCGCCGAGAGGCCTTGGCGAAACCGCACAAGACGCTGGCATGAAGATCTGGACGACAGCGCGCGGCACCCGCGTGGCGCGAGTGCTCCTGGGGCGGAGCAATGTCTACTGCGTATCGAAGGGAGGGGGTGTCTTGCTGGTCGACACCGGCTGGCGCCGGGCGTGGCCCCGCCTGTCCCGCGCCCTGGCGTCGGTGGAGCGGGAATTTGGAAGACCCGAACTGCTCTTCCTCACGCATTCGCACGCGGATCATGTGGAGAACACGGCGCGGCTGGTTCAGCGCTACGGTTTGCGCGTCCTGGTGCATCAGGCCGAGGCCGCGCGGCTGGAGGCCGGCGATAGTCCGATTCCCAGGGGGGCGATCCCCGCGACCCGCTGGCTGCTGAAGTGGTTCGGTCGCTTCAGCAAGCGCTTCCGGCATTTTGAACGGGCTACTCCAAACCTCGTGTTCTGCGAACCTTTTCCCGTGAACCGCCTCTGGAGCGGAGGGGAAGGCTCCTGGGAAGTGCTGCCGACGCCCGGGCACTCGCCGGGTTCAAGCTGTCTGATTGTGGATAGCGAGATCGCCCTGGTGGGAGACACGCTCTTTGGCGTGTTCCCCCATGCGGTCTTCCCGCCCTATGCGGATGATCCCGAGGAGATGGTGAAGAGCTGGCGGCTGCTGCTGGAGACCGGCGCGCAGTGGTTCCTTCCGGGTCATGGACGGCCCATTCCGCGTGCGAGGCTCGAGGCGCAATATCTTCA
>DAOPYE010000073.1:4058-6786 GCA_035352715.1 Holophaga sp. | reverse complement strand
GTCATCACCATGTGGACGGCCATGACGGCCAGCAGCAGGCCGGTCAGGCGTTCCAGGGCGGCCAGCAGCCGTTGGGGGATGAACGATTCCGCCAGCACACCCAGGAAGAGAAGTGTCGCCGTGGCCAACCAGGCCATGAGGATCATGCCCAGGCCCGCGAAGGGATGCGCGGCGGATTGCGCGGACATGATCATCACCGTGGCGAGCGCCGAGGGGCCGACCATGAGCGGGATGGCCAGGGGCACGATGAAGGGTTCGCTCTCCGAATCCCGCATGGAGGCGGTGCGCTCATCCGGGAAGACCAGACGCAGGGCGATGATGCCCAGCACCACGCCGCCGCAGATGCGCAGATCCGCAGGCCCCAACTCCAGCAGCCCCAGGAACCAAGGCCCGGCGGCATAGGCCGCCACCAGGGCGCCCAGCGCGAAGAACAGTTCGCGCAGCACCACGCGCTTTCGACGATTCGCTTCCACCTTCGAGAGCAGGCTCAGCACCACTGGCAGGTTGCCGAAGGGATCCAGGACGAAGAAGAGCGTGATGGCGAGCGAAACGGTTTTCATGACGAAGGGCATTGTGCCGCTTTTGCCCCATGTTCGGCGTCACGAAGCAGATGGCTCATGACCCAGCGGGCCACCCCGATGTTCAGCCCGTTGCCCAACAGCTTGTAGCGCGCTTCCATTGGCAGGCCCTGGGGAAATCGGAACTGTTCGGGCAGGCCCATGATCCGCGCGATCTCGCTGGGAGCGAAACGCCGAATGCCTCGCGGCGTTTCCAGGAACGAGCCGCTGCCCACGAACCGCTGGCCGTAGCCGCCGATGAAGCAGGTGCTGCGCCGATCCTCGGGTCTCACGAAATCCATTCCGCCGCCATGCCGGGCCAGGGTTGCTTCATCCAGGTAGAGCGAAGGATCCGCGTCGGCATCCAGATAATCCGCCAGGGGGCTGGGGCTGATGTTTTCGACAGCGACTGTCGATAGGCCGTCCCGGCTGGCGGCCATGAAATATCTGGCCCGCTGATTGGGAATACCGAAGGCGGTCGGGCACAGCTGCCATTCCTGGATTTCGAAACCCAGGCGATTCAGCACATCGCACAGGCGGTCGCGGGCGTCTGAATCTCGGAATCCCGGCACGTTCTCCAGCACCAAGGCACGGGGCGGCGCTTCGGGCAGGATCTCCAGCAGGCGAAGAAACGCCCGGCTGCGCCTGTCTTCCAGTCCGTGGCGATTGCCCATGCGGCAGAAGGGCTGGCAGGGCGGGCTCATGGCCCAGAGATCGGCTTCATGCGCCGCCAGTGTCTTGGCGGGAATGCTGGCCAGTTCCCGCGCGTGGGGACGCTCCCCATGATTGAGTTCATAGGTGTCGCAGGCCAGGGGGCTGATGTCGTAGGCGACCACCTGGGTTTCATCCCGGGAGATCAGGCCGCCGAGCGCGTAGCGCCAGCCGCCGATGCCGCTGAAGAGTTCGAGCATGCGCATGGTCGGAAGCATATCCCGATTCCCGGGGCCGCTCCGGCTGTGCCCAAAGTCACGGGCTCTGGCATCATCAAGGGATGGATCTCAAAGGCCGACGTTACATCCTGACCATCGCCTGTCCCGACCGGGTGGGCCTCGTGGCCGCCGTGAGCGGTTTCCTGGCGGAGCATGGCGGCTGGATCATGGAGGCCAACCAGCACTCGGATCACGGCAGCTCGTCCTTCTTCATGCGCGACGAGATTCTGGCGGAATCCCTGCCCTTCGATCTCGCCGAATTCAAGGAGCGCTTCAAGCCCATCGCCCAGCGATTCGACATGCGCTGGCGCATCGAGGATTCTTCCGTGAAGAAGCGCCTGGTGGTGCTGGTCAGCCGCCAGGACCACTGCCTGAGCGATCTGCTGCACCGCTGGCGCAACCAGGATTTCGCCTTTGATATCCCCGCCGTCATCAGCAACCATGAGGATTTCCGATCCTTTGTCGAATGGCACGGCATTCCGTTCATCCATGTGCCCGTCTCCGCCGGCAACAAGGACGAGGCCTTCCGGCGCATCCTCGACATCTACCGGGAAAGCAAGGGCGACGCGATGATCCTCGCGCGCTACATGCAGGTGCTGCCCGGCTGGTTGTGCGAAGAACTGCCTGGCCAGATCCTCAATATCCACCACAGTTTCCTGCCCTCCTTCGCAGGCGCGAAGCCCTACCATCAGGCCTACGAGCGCGGCGTGAAGCTGATCGGAGCGACCTGTCACTACGTGACGGCTCAGTTGGATGAAGGTCCCATCATCGAGCAGGACGTGATCCGCATCGACCACGGCGATTCCCCCGAGGATCTGGTGCGCCACGGCCGTGACATCGAGAAATCCGTCCTCGCCCGCGGTGTGCGCTGGCACGTGGAGAACCGCATCCTGCTGAACGGCCACCGGACGGTCGTGTTCAAGTAGCACCTGCGCCGGATTCTCCCGGACGAGAACAGGCGATTCACCACTGGATGCGGGCGGAGGTGCCACCGGAATCGCGGCGCTGGATGGACAGATCGGCGCCCTGGGCGTTGAGCCATTTGAGCGCGAGGGGCAATCCCAGGCCCGTGCCATCGGTGCGGCCGCTTTCAAAGGGACGGGGCCCCATCCGCGATCGAGCGAAGCGAGGAGCGGGAGCATCCTGCGGGGCAGGATGCGATCTGGGGGTAGTCGAGGCCCGGTGGGGGCGATTCACCACTGGATGCGGGCGGAGGTGCCACCGGAATCGCGGCGCTGGATG
>DAOPYE010000073.1:0-3958 GCA_035352715.1 Holophaga sp. | reverse complement strand
TGAGCGCGAGGGGCAATCCCAGGCCCGTGCCATCGGTGCGGCCGCTTTCAAAGGGCCTCAACATGCGGATCAGGGTGTCTTCGCCCAATCCGGGGCCTTCGTCCAGGATTTCCAGCGATCGATCCTGGATGCGGACGAGGACGCAGCTCCCGACAGGGCTCGCCTGGCAGGCGTTTTCCAGCAGGTTGACCAGGGCTTGGTGGAGCAGCAGGGGATCGGCATTGGTGGCGCCGCGCCCTTCCATCCGCAAGGTGTGGCCCTGGCAGACCGGGCGCTTCTGCAGCTCCGCGATGGCCTGGTCGGCGGCGTCCTCCAGGCGAAGGCGGACGCATTCCGGGTTCAAGGGCTTGGCCCACTGGAGGAAGCGCTGCACCAGCCGTTCCAGATCCTCGGTTTCCTCTAGCACCCCTTGCGCCGCCTCGGTGTGTCCGGCCCGGTTCAGCAGTTGGCCCTGGGCCTTCAGCACCGCGAGGCCATTCTTCAGCTGATGCGCGATGCCCGCGGTCATCTCGCCCAGCTCGGCGAATCGTTCGCGCAGCTGAATGCGGCGCTGCTCCTGCTCCAGTTCGGTGATGTCCTCGAATTGCAGCAGGGCGCCCACCTTGTCCGGGGCCTCGATGCGCCGCAGGCGCCAGATGCGTCCCTCCGCTTCGCATCGCCAGGGGTTGCCCGGGGGCTGCGCCAGGCCCTCCAGCAGCCAGGGGAATGGCTCCAGAACGAAAGCCGCGGGCAGCCCGATCACTCCCTGGCGCACGCCGAGCAGGCGCTGGCCCGGGGCGTTCAGGGCGGAAAGGGCGTGATGGTGATCCACCCAGAGCAGGCCGAAGGGCAGGGCGTCGAGAATCCGTTCGTGGACCGTGCGCAGCTCGCCGAGTGACGCGGCCAGTTCGCCGCGCTCCCTCAGGCTCTGGGACACCGCGCCCAGCAGCACATCACCGGGTTCCCGATGGCCCCCGCGGTTCAGGCGCTGCCAGCGGGCGATGAAGAGGCCCAGGCCCAGCACGGCGAACGCGATCGGCGTTCCGATTACGATCCAGACCACGGGTTGGGAGGGAGGCATGAGCAACATGGGCTGGCTGCAGTCTATTCGAGGAACTCGCCAGCTTCACGCTTTCGTCTTCGATCCTCGAAGTCCACGGGCACGACCACTTCGACCACGCGCGTGCGAAGGGGCATGGCCAGGGGGATCAGGCCCCACAGCCTGAAGGGCCGATGCGCGTGGATGCGCGCGCCCAGGCGCTCCAGGCCGTCGGTATGATCTGGATCGCGCACGGATTCCAGCTCGATCATCTGGCCATTCATCTGTGGGCTGGAGGCATCGGCCCTGAATCCATGCCTGCGCAGCGCCTGCTGCAGAAGCCCTTTCTCGTCCGCGTAAGACTTGCCCGAAGCGTGTGACAGTTGATGTCGAATCTCGTAGACGCAGGCGAAGCGGTGATAGACCAGGGGCAGGATCTGGATGGCGGCGGAGATGCCAAGCGCCAGCGTCCCAAGGCCGAGCAGGGTGCGAAGGGGCCGGGACCGCCATCCGTTGGCGATCAGGCGGCCCAGGAACCGCAGTGCCAGGACGATGGACCAGAGCGCCCAGACAGCGATCACGAACGTGTTCCGGACCCAGAACCGCAGGGACGCGACAACGGGGCTGGGCGCGGGGGCCTGGTCTGGATCCATCGCTCACCCCTGGGCGGCGGGCATCAGTACGTCCACGTCAGGGCGCAGCCCGCATCCCTGGCGATCCGGTCCGCCAGATCCGGGTCGAACCGCAGATCCAGTTCGGCGGGGGCCTTCACGCGGGCGACAATGCCATCGCGGCTGCGGTATTCGAAGGAGAGCGGCAGGCTGCCATGGTGGAGCCTCAGCATCGGCAAGAGCTGGCGGGGGTATTCGCCGACGGGCAGGCGCACCAAGGCTCCCGTGAAGCCCCGCCCCTGGAAATCCTCCAGGCCCTGGATGGAGATGACCGAGAGCTTGAGCACGGTCTGTTCGTCCTCGCCATCTTCTTCGCTTCCACCATTGAGGGTGATCGTCTCGATGCGCAGCTCGCCCGTCACCCTCAACAGCGCGTCGGGCATCAGCCTGTCGCGATACAGCTCGAAGACGGGTGATCGCTTGCGCGTGGCGGGATCAAAGCGGTTGGAATAGACCAGGGCTTCGATCTTGTCCGTCAGATCCTCCAGCACGAGGATGGCCCAGGGCTCGCCCTTCTGGTTCGTCTTGAAGGCCACGTTGCTGACCATGGCGCCGATGGAGATCTCCTGCTTGTCCTTGATGCGTCCCGCGGCCACGCCTTCGCGGATGGCGGCGATGGAGCCATCCGTGTGGACCTTCACGGCGTCGACGAATTCCTCCATGGGATGTCCCGAGACATAGAGGCCCAGGGCCTCGCGCTCGCAGTTCAGGCGCTCCTTGCGGCTCATGGGTTCGACATCTTCTGGCACGGACCAGCCGTCGGCCAGGCTGGCGATCTCGGCTTCATCGAACAGGCTGACCAAGCCCAGATCCGCGCTGCCGCCCCGCGAGGCGTTCTCGATGGCGGAGGGCAGGCCCGCGATCAGCGCCGCGCGATTGACCTCCAGGCTATCGAAGGCCCCGGCCTTGATGAGGCATTCCCACACCTTCCGGTTGGCCTTCTGCAGATCGGTGCTCTTCAGCGCATGGAAGAAGTCCTTGAAGCCGCCCTCGTTCTTTCGGGCCTCCAGGATGGCTTCCAGCGCGGCGTCCCCCAGGCCCTTGATGGCGGCGAGCCCGAAGCGGATCTGGTTCTCGCCGGTGATGGTGAAATCGAGCTGGCTTTCGTTGATATCGGGGCCCAGCACATCGATGCCGATCTCGCGGCAGTTCTGGATGTACTTCACCACGTCGTCCGTGCGCTGGCTCTTGGTGGACAGCAGGCCCGCCATGAATTCCGTGCGGTAGTGCGCCTTCATGTAGCCCGTGTGGTAGGCCACCATCGCGTAGGCCGCGGAGTGGGACTTGTTGAAGCCGTAGCCCGCGAAATACTCGATCAGGTCGAACAGCTCGCTGACTTTTTCGCCATTGAAGCCCCGCGCCTTGCCCTTCTCGATGAAGCCGGCCTTCTCCTTCTTCATTTTTTCGATATCCTTCTTGCCCATGGCGCGGCGCAGCATATCCGCCTCGCCCAGGGAGAAGCCCGCGATGGCCTGCGCGATCTGCATGACCTGTTCCTGGTAGAGGATCACGCCGTAGGTGGGGCTGAGGATGGGTTCCAGCTCGGGGAACATGTAGACCACCGGCTCGCGTCCGTGGCGGCGGTTCACGTACGTGTCGCCCATGCCCGCGCCCAGGGGCCCTGGCCGGAACAGGGCGTTGAGCGCGATGAGATCGTCGAACCGGTCCGGCTGAAGCTTGCGCAGCAGGCCCTTCATGCCGCCGGATTCGAACTGGAAGACGCCATCCGTATCGCCGTTGGAGAATAGCTCGTAGGTCTTCTTGTCGTCGAAGCCGCCGATGCTTTGGAGATCCAGCGGCTTGCCGTGAGTCTGCGCGACGTAGCCCTGAGTCTTCTCGATCTGCGTCAGGGTTTCCAGGCCCAGGAAGTCCATCTTCAGCAGGCCCGCCCGCTCGGCCTCGGTCATGGTGTACTGCACCATCACCTTGCCGTCCTTGTCCTTGCACAGCGGTGCGAACTTGGTCAGTTCGTCGGGCGCGATGATGACGCCCGCGGCGTGCACGCCGGTGTTGCGGGCCAGGCCTTCGAGCCGGGCCGCGATATCCAGGATTTCCTTGGTCTCCGGTTCGTTCTCGTAGCGCTCCCGCAGCTTGTCGGATTCCTGGAGTGCCTGGGGGATGCTCATGGGCTGGCCGGGCACCGCGGGCACCAGCTTGGTGATCTCATTGGACCAGTTGAAGTCCTTCTCGAAGACCCGCGCCACGTCCTTGATAACGGCCTTGGTCTTGAGCTGGTTGAGCGTGACGATGTTGCTCACGCGGTCGCTGC
>DAOPYE010000072.1:0-13117 GCA_035352715.1 Holophaga sp. | reverse complement strand
CCTGGGCGTTGCCCTTGGCCCAGCGGTGCTGCTGGCTCTTGAAGGCGTTGACCTCGACGGGCAGTTCCGCGGGCACCACCAGATCCTTGAGGTAGACGCCCTTCCAACCCTTGAGCTGCGCGCGGTAGCTGAGATCCGCATCCTCGGTGATCGTGTCGTGCTGCCAGCCGCCCGCATCAGCGATGGCTTTGACGCGCCACATGCCCGCGGTGCCGGAGAAATTGAAGAAGGCGTGGGAACGGTGGCGCGCGGTGTGCTCGAAGATGAAGTGGCCGTCCAGCAGGATGGCCTGCACCTGGGTGAGCAGATTGAACTCGCGATTCAGGTGATCCCAGCAGCCCTGGATGAAGGCCACCTTGTCGTCGGCGAAATGGGGCACCGCCTTGCGGAGGAAGTCCTCGGTGGGGATGAAGTCCGCGTCGAACATCGCCACGAACTCGCCCTTGGCGACCTTCAGTCCCTCGTTCAGGGCACCGGCCTTGAAGCCCGTGCGATCCGTGCGGTGCAGGTAGGCGATATCGAATCCCAGATTGCGATACTTGTCGCAGATGGCCTGGGCGACCGTCACGGTCTCATCCGTGGAGTCATCCAGCATCTGGATTTCGAGCTTCTCCTTCGGCCAATCGATGCGGCACACATGATCCATCAGGCGCTCGATCACGTTGATCTCGTTGAACACCGCGAGCTGTACCGTGACCATCGGCAGATAGTTGGCGTCTCCCTTGGGCTGAGGAACGTCCTTCTTGTGCCGGTAGTAGAGGAACAGAATCCAGAGGCGGTGTGCCCCGTAGATGCTGAGGATCGATA
This sequence comes from Holophaga sp., assembly GCA_035352715.1. Classification (GTDB taxonomy): domain Bacteria; phylum Acidobacteriota; class Holophagae; order Holophagales; family Holophagaceae; genus DAOPYE01. The sequence goes on along the minus strand of DAOPYE010000072.1, from coordinate 12,310 downwards.
GGATCCCGAAGTAGATGGCCAGCACGCCTGTCCGGATGATTTCCATTGGATCTGCGCTCCTGCTGCTTGCCGTATCGCAAGCGCTCCCTCATTCTGCCACCATTCGATTTGGAATTCTTCCGAGTTTTTTCCCCGATTTACCATTCCCGATTCTTTCCGCCTTGAGACGAGATGCTAGGATCGGGGCATCCACCGAGTCAGAGCCCATGCCAGACGATCATCTTCCAAGCACCATTGGACGCTACGAGATCAAACACCTGCTTGGCGCGGGCGCCATGGGCAGCGTGTACCTGGCCGAGGATCCCCGGATCAAGCGCAAGCTGGCCATCAAGGTCGTGAAGCTGGACGCCATCAAGACCGAATCGGATCGCAAGGAGTTCCTGGCTCGTTTCCAGCGCGAGGCTGAAGTCTCGGGCGTGCTGAACGATCCGGGCATCGTCACCATCTATGATGTGGGTGATAGCGAACTGGGGCCCTTCCTCGCCATGGAGTTCGTGCAGGGCCAACCGCTGGATGCGCTCATCAAGGGCGGCGAGCTGTCGAACCTGCCGCTCCGAAGCAAGCTCCAGATCACCTGCGGTATCGCCTCGGCGCTGGATCACGCCCACTGCCACGGCATCGTCCACCGGGACGTGAAGCCGGGCAACGTGATGCTCTCCGAAGACGGCCGCCCCAAGCTCATGGATTTCGGCATTGCCAAGCGCGAGGACGCCTCGCTTACGCAGACAGGCACCTTCCTGGGCACCCCCAGCTACGCGAGCCCCGAGCAGATCCGCGAAGGGCACGCTACGCCGCTCTCCGATATCTTCAGCTTCGGCGTGATGGTCTTCGAATTGTTCTCGGGTCAGCTGCCCTTCCCCGGAACATCCATCAATACGATCCTCTACCGGATCGTGAACGAGCCCCCGGTGGAGATCAACCCGCCGGTCTCGGGGCTGGTATCCGAGGCCTGGCAGCGCATCTTTGGGCGCGTGCTGGCCAAGAACCCCAAGGAGCGTTACACCTCCTGCTCGGCCTTCATCCGCGATCTAATCGAAGCGGCGCAGGAGCTGGACAAGAACGCCAAGGCGGAACTGCTGGGCCAGTTGAAGCAGAGCACGCCCCCGCTGGCGCTCAATGCGGTCGCGTCCAACTCCGACGATGCCACCCTCATCTCTGCCCATCACCACACGCGCGGCTCTCGCGCGCCGATGATTTCCGCCATTGCCGTGGGCGTCGCGGCCCTGATCGCGGGCGGCGTGATCTTCCTGCGCAAAGGCGGCGAGGCCGTGACCCTCGTCTCGGATCCCAAGGCGGTCGAAATCGTTCAGAATGGCAAGCCCCTGGGGTCCAACCAGCCCCTGCTCATGAAGGCGGGTGAGCGTGTGATCGTCCAGGCGAGCGGCTTCAAACCCTTCGAATACATCCACCGACCGGGCGATCGAACGCCGCGCGTCACGCTGGAGCCCATCATTGCCGAAGTGTGGCTGAAGACCGATCCCTCCGGCGCCAAGGTCGTGCTGAACGCCGTCGAGCGGGGCGTAACGCCGCTGCTGGTCAAGGACTGGAACATGGGCCAGCGCAATATGGTCAGCTTCAGCCACGCCGAAGAGAAGAAGAGTTTTGCGCGGGATTTCGGGATCGGCGAAGCGCCCAAATCCGATCAGATCTTCGTGCTGCTGGCGTCGGGCGAGCAGCAGGCCACCGGCGAACCCAGCATCATCGACGCCAACGCGCCCGTCCCTGTGCGCTTCACGGGCGACTTCGCCGTGCGCGTCAAGGTGGACGGCAAGGACATGGGCGAAACCCGCCAGATCACGCTGCCCCCCGGAAAGACGTGCAAGCTGGAGCTGAGCAATAGCCAGGTCTTCTTCAAGGAGGTTCGCACCCTCACCGCGACCCCCGGGAAACCCATCTCCATCCCGCTGCCGGGCATCGTCCGCATCACCGTCAACACCCGACCCGGATCGGGGATCGTGACCATCGACGGCATCTCCAGCGGCGTGGAGAGCATCGGCATCGATAGCATCCGCGTGGTGAAGGGGCCTCACACCATCGGCATCCAGGGCCGGGCAGCCAGCATCAAGACCAACATCGACCGAGAAGGGCAATCCATCGCCTTCGCCATGTGAGGATGGCCCTCGCAGGGTTAGGATGATTTCCTGGAGACGGCATGGAACCCGAACCGGCGACTCGCCCCGAAACCATCAAGCTGAACGATGCCCTGCAACCGCAGGGCCCATGGACCTTCCTCATCGAAGCCATTCCTGGCGGATTCTCCCGGTGGGGCATCCAGCTGATGCTTGCGTGGGGCGCCTTTCAGGTGTTGACCAGCGCCGCCTGGGCCCTGCACCTGCGAAAGCTCGCCGGACATAGCGCCCTTCCCGATTTTCTGGGCGAGCTGCTGACGATCGGCGATGTGTGGGAACTGGCCAACAACAGCGGGCTGAAATACCAGCCGCTGGGATTTTGGGCCCCCCTGTTCGCGCTCGTGTCCCTGGGCTGGGTGCTTTGGGCTGGATGGCGGGTTCAGGGGCAAAGCATAGGCATCAAGGGCACCTTCCACGCCTGGATCTGGGGCATGGCCGATGCGCTCGTGATCGGCCTGGTGCCGGTGCTGGTGATTGACTTCTGCGTCTCCTGGCTGCTGGGGACGCTTGCCTCCACGGGCGTCCAGGGACTCGGCTGGCTGAATCTCGTTGGGGGCGCGATCCTGCGCTTGTCCTGCGCCTCGGCGTTCATGCTCCAGTGGTGGCTGTGCCGCATCGACCGGGCGACGGGTGACCACGCCTGGCACCTGGGCGGCATCGCGCGCCTTGGCCGCCACCTGAAGTCCAGCTTCCTGCGCCTATGGCTGCACCCCAATCAGTGGGGCCTCCTGGTGGTGGGTGGCGTCCTGGTCCGTGCCGGGGTGCATCTCCTGGTGCTCTTGCTGGCCTGGCACATGGGCGGCGGCACATCGCTTCGAGTCTGGACCTTCCTGCTGCTGGATCTTGCCGCGACCCTGCTCTGTGCCTGGCTGTTGGGCTGGTTCCTGCGCATTTCCGCCCTGTATTCGCGCCATGACGCCCTGGTCCAGAAGGAGATCCAGAAGCTGGAAGCAGCCGCGGAAGGGCTGGAAGAATAGGTCAGCGCGTAGCCTCGCAGCGGAATCCCGCTTCGCTCGTCCCCTGCCACGGCGCCCACCGGGCGCAGCTGTCCTGAACCATGGGACAGCGCGGCCGGAAGGGGCATCCCGTCGCGCGCAGCCCCGGAGCTTCCAAAAAGCCGGATTCCAGGCTGGGTTCACAGCGGGCGGCGGCCAGAAGCCGGCGCGTGTAGGGATGGCGGGGATGATCCAGCAACAAGCGCATCGGCCCCGATTCCATGGGCTCGCCGCCGTAGATCACCAGCATCCGATCCGCCACCGCCGCAGCCACGCCCAGATCGTGGGTGATCCAAAGAAAGCCCAGTCCCCGCGCCTGCTGCAACTCGTTCATCAAGCGGATGAAGTCCGCCTGCACCGTGGGGTCCAGCGCCGTCGTGGGCTCGTCCAGCACCAGCAACTCCGGGTCGCAACTCAAGGCCATGGCCAGCACCAAGCGCTGGCGCTGTCCGCCGCTGATCTGCGACGGACAGCGCGCCAGAAAGACCCGATCGCTGGGAAGCCGCAGGCGATCCAGCAGAGGCTTCAGCCGGGCCATCGCCCCGGCGCGCCTTTCCTTCAGATGCACGCGCGGCAGCAGGATCAGGTGCTCCTCCAGTGTCATGAACGGATTCAGCGCCTTCATCGGGTCCTGCGGCACCCAAGCCATCCGGCGCCCCAAGAGCCTCTGGCGCGCCTTCCCATCTTCAAGAGACGCGCCAAAAGCCTCCACCCGGCCTTCCCCCTTGCGAACGCCCGAAGGAAGGACGTCAAAAAGGGCCTGAACCAGCAGGCTTTTGCCGGAACCCGATTCCCCCACCAGGGCCAGGCGCTCGCCGCAGGCCAGGGAAAACGTGCATGGCGAGAGCAGGGGCACCCCATCCTCGCGCAGCAATTCCAGGTTCTGGACGACCAGAGTCATGGCCTGAGAATGGCACAGCTTTCGCGCCGGGGATTGCGGCTTTTCTTTCGCTTGACGTTCAGAGGGCCGAGCGTAACTTCTTGGGCAACCGAGGCCCAACCAGGCATAGTCCTCGTTTGCGAGGCCCCATATCCACGGAGGATTCATGGAATTTCTCAAATCAGATATCCAAGACCGCCTCATGAAGGAGCATTTTGAATTCCGAAAACTCATGGAAGAACATCGCGCTGCGGATGAAAGGCTTCAGTTCCTGCAGAACAAGCTGCGCCTCACCTCCAAGGAATCCGTCGAAGAATCCGAGCTCAAGAAGGTGAAGTTGCGGGCCAAGGATCGCATCCAGAACATCATTGACGAACTGGATAAGGGCCGGAAGCAGTAGCCGGACGCAACCTTTTCGCCTCAAACAGCCCGGCCCGTGAACGGCCGGGCTGTTTGTTCAAGGTAGACTCTCCCCATGGCCCGAATGCGACGTTCAGGCGCGGTGGCGCTGAGATACCAGACCGAAGAGCCCTTCCGGGACGTCGTTCCGCGCCTGGTCGCCAAGGGCCAGGGTCTGCTGGCGGATCGCATGCTCGAACTGGCCCGCCAACACGGCGTTCCCGTCCAGCAGGATCCCGATCTGCTCATGGCCCTGGAACCCCTGGATCTGGATAGCCTCATTCCGCCAGAGCTGTTCCAGGCCGTGGCCATCGTGCTGGCCTCCCTCTACCGCGTCAACCGCCAAGCGGGCGCAGATTCCGGACCAAACGATTGATCGACCTCCATTGCCATTCCCATTTTTCCGATGGCACCGATTCGCCGCAGACCCTGGTGCGCCTGGCCGAGCTGGCGGGATTGACGGCGCTGGCCCTCACCGATCACGACACCCTGGAAGGCCTGCCGGAGTTCCTGGCCATTCAAAGCGCCACCTCGGTGCGACTGATCCCCGGCATCGAACTGAGCTGCCGTTTCATGGGCATGGAACTGCACCTGCTGGGCCTGTTCCTGGATCCCTCCTGCCCCGCTCTGAAGCAGCGGGTCGAAGCCCTCCAGCGTCGCCGCCACACGCGCAATGTGCAGATGGTCCAGCAGCTCGAAACCATCGGCCTTCCCATCACGATGAAAGAGGTGGCCGATCTCTCGCCCTCGGGCGTGGTCTCGCGGATCCACTTCGCCCGCGCCCTGGTGAACCGAGGCTTTGCGGGCAGTCGGCAGGACGCTTTCGCGCGCATCATCGGCAATGGGCGGCCCGGCCATGTCCCCTTCGAGGATCTGCAGATCGCCGAGGCCATCCAGTGGATTCTTGACGCCGACGGCGTACCCGTGGTCGCGCACCCGGGAAGGTCCACCCATCGGGGCTTCTGCTGGGACGAGGCCATGGCGGATCTGAAAGCCCTGGGCCTACAGGGACTGGAAGCCTGCTACAGCCAGTACGGCCCGCGCGAAGAGGCCTACTTCCTGGACCTCGCCCAGCGGCTGGATCTGGCCCCCACAGGCGGCAGTGACTACCACGGCGAGTTCAAACCGGGGCTGGCGCTGGGCGTCGGACACGGCACCCTCGCGGTACCCGACGCCTTCCTTGCAGGCGTGGAGGCCCGCAAACCCTCCTGGCATCGGCCCTGAGCGGATCCCACCTTTGGGGGTCGCCGGTGTATCCTGGACGAAATCGAGGTTCCCATGCCGCTGAAGATCCTCATCGTCGAGGATGACGCCATCAACGTGAAGTTCATGAAGGTGGTGCTCACCCGCAAAGGTGGTTATGACGTGCTCGTCTCCGAGGATGTGGACGAGATCCTGTCACTGGCTTCCAACGGCGATCTTTCCGCCATCATCATGGATATCAGCCTCACCCGCTCGTCGTTCGAGGGCAACAAGGTGGATGGCGTCTTCATCACCAAGCTGCTGAAGTCGAAACCGGAAACGGCCGCCGTGCCCGTCATCCTCGCCACGGCCCACGCCATGTTCGGCGACCGCGAGCGCTTCATGGCCGAAACGGGCGCAGAGCACTACATCTCCAAGCCCATCCACGATCCCGATCTCTTCCTGGCCGAAGTCCGCAAGGTGCTTCCGAAGGAAGCATGAGCCGCCCCAATCGAATTCCCCCCCACCCAAATCCAGCGCCCCGAGGCCCGAAAGGCGGTCCCAAGGGCAATCCCAAGGGAATCCTCTCGGCCTACCGTCTGGTGCTGGAATACGATGGCAGCCGCTACCAGGGCTGGCAGAAGCAGGGCGAGAAGCAGACCAACCAGGGCGTGCGCACCGTGGCTGGCACGCTGGAACGCGTGCTGCGCGAGGCGGGCCTATCCGTTCGGACCCTCGGCGGCTCGGGCCGCACGGACGGCGGCGTCCACGCGCTGGGACAAGTGGCCCATCTGCATCTGGCGTCCTCAGCACTCAAGCCCTGGGACCTGCAGCGCATCTTTGACGAGGGCCTGCCTTCGGATATCGCCATCCGGGAGATCAAGCCCTGCAGCCCGGCCTTCCATGCGCGCCACGACGCCCTGGAGCGCAGCTACCTCTACCACCTCAGCCTCCGCCGCAGCGCCTTGGCGAAGCCCTATCTCTGGTGGATCAAGGGGACGCTGGATCCCCGAATCCTGGCGGAAGCCTGGAGCGCCTTCCAGTCTGGCCGCGACTTCACGGCCTTCGCCGATCTGGAGCCTGGCGAAGATTCCCGCGTCGGCATCCGCGCATGCGAGCTAGAACAGGATGGCTCCCTGATTCTGTTGCGCGTCACAGCCGACCATTTCCTGCGCCGCCAGGTGCGCCGGATGGTGGGCGCCGCCGTACTGTGCGCCCAGGGCCGCGAACGCGTGGAGCGCATCGCACGGGATCTTGAACACCCCACCGAAGCCGCCAATCTCTTCTGGGGCGCCAAGGCCGCACCCAGCGCGGGTCTGTTCCTGGAATCCGTACGCTATCCAGGGGATGCGGAACATCTGCCGCCTCTCAAGAGCGCGGTTCGCGTCGACTAGCTCCATGACCACGGCTCGCACGCATCTCCCTCGGCAAGCCACGGCAGATGACATCGCGGAAATGGTACGCGTCGTCAATGCCGCATATGAAGTGGAGCGCACCATCATTTCTGGCCCACGCCTGTGTTTCCATGAAGCCGTGGAACGCCTGACCCAGGGTTCTGCGCTCGTCATCGACCGCCTCGAAGCCCCAAGAGGCCTGTGTGCCGTCGTTTTCCTATCCATGGAGCAAGACCATGGCTATTTAGGCCCCCTCGCCGTGGACCCCGTGCATCAAGGGCAAGGACTCGCCCGACGTTTGGTCCAGGCAGTCGAGAAACGATGCCTGGAAGCTGGCTGCAGATTCATGGACATCACGGTGGTGAACCGCCGGGAGGAACTATTCCCTTTCTACGAGCGACTTGGCTTTCAGCCCTCGGGAAAAGTCCCCTTCCACTCACAGGAACGCATGCTGCAGCCCATTCATCTCGTGAAAATGACCAAGCGGCTTTGACGCTGAGCCCGATTTACCGTCTCCGCTCGGGCTTGCGGCTCGCGCCCTTCCCGCCCTGCCAGTGGGCGAACTCCTGCGCAAAGCAGACGTTCTCCAGATCCGCCACGCGCTCCTGCATGAAGGCCCGCGCATCGGAAATGGCCTGGTTGTAAACGCTGGGCGCGATCTCCTCCAGACAGAAGCGCAGGAACATGGACGCCTTCAGCTCGCCGATCTCCTCGTCGAAGTTCTCGCGCAGGTAGCGCTGGATGGAGCCGGTGAGCTTCTGCTCGACGTCTTTGGCCAGCTTGATATCCATCACTCGCCCCCGATCACGAAGATCGGATGATGCAGGCGCAGACCCTCGATGATCCGGGCAGAGGCGGGCTGGGGCTCATCCAGGGTCGTGAGCAGCAGCGCGTGGGCGACCGCACTGGCTTCGATGGGAAGGTATCGCCACAGGAATTGGGATTGCGGCGCCAGCAGCTTGGCGAAGAAAAGCGCGGGCTTGAACAGCATCTGGGCGATGCGCTCGCCCAGGCGGAATTCTCGGCGCGCGCCCATCAACAGCGACGGACGAACGATCACATGGTTCAAACCGCTCGCCTTCAGCGCGCCCTCCATCTCCGCCTTGGTCGTGAGATACAGCCCCCTGGGGCGGTCCGCGCCAATGGAAGAGACCACGCCCACCAGCGGCTTGGCTTCCAACTGAGCAAAACGATCGAAGAAGGCCTTGGGATACTCCAGATCCACTTTGCGGAAGGCCTTGGGGCTCCCCGCCGCCTTGATCGTGCTGCCCAGGGCGCACAGGAAGACATCGCAGGGGATCTCGGACCCCAGGCGCTCGTAGGCGGCTGGATCATCGAAGTCAAAGACGACCTCCTGCACGCGGCCCGAGATGGAACGCAGACGCCCGGCCTTGCGGACCAAGGCCGTGAAGCCCACATCTGCCCGTTCCTCCAGCTGGCGGATCAGCTCTCTCCCGATCAGACCCGTCGCCCCGGCAACCACCACCTGCACCATCACAACCTCCTCCATCAGGATAGGCGTGTCCGGGGGCATTCGTGTCGGGTGGATCTCGATTTCGCGGCGTTCAATCTCCCCGCTCTGCGCGGCCATTCGCATCTTCCGCAAGCCATCGCCATTGGCGCCAGAGGACGTAACCGCCCCAGGCCATGGCCGCCACCATACAAAGCAGGCCCAGAAGCCAAGCCCCGCGCGCGATGGCGTGATCGTATGACAACCAGCCGAGGCCGCCGAGGATCACCTCCCAGTCGTGATAGCCGGGCATCTCCTGGCCCGTGACGCCGCCCAGCAGCATCAGCTGGCCCGCCCGCGCGTCGAAGATGTAGGGCGCACAGTCGATCAAACTTTCACCCAGCCACCACAGGCCCACCCCTGCGCCGAACGGATCCCGTCGTTGCAGGAAAGCGCCCAGGATCACCAGCGGCACCAGCAGCTGCCCCAGGGTGCCCCCGAGCACATGCAGGAAGGATCCAAACAGCGAAAAGACCACATGGCCCGCCTCGTGGAAAGGCAGGTTGATGAGGTGCATGAAGGATCCGCCCAGCCCTTCGCCGCCATCCCGGCCATCGATGGGCAGCCGCATCAGGTGCAGCCCCCAGAGCGCAAGCAGCAGCAGGAAGATGGCGCGACCGACCACGGCGAAGCGCGAGGCCCCGGGCTCGATCTCGAACATGCGCTCGCGCAACCAAGCCAACGCCTCGCGGGCCTTTCCGCGCCATGCGGACTCCACAGGCAACACGTCCGATGTCTCAGCCATCCGCGTTTGTCTCGCAGACGTCGGGCGTGGGCGGTACCGCGCGAAGACCACGCCACAGTGGGCGCACTCCAAAGGCCCATCGGACTGTTCCTGGTGGCATCGCGGGCAGATCATGAATACTGGATCGAAGGAATCGCCCAAAAACCTGAATCCGACCGGAGCCGCCATGAGACTGATCACGCACCTGACGCCCGATGGACCGCAGATCGGCGTATTGGATGATGGCGTGCTGGATGAGGCGGGCGCACAGTTCGCGCCCATTCCCGGGCTGACCATGCTGGAGCTGATCGCCCAGGGCGAAGCGGGCCTGGAGGCCGCGCGACGCGCCCTCGTCGGTGCCATCCGCCACCCGCTCTCCGGCGCGAAGCTGCTGGCGCCCATTCCCGAGCCGCGGCGCAACGTCTTCTGCCTGGGCTGGAACTACGCGGAGCACTCGCGCGAGGCCTCGCATGCGCGGAACCGCGACGGGAACAAGCTGGCCCCCAAAGAGCCCAAGCTGCCGGAACGGCCCATCTTCTTCACCAAGGCCACCACCAGCGTCATCGGGTCCGATGCTGCGATCCCCGCCCACGCCGATCTCACTTCGCAACTGGACTGGGAAGTCGAGCTGGGCCTCGTCATCGGAAAGCCTGGCCGGGATATCCAGCGCGGTGAAGCCATGGCCCACATCTTCGGCTACACGATCATCAACGATGTCTCGGCGCGGGATATCCAGATCGGCCACGGCGGGCAGTTCTTCAAGGGCAAGAGCCTGGATGGCACCTGCCCCGTCGGCCCCTGGATCGTCACCGCGGACGAGATCTCCAATCCGCACGATCTCGGTCTCATGTGCCGCGTCAACGGCGTCATCAAGCAGACAGGCCGCACCCGCGATCTCATCTTCGATATTCCCGCCACAATTGAATGGCTATCGAAAGGCATGACGCTGCTGAGCGGGGATCTCATCGCCACCGGCACCCCCAGCGGCGTCGGCTTTGCCCGGACCCCACCCGAATTCCTGAGCCCCGGCGACGTGGTGGAATGCGAAGTGGAAGGCGTGGGTGTGCTGCGCAACCAGGTGGGTTGAGCCACTTCACCAGCGTTCTCCAGCAGATCACGTGCGTTTGGCTGCAAAAGTCATCCGGTGTCCACTACCCTGATTTTGGTTGGAGGTGGATGACGATGGCGGGATCGAGACGTTCGCAGTTCTTCGCGCGCAAGCCGCTGGCGCTGCTGCTGGAGGAAGCCGCCGGAGAGAATCGGCTGCACCGCGTGCTGGGTCCCGTGCAGCTCACCGCCCTGGGCGTGGGAGCCATCATCGGCGCGGGCATCTTTGTCGCCACCGGCGCCGCGGCGCACAACGTCGCGGGCCCGGCCCTGATGCTCTCCTACGTGGTGGCGGGGATCACCTGCATCTTTGCGGCCCTTTGCTACGCGGAGTTCGCGTCCATGGTGCCGGTCGCGGGCAGCGCCTACACATACGCCTACGCCACGCTGGGCGAGCTGTTCGCCTGGATCATCGGCTGGGATCTGGTGCTGGAATACGGTGTCTCCAGCGCGGCGGTGGCCACGGGCTGGTCGGCCTACTTCCAGAGCGTGCTGGGCAAGTTCGGGCTGCATGTGCCCAAGCTGTTGGCGGAATCCCCCTGGCGGTACGAAGCGGGCCACATCGTCACCACGGGTTCGGCCATCAATCTGCCCGCGGTCATCATCGTCGCAGTCATGGCTGCAATTCTGGTGAAGGGCATTCACGAGAGCGCCAATTTCAACGCGGCCATGGTGGCGGTCAAAGTTTCGGCGGTGCTGCTCGTCATCGGCGTGGGCGCCTTCTTTGTCGCCAAGACCAACTGGCACCCCTTTGCACCGTTTGGTTGGACGGGGCTCTCATTCTTTGGACACCACGTCGCGGGCCAGGTGAATGCGGGCGGACATCCCGTGGGCATGCTCGCGGGCGCGGCGATCATCTTCTTCGCCTACATCGGCTTCGACAGCGTCTCGACGCACACCGAAGAAGCCAAGAACCCCCAGCGCGACGTGCCCATCGGCATCATCGTCTCCCTGGTGCTCTGCACCCTGCTCTACATCGGCGTGGTGGCCGTGCTGACGGGCATGGTCCGCTTCGATCAACTGGACATCAACGCGCCGGTCTCCAACGCCTTCCAGCAGAAGGGCCTGGGCTGGGCCGAGGGCATCATCGCCACCGCAGGCGTGGCGGGCATCACCTCGGTGCTGCTGGTCATGATGCTCAGCGCGCCACGCGTATTCCTGGCCATGGCGCGGGACGGCCTGCTGCCCCAGAAGACCTTCGGCGAGGTGCATCCCCGGTTCCGCACACCGTGGAAATCGACCCTGCTCATCGGACTGTTCGTGGCCGTCCTTTCGGGCCTGCTGCCCATCGACGCCCTGCTGCACCTCACCAACATCGGCACCCTGCTGGCGTTCGTCATCGTCTGCTCCGCGGTGCTCATCATGCGAAAGAAGCACCCCGAGGCCGAGCGCCCCTTCCGCTGCCCCTGGGTGCCGGTGGTGCCCATCCTCGGCGTGCTGAGCTGCCTGCTGCTGATGTTCAGCCTGCCGGCCGCTAACTGGTGGCGGCTGCTGGCCTGGCTGGGCCTGGGCTTCGTCATCTACTTCGCCTACGGGCGCAGGCACAGCGTCATGCATGCGGCACGGATGAATGAAACGCCCACCCAGGAGCCGCCCGCCAAGCTGGTAGTCCCCGAGGAGAGCTGAACCTCCCACCATCCCCAAGGCGGCGCAACGTGGCATTTTTCGGGGTGCCCCGTGAAATTTCCACCAGTGGGAAATTAAAGACATCCACTCACAACACGACAAACCGTAACCCTCCGATATGACAGCCCATTGCGCTGTCCACAAAGGCTCTATCTCGTGTTTTCAGGGGGGGTTTCAGGCACGAGCCCCCCAAAATTCGGGCATCCGATCAGGAGCCGATCCGAATACCATGGACGCCAGCGATCTTTTTGACACAACCCAGCGCATTCGGAGGAGTGCATGAACGTATCCAGTTGGACCAAGGCGGCGCTTGCCTGCGCGATGCTATCGGCTTTCGTGGCCTGCGGCGGCGGTGGCGGCGGAG
>DAOPYE010000071.1:0-13332 GCA_035352715.1 Holophaga sp. | reverse complement strand
AGGCGTATTTCCTTGGCGGATTCGCAGGTCGGCACGATGGTGTCTGATATCCCATTCCATCCCGAGGCCGGAAGCCAATAGACAGCGTCTGTTTCCGTGATGTATTCCACCACCTGGTTGTTGATGCCTTCCGATAATCCGCCGATGAAGGTTTCTTTTGTTCCTGCCGTACCAGGCGTTGCGCCACAGAATTTCTTTTTGTGCCGTTCCGTCGCCTCGTAGATAAAGGAAACCCCAATCCAGATCTTTCCCCGCTCGGCTTCCCATCGTTCATCGGTGCGGATGAGCGGCTTGGTCTGTCCAAACGCCGGTTGTTTGGCCAGCCATTTGGGGTCTTGGGCGGCTAGCGAGGCCACAGCCAGCAGAAACAGGGCGTTGTATCTGGACATGAGGCGCCTATCGAGCATGATCGCGGTTCTTTTGCTTTTGTTCTCAAAAGGATAGGACCACCCAGACCCCAAGGAAAGCCCACCAAGATTGCCGAACCATGCTTGAGAATCCGGCCTCGAGAATCTGGACTCGGAACCCCGGCCCGCACCGTGCGGGATCGATTCGCCGCCCCTGCGATCAATCCAGCGTCAGCGCTCCCTGCGAGAGCAGAACGCTGCGGCCGCCGATCCAGGTCTCTGCGCCCTCGCGGGCGATGTGCAGCCGTCCGGCGCGGCCCAGGCGCGCGCCCTGGGCGACGGTGTAGCGCTGGGGCGCAATGCCCTCGTGCATCAGCCACTGGGCCAGCGACGCGTTCAGGCTGCCGGTCACGGGGTCTTCGGGGATGCCGACGCTGACCGGAAAGGCGCGCACCTCGAAATCGGCCGTGCTGTCCTTGGCGTGGGGCGCGATGACGCCGACCTTGGGCAGATGCTTGAGTGCGGCCTGGTCTGGTTCCAGGGCCAGCACTTCGTCGGCGCGATCCAGCAGCAGGCCCACCCAGACGGTGCCGTTGTCCAGATGGCGCGAAGCGCGGATCTGCGCGGGTTTCAGGCCCAGCGCCTTGCGAATGTCCTCCAGAAGGGCCGGCTCCACGGCGGCGTCGCTCAGGGGCGGGGCCGCGAAGGCCAAGCGATCCGCGTCGCGGCGCAGGCGCACGAGGCCCACGCCGCATTCCTGGATGATTTCCTTTGGATCGCGGGGCTGGCCGCCCGCCTGAAGCCACGCGCAGCAGGTGCCCAGCGTGGGGTGCCCCGCGAAATCCAGCTCGCCGCCGGGGGTGAAGATCCGCACCCGGTAGTCGGCCTCCGGGCGCGTGGGCGGCAGCAGGAAGGTGGTTTCCGAAAAGTTGATCCAGCGCGCGAAGGCCTGCATCCGGGCTTTGGAGAGACCTTCCGCGCCGGAGACCACCGCCAGCGGATTGCCCGTGAGGGCCCCCGTGGCGAACACATCAACGAGTTGGAGTCGGGCGTTCATGGTCAGATCTTCTTCGAGCCCAGCGCGATGAGCAGCATGCGGCGCACAGGTTCGGCGGCGCCCCACAGCAGCTGATCGCCCACGGTGAAGAGCGTCAGATATTCGGGGCCGAGGTTCATCTTGCGGATGCGGCCCACGGGCACGGTCAGCGTGCCGGAGACGGCCGCCGGGCTTAGTTCCTTTAGCGTGGCTTCCTTGGTGTTTTCGACCACCTTGGCCCAGGGATTGTGGGCTTGGATGGCTTCGCGAATCTCGGGCAGGGGCACGTCCTTGGTGAGTTTGATGGTGATGCCCTGGCTGTGGCAGCGCATGGCGCCGATGCGCACGCACTGGCCGTCCACGGGGATCTGACGCTTGGTGCCCAGGATCTTGTTCGTCTCGGCGACGCCCTTCCATTCCTCCTTGGTCTGGCCGTTCTCCCAGGCCTTGTCGATCCAGGGGATCAGGCTGCCCGCCAGCGGCGCGCCGAAGTTGGCCGTGGGGAAGGATTCGCTGCGGATGACAGAATTGACAGTTCTGTCCAATTCCAGGATCGCGCCCCGGTCGTCCTGGAGCGCCGGGTCGATGGCGCCGATGGCTCCCATCTGGCGCACCAGTTCGCGCATGTTCTTCGCGCCCGCGCCGCTGGCGGCCTGGTAGGTCATGGACGTCAGCCATTCCACCCAGCCCTGCTCGAACAGCCCGCCGATGCCCATCAGCATCAGGCTCACCGTGCAGTTGCCGCCGATGAAATCCTTGATCCCGTTATTCAGGCCCTCGTCGATCACGCGGCGGTTCACGGGGTCGAGGACGATGACGGCGTCATCCTTCATGCGCAGCGTGGAAGCCGCGTCGATCCAGAGGCCCTGCCAGCCGCTCGAGCGCAGCTTGGGATGCACCTCGCTCGTGTAGTCGCCGCCCTGGCAGGTGACGATGATGTCCAGCGCCGAGAGTGCGTCGAGGCTGAAGGCGTCCAGCAGCGGCTTGCCGTCCGGCCCCTTGCTGCCGCCCTGGGACGTGGTGAAGTAGATGGCCTCGAAGCTGCCGTCGAAGTCCTTCTCCTCCGCCATGCGCTGCATGAGCACGCTGCCGACCATGCCGCGCCAACCGATGATGCCGACCTTCTTCATGGGGTTCTCCTTGGGGATGGGTTTCGTGATTTCAAGCAGGGGTTGTTTCAATGCAGCCGCAGTCTCAATCCAGAAGGGCCGCGCGCAGGGCCTGCGGATCCGCAGGCAAGCTTTTCCGGTGGATGGAAGGATCTAGACAATTGGCCAGGGTCGCTTCCAGGGCGGGCGAGACGGGCGCGTGCAGATTCATGTCGCGCTCCAGCTGCTCGCGGAACTTGGCGGGATGGGCCGTGGCCAGAAAGACGCCGGGCTCTTTCAGGCCGATCCGTTCGCGCAGCACGCCGTAGCCCACGGCCGTGTGCGGTTCCGGCGTGTAGCCCGCGGCGCTGAGTTCCCACATGGCCTGGCGCGTCTTCGCGTCATCCAGGCTGCCCCAGCGGATCTGGGTGCGCAGCCGTTCCGGGCGGTCCTCGAACAGCTTCTGGATGCGCGCCCAGTCGCTGGCAAAGGCCACGTCCATGGCGTTCGATAGCGTGGGGATGACGGGGCGCTCTGAATCCCGCCGTTGACCTTCCAGCGCATCGCAAAGCGCCCGGTTGGCGTTGCTCGCGGCGACGAACGCCTTGATGGGCAGACCCGTCTTCCAGGCCAGCACGCCCGAGCACAAGGTCGTTCCCGTGCCGCTGGGGATGGAGACCACCGGCGCCTCGCGGAGATCCAAGGCCTGAAGTTGCGCGGCGAGTTCGTACCAGATGGGGACCAGGCCCAGCACGCGCGCGATGTTCGCGCCCCCGGCGGGCACCAGACCGATGCTGCGCGCCAGTTCGCGGTCCGCCACGCAGGCGTCGACCATGCGTTGGCAAGCCTCGAAATCGCCCTCGACCGCGTAGGCCAGGATATTGCCGCCCGGCATCATCAGGCGCTCCTGGACGGGGGAGACGCGCCCTTCGGGATAGAGCAGCGCGACGCGGAAGCCCTTGAGCCCGTGCAGGGCCTGGGCCAGCGCGCCGCCCGTATCTCCGGCCGTGGCCGCAAGCACGGTGCGAAGGCCGGGGTCCCGGCGCTGGATCTGCTCCAGCATCGCCGCCAGGAAGCGCGCGCCGAAATCCTTGGAGGATCCGCTGGGACCATGCCCCAGCTCCAGCGCGAACATGCCGCTGGAAATCCGCACAAGCGGCGTCGGAATATCGAACACCTTCGCGACGATGCTCTCCACATCGTCGCGGCTGAATTCCTCGCCCAGGAAGCGGAGCAGGATCTCCACCGATCGCGTTTGACAGTCCATGTCCAAGAGCGCCGAGACATCACGGAAACAGGGCAGCGGCTCCGGCACGTAGCGTCCACCATCGGGCGCGATGCCTTCCAGGATCGCCTGCACGAACGTGGCGCGCTGGCGCGGATTGGTGGTGCTGACGAGCCTCATGCCAGCACCCGCGCGCCTTCCTGATCCAGTCCACAGATCCAGGTTTGGCTATTGAGGCCCGCTTCCCGGAAGGCGGAAGCCAGGGCCTCTGCGATGGCTGGGGCGCGGTCATCGGTGGCGACGGCAAAGGTGGCGGGGCCGGAGCCCGAGAGGCTACAGCCGATCGCTCCGGACTTCCGTGCGGCGGTCTGGGCAGCGCTGAATCCGGGCACGAGGTCCGCGCGGAAGGGCTCTGCCAGCGGGTCGCGCAGGCATCTCGCCAGTAGGCGGCGATCGCGGCTGTGCAGGGCGTGGATGAGGCCCGCCAGGTTGTCCGCGAAGGCCACGGCGCGATCCAGGGGAATTGCTTCGGGCAGCACGGCGCGGCTCTTCGCCGTGGGCAGCTCGAAATTGGGATGGCAGACGACGAAGACCAGATCATCAGGCCAAGGCAGGCCGCGCACCGTTGGCCCTTCGTCCCCCGGGACCACCATCTGGAGGCCGCCCAGCAGGCAGGGCGCGACGTTGTCCAGGATCGCGCCGCCGCTGTACGTGCCCTCGGCCCGGGCGGCGAGCTCCAGGCATTCCGTGCGCGAAAAGGGTTCGCCGCAGAGCGCCTGCAGGGCCGCGAGCGTGGCCACGATGGAACTGGCGCTGGAGCCCAGGCCGCTGCTCAGGGGCAGATGCTTTTCCAGGCGCAGGGCCAAGGGCGCGAGTGCCGCGCCCTTGGCCGCCAGCGCCTCGCGGAAGAGATCGCGCGTGCGCTGCACGAGGTTGGTCTTGGATTCCCGGCCCAGCCTTTCAGCGTAAGGGCCTTCGAGGGTGAAGGCGTCTTCCGGCGCAAAGCGCGCTTCGACCACGTCTCCCAGCGGGCTTCCATCCAGGGGCGCGAGCGCCGCGCCCAGGATATCGAAACCCGCGGCCACGTTGCCGATGCTGGCGGGGGCGTAGGCCCTCGCGCTGCGCGAAGACAGGTTCATGCGCGGTCCTTCGGTGCGAGAGGCGCGCCCAAGGGGGCCAGGCGCAGCACATCGCCCAAGACGCCCGCGGCCGTGACTTCGGCGCCGGCGCCATAACCGCGGATGACCATGGGATGCGGCTGGTAGCGCTCGGTGAGGAAGGACAGGGCGTTCTCGCCACCCTTCACGGCGGCCAACGGGTGCTCGTAGCCCACGGGCTGCAGGCCCACGCGACAACCCTCGGGCGTGATGGAGCCTATATAGCGCAGCACCTTGCCCTCGCGCTTGAGCTGCTCGAGGCGTTCCTTGAACTCCGCGTCGAGCTGGTTCAGCCGCGCCATGAAATCAGGAATTTCGCCGCTGTCATCGAAGCTGGCGGGCAGCAGGCCTTCCACCACCACGTCTGAAAGTTCCATGGAAAGGCCCATCTCGCGCGCCAGGATCAACAGCTTGCGGGCCACGTCCATGCCGCTGAGATCATCGCGGGGATCGGGCTCGGTATAGCCGCGCTCCTTGGCGGCGGTAACCGCTTCCGATAGCGGCGTGCCATCGCCGATGAGGCCCAGGATGAAGGACATGGAGCCCGAGAGAATGCCCTCGAAGCGCAGCACGCGATCGCCGGTGATGACCAGGTTCTTCAGCGTGTCGATGACGGGCAGGCCCGCGCCGACGTTGGTCTCATACAGGAAGCGCCGCATGCGGCGCGAAGCGCGCTGGCGGATTTCGCGGTAGAAGGCGAGGGCGGCGCTATTGGCCTTCTTATTGGCCACGACCACGTGCAGGCCCGCGTCGAAGATATCGGGATACCGTTCAGACAGATCCGCGCTGGTGGTGCAATCCACGAAGACCGGCAGCGTCGGGCGCCGGTCCTGCACATCCGCCAGGATCGCATCCAGATTCGAAGGGGTCGCGCTGACTTTCAGATCCTCACGCCACGTCGCCAGATCCAGACCCTGGGCGCTGGCGAGCATCTTCTTCGAGCCGGACAGGGCGCAAACGCGCAGATCCAGGCCGCGCTCCAGAAACTTGGGCTGCTGCGCGCGGATCTGTTCCACCAGGCATCCGCCCACGTTGCCGACGCCGAAGAGATACAGCTCCAGGATCTCCTTGGTGTCGAAGAAACGGCGATGGACGTGGGCCATGGCGCGCTCGCCCTCGGCCTCGCGCACCACGGCGCTGATGATGCGCTCGCTGGAACCTTGAGCGATGGCGACCACGTTGCAGTCGACTTCGGCCAGGGCGTCGAAGAAGGTGCCCGCGACGCCTGCGCGCAGCTTCATGCCATCGCCGACGATGCTGAGGATGGACAGGCCGCGCTGGACCTCAAGTTCATCCAGCAGGCCCGAGGCCAGCTCGGCCACGAAGGCCTCCTGCAGCACCTCGACGGCGCGGGGGCCGTCCACTTCGCGCACGCAGAAGCTGATGGAGAGTTCGCTGCTGCTCTGCGTGATGAGGGCCACCGAGATTTCCTTGCGGGCCAGGGCGCTGAACAGGCGGGCGGCGATGCCGGGCACGCCGGCCATGCCGGATCCCGTGACGTTCACCAGCGCCATGCCCTTGAGGAAGCTGATGCCGCGCACGCCGCGCAGGGGCGGGTTCACGCCGTTCTTCACCAGCGTGCCGGGGTGTTCGGGCTTGAAGCTGTTGCACACGCGGATCGGGATGCCCTGCGCGCGCACCGGCGAGATGGTCTTGGGGTGCAGCACCTTCGCGCCGAAGAAGGCCAATTCCATGGCCTCCTCGAAGCTCACCTCGGGCAGGCTGAAGGCTTCGGGCACCAGGCGTGGATCGGCGCTGAAGATGCCCTCCACGTCCGTCCAGATCTCCAGCAGATCCGCGTCCAGGGCGGAAGCGGCCAGCGCGGCGCTGTAGTCCGATCCGCCGCGCCCCAGGGAAAGGATCTTGCCCTGGGCGTCGCCGCCGAAGAAGCCGGGCATCAGGAAGAGGCGTTCGTCGCCCTCGCGCAGGGCCGCAAAGCGCTCGCGGATGTCGTCCATGCGCGGGCGGGCGTTGACGGGATCCCCCTCCACCAGGAGGTACTGGCGGGGGTCCAGGTATTCGGGCGCGAGGCCGCGGGCGGCGAGCAGCGCGCGCAGGATGGCGCAGGACGCGCGCTCGCCCAGCGACGAGAGGTTGGCAAGCACCGAAGGCGAACAGTCCTCCAGCAGGGCGACGCCCTGGAGCAGGCGGCGGCATTCGTCGGCCAGATTTGACAGCTCCTGTCGAAGCGGTCCCGCCTCCGATCCCAGTTCGGCTTCCAACTCCGCCACGGCGGCCTCGTGGGCGGCGAGGTACTTCGCGGCGGCTTCCTCGGCCTGGTCCGCTCGGCTGGGATGCACGGCGCTCACCAGCAGATTGGTGATGCCGCCCATGGCCGACGCAACCAGGCAGACGCGGTCGGTCTTCAGGGTCTCGGCCACCAGGTTCACGACGTTGCGAATGCGCGCACCGTCGCCGACGCTGGTGCCGCCGAACTTCATCACCCGGATGGACATTGCTCCCGTGCTGGCCATGGTTCCTCGCTTTGCTGAGTCGTAATACGAAAAGCCCCGCGTCGTTTGGCGCGGGGCGGAATCTTGTGAGTTCGATTCGGCAAGCCGCCCGCGCACCCTAACGGGTGGTGGTGGTCTTGGTCGTAGTCATGGACAGGAAGGCCTTCTCGGTCGTGGGACCGAGGATGCAACGGTGACTGACCGCCTGCCTGTGCATGGCATCCACCTTCGCTGAAATTGTGATTCAGGTCAATGGAAAAGCTGGAATCGCGAGGCCGGGGGGGCGATCAGGGCGCGGTTATCGGCGCGGTCATGGGGCCATGGCGGCGGTTGGTTGAAATTAGGGCGTATGCTGTTGGCCTCATCCGAGGTCCACATGTCCCACCTGCTGCCTTCCTTGGGGTTCGCCGCCCTGTTTTTTGTCGTCGCGATGCCGACCACCGCGCAGCAGCCCCTGCTCGGGACCATCGACGGGATGCCAAACGGAATGTCGGGCGCCCGCGACAACTGGGTGCGGATCACCAACCAGCAGTTCCAACTCCAGGGCAAGGCCCAGCGGGTGGCGGCGGAGGGCTTGACCGCGGTGATCCTGATGCCGGGCGTGGCGAAGCCGCGCCACGCCAAGCCGATCCTGCGGGGCAAGGACGAGCACGCGCTGCTGTTCCGGTCCATCCTCGCGGCGGGCTTCAACCGCATCATCGTCCGCAATCCGGATTCGGGCGCGGAGTGGTCCGCACATCTGGAACAGGGCAAGGCCATTCTGGATTTCTGATCGGCGCGATTTATTCTCAATCGTTCTTTGAGGGGTTGGCGCTGCCATCTACACTGGGCTCGTGGAACAGCAACGACCCGATCCAGACCAAATCTTGAAGGCGATCCAGGAGGATGAGGCGCGTAAGCACCGGGCCAAGCTGAAGATCTTTTTCGGCATGGCGGCGGGCGTGGGAAAGACCTACGCCATGCTGCGCGAGGCGCACCACTGTCTGGCTGATGGGATGGACGTGGTGGTGGGCATCGCGGAGACCCATGGGCGCTCGGATACCGCCAGGCACCTGGAGGGCTTCGAGGTGCTGCCGCGCAAGACGCTGCCTTATCGAGGCACCTTCCAGGAGGAGTTCGATCTGGATGGGGCGATCGCGCGCAAGCCCCGGCTCATCCTGGTGGACGAGTTGGCGCACAGTAATGTGCAGGGCTCGCGGCACCAGAAGCGCTGGCAGGACGTGATGGAGCTGCTGGACGCGGGCATCGATGTTTTCACGACCGTCAATGTCCAGCATCTGGAGAGCTACAAGGACGTGGTGGCGCAGATCACCGGCGTCATCGTGCGGGAGACGATCCCCGATACGCTCATGCAGCGCGCCGACGAGATCGAACTGGTGGACATCAGCCCCGACGAGCTGATCACGCGCCTGAAGGAGGGCAAGGTCTACGTGCCCGATCAGGCCAAACACGCCATCGATCGTTTCTTCCGCAAGGGCAATCTGATGGCCCTGCGCGAAATGTCGCTGCGTCGCACGGCCGAGCTGGTGGATGCGGATATGCGCCGCTACATGGCCAGCGAACGCATCCAGAAGACCTGGGCCGCGGGCGAGCGCCTGATGGTATGCATCGATACAAAGGAGAGCAGCGCCAAGCTCATCCGCGCCGCGCACCGCATGGCGGAAGGCCTGCGCGCGCCGTGGATGGCGGTCTACGTGGAGACGAGCCGGAGGCTGCGCTATTCGGAGGAGCGCCGGGAGCGCCTGGAGGAGAACCTTCGCCTGGCAGAGCGCCTGGGTGCGGAGACGGTGGTGGTGCAGGGGGATCTGAAGATCGCCGACGATATCATCGCCCTGGCCACCAGTCGCAATGTTACGCGCGTGCTGGTGGGCAAGCCCCGCAAGCCCCTGTGGGTGGAGATCTTCACGGGTTCCCTGCTCACGGATCTGATCCGCCGCAGCGGCGATATCGATATCCACGTCATCACGGGTGAGCCGGAGGACGACAAGGAAAAGAAGTCCGGGCGAAAAAGGGGCGAGATCAAGCGCGTGCCCAATACGCCGACATTCCTGCACTTCGTCTACGCCACCGCCGTGGTGGCGCTGTTCTCGGGCATCGGCTTCCTGCTGGCCGGACGCCTGCAGGAAACGGACATGCTGATGATCTACCTGCTGGGCATCCTCGTGGTGGCCACGCGGGTGGGCCGCTGGCCCAGCCTGTACGCTTCCATCGTCAGCGCCACGGCCTACAACTACCTGTTCACCGCCGGTCACAACGCCTTCACCCTGACGGATCTGAAGCACATCGGGACGGGCGTGGTCATGGTGCTGGTCGGGGTCATCATCGGCAACCTCACCGAACGCATCCGCCGCCAGGCCCGGCTGGCCCGCGTGCGCGAGCAGCGCACCATGGCGCTGTTCCGCCTGACCGCCGAACTGACACGCAACGCGGATTCCGCGTCCATGGTGGAATCCGCCGTGCACAGCGTGGAGGACCAGTTCCAGTGCCGTGCGGCGATCCTGCTGCCCGACGCCCATGGCCGCATCAAGATCAAGAGCCATGAGATGCCGGAAGGCTTTCCGAAGGACGAGCTGGGCGTGGCGCAATGGGTGATGGATCACCAGGAGGCCGCAGGGTTCGGGACGGATACTCTGCCCGGTGCCAAGGCGCTGTACCTGCCGCTGCGGGGAACGCAGGAGACCATCGGCGTCATGGGCCTGCGGCCCGAAGGCGTGCCGCATTGGATGGAGCCGGATCAGCGCCATCTGCTGGAGGCCTTCGCCAACCAGGCCGCCCTGGCCCTGGAGCGGACGGTCCTGGCCGAGAAATCCACCAAGGCCCAGCTCAGCATGGAGCGCGAACAGCTGCGCAACACCCTGCTTTCGGCTGTCAGCCACGATCTGCGCACCCCCCTGGGGACCATCACCGGGGCGGCGACGACCCTGCTGGGTGATCACGGCCAGCTCACGCCCGACGCGCGCACTGAGCTGCTGGAGACGATCCACGAGGACGCGCGACAGTTGCAGCGCCTGGTGGCCAATCTGCTGGAGGTGACCCGCCTGGAATCGGGCGTGCTGGATATGCACAAGGAATGGGTTCCCGCCGAGGAACTGGTGGGCAGCGCCTTGGATCGCATGCGCGGCCAGCTGACGAACCGCAAGGTGGAGATCGATCTGCCGTCCAGCCTTCCCCTGGTGCCCGCGGACGCGGTGCTGATGGAACAGGTGCTGATCAATATCCTGGATAACGCCATCAAGTACGGCCCCGAGCAAAGCCCCATCGAGATCAAGGGCTGGGCCACGGATCGTGCCCTGACCCTGGCCATCGCCGATAGCGGCGAAGGCATTCCGGAAGGCGAGGAGGAGCGCATCTTCGAAAAGCTGGTGCGCCTGCCCCAGGGGCAGCGCCGTCCCGGCGCGGGCCTGGGGTTGGCCATCTGCAAGGGCATTGTGGAAGCCCATGGCGGCTGGATCCGCGCGGGCAACCGCCCCAATGGCGGGGCCCAGATCCTCGTGAGCCTGCCCCTCGAGGGCCAGCCCCCGCAGCCCCCGGCGGAGGAGCTCCCGGCCGACGATGCCGGGGCGGATGTCGATGCCTGAGAACGGCCGCATCCAGACGCGCGTCCTGGTGGTGGATGACGAGCCGCAGATCCGGCGGTATCTGAGGACCACGCTTGCCACCGAGGGCTTCGATGTGCTGGAAGCCATCACGGCGAAGGATGCAGAACCGACCATCGCCGGGCACCGGCCCGACGTCATCCTGATGGATCTCGGACTGCCGGATCTGGATGGCATCGAGCTGACGCGGCGGGTGCGGGCGTGGTGTGACGCCCCCATCATCGTGATTTCCGCCCGGGGCCAGGAACAGGACAAGATCCAGGCGCTGGACGCGGGCGCGGACGACTACCTGACCAAGCCCTTTGGCACCGGCGAGCTGCTGGCGCGGATCCGCGTGGCCCTGCGCCATGGCCGCCACGGCGCCGAGCCCGCTCCGCCGCCGATTTTCGAGCTGGGCAATCTGCGCGTCGACCAGGTGCAGCGCCGCGTGAGCGTGGATGGGGTCGTGGTTCACCTGACGCCCAACGAATACCGCCTACTGATCACCCTGGTGAAGCACGCGGGCAAGGTGCTGACACACCACCAACTGCTGAAAGAGGTCTGGGGCGAGGCCGCAGGTGCGCAGCCACACTATCTGCGCGTCTACATGGCCCAGCTCCGCCAGAAGCTGGAAGCGGACTCCGCCCAGCCCCGCTACCTGATCACGGAGCCGGGCGTCGGATACCGACTGAGGGTGGAGAACTGAAGGACGGTCGGGCGGCTCGCCCTACCGCGCCAGCGTGATCTTTTGCTCGGGCGATCCGGGTGCGGCAGGACGGTGGGGCTCGGGGACGCGCACGGTCTCCGGGGCCAGCGAGCCACCCGCTTCGCGGCCGCCGCCAGTGGTGATGCTCATGCCGCGTTCCATGTTCGACCTGGCCATGTCGGCGGTGGAGTTGATGCCTTCCAGCTTGAGCTTGAACTCGCCGACGTTGGTGGCCCGCTTCAGGGCCTCATCGACGGTGATCAGGCCCTCTTGCAGCAGGAAGTAGAGGCTCTGGTCGAAGGTCTGCATGCCGTACTGGCTGGTGCCGGAGGCGATGACATCGCGCAGGCCCTTGGTCTTTTCTTTTTCCTCGATGCAGGTGCGGACGGTTTCGGTGGCCACCAGCACCTCTACCGCGGGCACGCGGCCCTGGCCGTCGGCGCGGGGCACCAGGCGCTGGCTGACGACGGCCTTCAGCACGCCCGCCAACTGCAGGCGGATCTGCTTCTGGTGATGGGGCGGGAAGACGCCGATGATGCGGTTGATCGTCTCGGTGGCGTCCAGCGTGTGCAGGGTGGAGAACACCAGATGGCCCGTCTCGGCCGCGTGGATGGCGGTCTCGATCGTCTCCAGATCGCGCATTTCGCCCACGAGAATCACGTCGGGATCCTGGCGAAGCGCCGCGCGCAGGGCGCTGGCGAAGCTCTTGCAGTCCGCTTCCACCTCGCGCTGGTTGATGATCGACGTGTTGTCGCGATGCAGGTACTCGATGGGGTCTTCGATGGTGAGGATGTGTTCGACACGCGTGGCGTTGATGAGATCGATCATGGCCGCCAGCGTGGTGGACTTGCCGCTGCCCGTCGTGCCCGTCACCAGCACCATGCCGCGCTGTTCCTCGCAGATCTGGTTCAGGACGCGGGGCAACATCAGGTCCTCGATGCTGAAGATGCGGCGGGGAATCACGCGCAGCACCATGCCCACGGTGCCCCGCTGGTTGAAGATATTGCAGCGAAAGCGCCCCAGGGCCGGCACCGAGTACGCCAAGTCGATGTCGAGGTTCTCCTTGAACTTCGTCTTCTGCCGTTCGGAGGCCATGATCGAATACGCCATGGCGATGGTGTCCTCCTGCACCAGCTTCTTGAACTGCGTCAGCGGCGTCAGGCGGCCCTTTACGCGGGCGATGGGGTAGTTGCCGACCTTGAGATGAAGATCGGATCCGCCCAGATCGACGACAGTGGTGAGCAGCTCATTGATGTGCATGGTGAGGACTCCAAAACCCGGTGTCTGCGAGAGGGAATACCAGTTTAGGTCCGTAGAGGGCTTGACGGAAGAATTCGCACTCGGAAAAAGGGCGATGGACTGGTAAAATGTTTGATTCGGCGTTCGATCTCCTGGGTCGGAGACGCGCCAAAAGGCTTTCGGCCGAAGGACACCATGACGCCCATTGAAAAGTTTCGAAACATCGCCATCATCGCGCACGTTGACCACGGGAAGACCTCCCTGGTGGACGCGATGTTCAAGGGGGCGCACGTCTTCCGCGACAACCAGAAGGTTGTCGAGCAGGCCATGGATTCCAATGATCAGGAGCGTGAGCGCGGCATCACGATCCTGGCCAAGACCACGGCTCTGCATTGGGGCGGCTTCCGCTTCAATATCGTGGATACGCCGGGCCACGCGGATTTCGGCGGCGAGGTGGAGCGCGTGCTGTCCATGGTGGATAGCGTGCTGCTGGTGGTGGATGCCTT
>DAOPYE010000070.1:0-13665 GCA_035352715.1 Holophaga sp. | reverse complement strand
TCGCTTATCGAACGCTTTACAATACGGGATCGACCTCCTCGGGGGGGATCACCACGCCCTACAGCATGGATACGAATCGTTGGGGCATCCTGAATTCATCCACGCCGTCAACGTGGACAACGATCACGGGACAAGTTCCTAGTTCGGGCCAGGGGACGCCGCTGGTTCCTTCGCAATTCGACGCCTACTGCCAGATGGCGAACTCGGGGGCTTTCGCGGACCAGGAAGCTGGGCTGACGAAAGATCAGCTCGACTGCCTGCAACATTTCGTGATTCTGCTTACGGATGGGTCACCCACGGTCAATATGCCCAATGAAGGAACCAATTCCTTCCCCTATTTGTCGAGCACGCAATCCGTTTCCATCTTCAGCGCAAACAGCGTGATTCAGTCCTCCCTGAGTTCCCTGAACCAGAGCAATGCCTACTGGAATAACGCGACGTTGGCAGGCGTGGCGGCGCACGGGGGCAGTCGCTCCAGCACCAGTGCCACGGATTGGATTCGCGACCCCGCCGCCGTGAATTATTCCGGTGCGACCACGCCTTCCACCTGGGCGCCCTTCTGGATCCAGAAGCGGAAGTTTGGCGGCTCCGGCGGAACGGTCTACACCCTGAGCAAGCCTCACCCCATTCAGACCATGACGGTTGGCGTGAGCCTGGGCGGGTACTACACCAAGAGCGATGGCGTGACAGCCTGGCCCTACACCTCGGCCATCGATCTGAGCGCCATTCCGATTCCGATCCAGAAGGACAAGACGGGCAGCAAGTTCCGCCTGCTGATGAGCGCCATGTGCGGAGATCCCGCCACGACCACCCTGACGGCCAATGCGGTCAAGCCGTTCTACCGATCCGGTGCCGACAAGGCGTCGGACGCCGTCTATTTCTTTGATGGCCGGGACCCCGCAACCTTGGTCAGCAATCTGCAAGACGCCTTTACGGATATCCAGAACATGTCCGCGGTCAACACCACTGCGGCTCCTGTGATTCCGTTCGTGGGCATGGGCCTGGGCCAGCAGATCTACATCACGCGCTTCATTCCCTCTCAGGTCAGCACCAACCCGGTTTGGCGAGGGGATCTATCCATGTTCTCCACCCGCCAGACGGGCAATTCCCTGCAGATCCTCGACGCCTCCGGCAGCACGGTAACGGATTTGGAAGCCGCCGTTCCGAACTGGTCTGCGGATAACGCCATCCGCAACAACCGCTTGTGGAGCGCCCGGCAGGTGTGGACGCGCTTGCCTGGAGGAACCACGCTTCAGCGTTTCACGCCCTTCGATGACGGTACGGGAGGGGCACCTGGAAGCGCGTTCTCGAACATCAAGGCGAGCGTTGCCACCGTGTTGGCTTCAGATGCGGCCAAACAGCAACTGATCGCCTGGAATCTTGGGGCGGATGTCTCAAGCGCTCAATACCCCCAGACGCCGTCTGATCCGAATTCGGCCCCAAGTCCCGCCTGTCCCAATCGGCAGCTTCCCGCCGGTCAGACCGTGCCCCCGGGGGATATCCTTGGCGATATCGTCAACAGCACTCCGGCTGTCGCGGAATACACCTTGAATGCATGGGTCACCGCGCAGCTTCCCGGCACCCTGTCGGCGCAGGTCGCCGCAGCGGCGGGCGCGGGCGCAACCCCACATTTCCGGGTCATTTTCATCGGAACCAATCGGGGCTTCCTGCATGCCTTTGGCGAAGTCTCGTACACCCAGTCCACCACAGACCCCAACACGAACATCACGACCCATTTGACCAAGGGCGACGTCGATGAACTGTGGGCGTTCATGCCCACAGAATTCCTGGCGAACCAGGATGTCATCGGCCCCACCTCCACGGGAAAGCACCGCTACGGCGTGGATGGAACCCCCTATGTCTGGTTCCTGGATCTCCCGGCTTCCGGTGCAATCAGCGGCAACGGAAAAGTTGATTTCAGCGGCCCATCGGCCTCCGGCAGCGAGAACGCGATGCTCGTGTTTGGCCTGCGGAAGGGCGGTCGCAGCTATTACGGGCTCAACATCCAGAATCCCTTTGTCCCATCGCTGGGGTGGAGCCTGGTGCCAGACGAGGCCGCCGCGATCACGTCGACGAATGTGGATGCGGACGCTGCCTCCTCCACGACCGCCTCGGCTTTGAAGGCCGTGGTCCAGAACATGGGCTTTTCTTCCTGCGTGCCGGCGGTGGGGCGGGTCCAACTGGGAACGACCGTGAAGGTGCGCGACGTGGTCTTCCTCGGTGGCGGCTACAGCACGCCCGAGGTGGAGGCCAAGTTCACGGGGACGCCCGCCCTGGGGCGTTCTGCTCTCGCGCTGGATGTCCAGACCGGCAAATCCGTCGCCGTGTGGGATCTCTCAACCCTGGGTGCGGGGCCCGTTGCCGCCGGTTTGGTGCCCTTCGAGTTCTTCCTGAATTCCGGTTTCGTGCAGCGCGTCTACTTCACGGACTACAAGGGCAGTCTCTGGGCGTTGGGCAGTGGATACACCAACGCGACCGGCACGTACGCCAACTTCCGCCGGGATTCCAATGCGCTTGATCTGTGGACCGTCAATGGCACGCGCTCCGGTGCGCTCAACATTCGCCGCGTCTACCAGGACAGCGGGAAAGCGTGGCGAGACACCACGGGAGCCAACAACGCCATCTACGGCATGCGTCCGGCCCCGTTCCTCATCGGCAACTATCCAGGACTAGCGACCTGGACGGATGGGGGAGGGAACACCGCGAGCATCAATCCCGCAGCGGTCGGCATCGCGCTGGTGAGTGGCGATCGGGACAATCCGCTGGATAAGAACTACACCTCCACCACTCTGCCAACCCGGCATCGGTTGACGCTCGTCTTCGACCGCCAGGACAGCGCAAGGACAGGGTTGGGGCTTACGTCCGGGGTTATCAGGGACGGGAACCTGGCGGATTTCACCAACCAGACCACGGCCCCCGCCTCCACCTACTGGAATGACAACGGGTCCAGCACGAAGTTCGGCTACTACCTGAACTTCCCGTCGGCCTCAGCCTCCAGCGATGGCAACACCTATGTGTCCAAGGGAATCTACGAGCCGATCGTGCTGGATCGGGTCCTGTTCTACTCCTACTTCACCCCCAGTTCCTGCACCTGCTCTGGGGGCAACGGGAACACCTACACCTATCGGATTTGCGATGTGATGTTCCCCGCTTGGCCGGGCAATGGAACCACGGCTTCCACGGCTCCTGGCTGCCAAAGCGGCGTGGTGGCGAACTGGATCGGTGTTTCCAGCCCCATGGGTGTGCTGAGCACGGCGGCTGCGATCCAATCCGGCATCCAGAACTTCACCCCTGCAGGCGGCGGCGCGGCCACGCCTGGGATCGGGATCCAGGTGTTCGAGGGGCAGCTGCACGCGAAATTCCCCAAGGTCCGGGTCTGGAGAACGGTCCGTTAATCGGCAGCATCATCCTGTCGACAATTCCCCGAGGGCGGTCAGCGGCCCGTTGAGCCGTAGCCGCCCTCGCCGCGTGCCGTTTCGCCCAGGTGCTCGACGCCTTCAGTGGCCTGCCAGTCCCAGAAGGTCGCAGGGGCGATGAGCAGCTGGGCGATGCGTTCGCCGCGGCGCAGCTCGAAAGCCGATTCACCGTGGTTGATCAGGACGACGGCGACCTCGCCCCGGTAGTCGGCGTCGATGGTGCCGGGGGCGTTGAGCACAGTCACGCCGTGGCGCAGGGCCAGGCCGGAGCGGGGGCGGACCTGTCCCTCGAAGCCGACGGGGATGGCCATGGCCAGCCCGGTCGGCACCAAGCGGCGCTGTCCGGGTTCAATGCACCAGGTCTCACCCTCGGGGATGGCGGCGCGCAGATCCATGCCCGCGGCGTGGGGGGTGGCGAACTCGGGCAGGGGCAGCCCTTCTCCATGGGGAAGCAGGTGAACGGGAATGCGCATCAATGCTCCAAAAGCAGGGAAATCCAGGTGTCGTCGCCCGTGGCGATGGCGGTGAAGCCGAAGCGCTGATCCATCTCGGCCAGTGTGTGCAGGCGATCCACCAGAAGCGGGCCACCGCCCGCGGGCGCCCCTGCATCGGGCTCCCAGACGTGGATGGGGTGCGATCCGGAGCGCTCCTTCAGCGCGCTCAGCGCCGCGTCGGGCGGTTCGGTTGACCAGCCGCAGATGCGGCCCAGGATGGGGCCGGGAACGGATGCCAGGGCAGCTTCGGAAGCCAGCAGCAGGATGGCGGCGCCATCGGCGTAGCCGTCATTGCCGTCGCGATTGTCGACCTCGTCGCCATCCAGATGCTGCGTGCCTTTCTGATCCGGGATATCGACGGCGAAGGCCCCAGGGGGCAGCGCCATGCGCGCGCCGTCTGCCCTCGGTTCCGCTGGCTGTGCCAAGCGCGGGCCATCCTGGATCAGGCCGTCCAGAAGCTCGGTTTCACCCATCCTGTGTCCCCATCGTGCGGTCGGCAGCAGGTAGGGCACATTCGAGGGGCTCTCAAAAGATCCCGCCAGGGCGAAGCGCGGCGTGGGGGACTGCAAGGCGCGGCAAGCCAGCACGACGGCCGCGAAGCCAGCGCCTTCGGCTTGGTTCAGCGTCCAGGCTGGGCAGGATAGCCCTGCGGCTTGGATTGCCTGGCGCGCGGGGTGAGGGCCGAGGCCCGCCGGGTAGGCGCATCCCAGGTAGGCTTCGGCGATATCCACGTCCGCGTGTTGGGACAGGGCCTGGCGGATTGAGAGGCTGCCCAGGGTCACGGCATCCAGGTTCCGCAGGGCTCCGCCGAAGGCCCCAAGGGGGGTCCGGACGGCAGAGAGAACGAGGATGGACAAGCAGGCTCCCGGGCTGCTTTCAACATACCAGCGCTAATCTTTAGCCTGCTTCGCGCGTTAACCCTACGCTTGGGATGAAAGCTCCCTTCTTCGAGGCGACAACCATGAAATCAGCCCGCGTTTTGATCACCTTCGCCGCCGTCGCGTTCGTTGCGACGCAGGCTTCCTTCGCGTGGGGTGCGGTCGCGGCCCCATCCGTGTCCGACCGCCGGACGGAAACGCGTGTGGAGGCACTGAAGAACGGCTCGAAGCTGTGGGTGAAGAACCGCAATGGCGCCATCCGTGTGGTTGGGTGGGATCGTGAGGAAGTCTCGCTCAGCGCCGATATCAAGGACACCGAACGGCGTCGCATCCAGCTCGTGGTGCAGCGCAAGGGCGCGGATCTCGATATCGAGGCCGTCTTCCAGCAGCCCGGCTTTTCCTTCAGCTTCGGTTTTGTTCAGAGCCCCCGCTGTGAAATGACGCTGAGCGTGCCCCGCAAGCTGGCGGCCTACTTCCGCACCACCAATGGCACCGTCGAGGCTAGCGCCATGGAGGGCTATGTGCGCTGCGAGACCACCAACGGGGATATTCGGGTGAAGGACATCGCGGGCGAGGTCCAGGCTCAAACCACGAACGGCGGCATCGAAGCCCAGCGCCTGAACGCCCGGATGAAGGGTGAGACCACCAATGGGCGCATCCAGCTGGAGGAGGTCCTTGGGGGTGTGAATGCCTGCACCACCAACGGCGGCATCCACGCCAAGAACCTCGAGGGTTGGGGCGAGGGCATCACCCTGGAGACCACCAACGGCGGCATCGACGTGGAACTGGGTAAGGCCACGGGTCGCATCGAAGCCAGCACCACCAACGGTGGCGTCGAACTGAAGGCCAATGGCATGCAGGATGTGGAAGTCACCAAGCGTTCGGGCCACGCCACCATTCCGGGCCGGACCCAGAAGATCCGCCTGTCCACCACCAATGGCGGCATCCATGTCCGGCCTTGAGCCGGTGGGGCCTGTCTTGGGTGCGTGAGGGCAGGCGAGATGGGTTAATCTGGGCAAATGTTTGCAGCCTTCGCCCAGCGTTGGGTTCCCGCACTGCTTGGGACGGTCGTCCTGGCTCTTCCCCTTCGGGCCCAACTGCCCGATGTGCAAGAGCGTGTCCTGAAAAACGGCATCCGTGTCTTGATCCTGGAACGCCCCGGCACCCAGGCCATCCATGGTCGCGTGTTCCTCCGGGGCGGGCGATCGGACACCGGAGATTTGCCGCCCCTGGCTGCGGATCTGCTGGCCAAAGGGCTGGCCGCGCCGCTTCCGGTCTGGAATGCCCAGGTCTGGAACCAGCAGATCGAGCGGATCAAGCAGGAGGAAGCGGCCTTTGAATCCCTGCGCCTGGAGCGCATCCAGCGCCAGCGCAAGGGGGGCGAGCCTTCCATGGACGTGGCGGCGCTCGAGGCGATCCGTCAGCAGGTCCTGGGGGATTTGAAGCAGGAGAATCTCCGGGCTCTGGACGAGGATCCCATGGCCCGGCTTGGGATCTTGGCGCCGGAGGTCGAAACCAGCACCGATCTGATGACCTGGGGCCGCGATCTGCCCCGGGCGGCCTTCAAGATCTGGTGCGAGCGGGAAGTCGCCGCGCTCAGGCATCCCTGCCTGCCTTGGTTCCCCCTGGACCGCGAACGCATGATCCAGGGCGCGGCTCGCAGCGAGCGGGCTCCCCTCGCGATTCTGCTGGGTACGGCCCTCAGCGGCGGGCGCTACGCACGCGTGCTTGATCCCCAGCCCGGGGCCCTGGAAGCCATTTCATGGCTGGATATGCAGGCCTTTGCCAAACGCATGGTTCAGCCCGAACGCATCGTGATTGCCTTGGCGGGCGATGTGGCGGCCGCATCCGCCATGCGAGAACTGGAAGCGACCTTCGGCGAACTGGCCGGAGCCGCGGAAAGCAGCGTCGCCCCCGAGCCCAACACGGAGCTGGATGAAGCTCCTGGCAACCGGCGGCTTCAGGCCAATACGCGGGACCGCCGCCTGCTCATGGCCTGGCGCATTCCGCCGCTTGCGCACGCGGACACTGGGCGCCTTCAGGTGCTGGCCCGCGTGCTGGGCAGTGGGCCGCGCTCGCGCCTGAAACAGCGCATCCTCACGGAAAAGCATCTGGCCAAGCGGCTCGAGGTTTCGACCGGAATCCCCGGGGGACGCGATGTGTCCCTGCTGGTGATCGAAGCCGAGCCCGATGGCGAGCATCCGCTGGAGGAACTGGAACAGGCGATCCAGAGCGAGGTGCTTCGCCTCCAGCAGGGCCTGCTCTCCGATGAGGAGATCCGCCTCGCTCAGCGGCAGTTGGAAGTCGAGCAGGCCATGGCTCAGGAGGACGCCGGGCGCTTGATGCTGCAGGTGGGCACCGCCCATTGCCAGGGCGGGGACTGGAGGCTGGCATTCCGCGCCCTGTCCCTGAACAAGGATTTCACGGCCCATGAGATTCGCGAGACTGCGCGTACTTACCTGGTTCCCGCCCGGGCCACCGCGGCGCTGCTGGAGCCGGACGCCCTGCTCGCCGAAGGTCCCCAGAACGCCCGCGTGGCCCGCTTGCTTCGCCAAGTCCTGGAGCCGCGGCTGGAGGATCCGGCCCGGGTCGAAGCCATCATGCGCGAGACCCTGCGCCAGTTGCGCATGCTGCCGACCCCGGATCGCGACCGCATCGTGAAGCTGCTGGAAGCCCAGATCCAAAATCAGGTCGCGCCATGAGCCGTGCCTGGGGTAGCGTCCCAGTCTTGCCGATGCTGCTGGCGAGCCTGCCCTTGGCCTCTCAGCCTGCGGAGGGTCCCCTGCGCGTTCAGTCCCTCCAGATGCCGAACGGGCTGCGGGTGCGCCTGCTGGAGGATCATCAGCGTCCCCTCGTCCGCATCGAGTTCCGGGCCGCATGGGATCCGGCGGAAGTGCCGGATGACCGGCTCCCCGCACTGCTCGGGCAGGCCTATAAGGCGACCGCTGCGAGTGAGCCGCTGCTTAAGGCCCAGGAAGATCCCTTCCTCCGGCTGGAATTCCATGGGGGCGCGCGGAGCTGTGCGTGGTCGCTGCTGGCGGCCAGTTCAGGCCAGGACGCCGCGTTTCGGGCGCTGGTGCGGGCCGCCGTGCATCCCAGTATGGTGTTCGACGCAGGCTTGGATCTGGCGGCACAAGCCGATCTGGAGCGCTTCCGCCGCCGCGTGATCCGACCCGTCAACGCCGTGCTGGTCGTCTACGGGGATATGAACCTGGATCAGGTGCGCCAGATGTGCGCCCTGCATCTGGGCGCGTGGGGACCTGGCGAAGAGGCCCGGCTTTCGGCCCTTCCATCCATTCGCCAGGCCGATCTGGCCAGTCGGATCCAGATTCAGGTCGGCACCCAGGGGCCAGCCCGTCTGATGGTTGTGACCGCTTCCCCCGCAGACTCCGATCTGGCCTGGATCGCGGCCCGGCTTGTGCTGCCCGCGTGCGCCGCGTCCGGTTTGGAGCTGTGCGCGGAAGAAGACGAACCTTGGACCTTCGGCTTGATCGGCGGCGATGCCGTTGCGGGCCTGAAGAAGTTACAGCGGGTGCTGGACGGCCTGCGCGAGCGGACCTGGAGCCCAGAGGCGTTTGAAGGGGCGATGCTCGCCTGGAAGGCTCGGCAGACCAGCCGGGCACTTCACCCGGAACTGCGCGCGCGCGATCTGGCGCGGGCCGAGGCGGAAGGTCGGAACGAAAACAGAGCCGATCAGCAGCTCCGCGCATCAGGACCG
The DNA here is from genome assembly GCA_035352715.1 of Holophaga sp. Lineage (GTDB taxonomy): Bacteria > Acidobacteriota > Holophagae > Holophagales > Holophagaceae > DAOPYE01. Next base: position 5,159 of record DAOPYE010000070.1, on the reverse strand, counting down.
AAGGAGCTTCAGGCGTTCCTTCGAACCCTGCTGGACCCCTCGGCCCTGAAATGGCGAGCCCTGGACGTCGCACCGGCCGATGCGGTGCGCATTCGCGACGACTTTAGACCGTGACGCCGAAGCGCTGGGCCAGATCCAGGTAGCGATCCAGCACGCCCTGGATGATGGTGTCGGGCAACACGGGCGCGGGCGCCTGCTTGTTCCAGTCTTTCAGCGTTTCCAGGTAATCGCGCAGGAACTGCTTATCCAGGCTGGGGGGGTTGCTGCCGGGCTGGTAGGAATCTGCCAGCCAGTAGCGGCTGGAATCCGGCGTCAGCACTTCGTCGATGAGGATCAGCTCGCCGTTCTCCAGCAGCCCGAACTCGAACTTGGTGTCCGCCAAGATGATGCCGCGCTCGGCGGCCAGTTCCACGCCGCGCTGGTAGACGGCCAGGCTGAGATCGCGCATCCGCGTGGCCATATCGGCCCCGACGATGGAGGTCATGCGGGCGAAGTCGATGTTCTCATCGTGGCCGACATCGGCCTTGGTGCTGGGCGTGAAGATGGGCTCGGGCAGGCGATCCGCGTTGCGCAATCCCTTGGGCAGGGGCATTCCGCACACGGTGCCGTGGGCGTTGTATTCCTTCAGCCCCGAACCGGCCAGGTAGCCACGCACCACACACTCGATGGGCAGCACCTTCGTCTTCTTCACCAGGATCGAGCGGCCTTCCAGCTGATCCGCGTAGGGGCGGAGCTCCGCGGGGTACTGATCCACTTCGGTGGCCACCAGATGATTGGCGACGATATCGCGCGTGGCGCCGAACCAGAAGTTGGCCACCTGGGTCAGGATGCGGCCCTTGGCGGGGACGCCCTGGCCCATGATCACGTCGAACGCCGAGATGCGGTCTGATGCCACGATCAGCAGGTGCTCGCCCAGATCAAACACATCGCGCACTTTGCCATTTCGAAAGGCGGGAAATGGAAGGTTCGTTTCGAGCAGCGCGTTCATCGGATCCCTCGCAAAGAGCAAAGGATCATTTCACCACGATGGAAGCAGAAGGGTGGATCAAAGAATTTCCGGGATATGCCTTGGCGTGGGGGCCAGCCAGTGAAGGCCGATGGGCAGCAGTTGGTAGCGATTCTGCACCGTCACCCAGCGGGACAATTCCGATTCCCGGATGCGTCCGCCCTGGACGGGCAGGCCGTGGCGCTCGATGAAGTTCGCCACTTCGCCGGCGGTGATGCCCAGAAGGTTCGGAAGCTCCTCCGCCTCGTAGACCGTTTCGCCAGGGATCAGCACCAGTACGCGGTAATCGAAGGTCTCGCGCAGCACCGAAAGGGTGGCGCTCCGGTCCAGCTCCAGGGCGGCGTCCAGGTGGGGGCACGGATCCCCCCCGCCGTGGCTGCGGGCCTGGGCGGCGCCGAGGTGGGCCAGGGCGTGGACGGGATTGGTCTTCAGGATGGACGCGAACATCATCTGGGCTTCTGCGTCCCGCTCCAGGTGCAGCAGCGCCTCTCCCCGCCTCAACCGGGCCTCGATGTCCTCGGGCTGGATGCGCAGCAGCCTGTCCAGCACCGCCAGCATTTCCTCGATCATGCCCTGCTGACGCAACAGCGCGGCCAACCAGGACAGCGCCGGGGCGTGCTGGGGCGCGAGCAGCAGCATGCGCTCCAGCATCTCCAGCGTGCGGACCGCGTCGCCCTCCTGTTCGGCCCGCTGCGCCCAATCCCACAGGATCTCCACCTGGCGGGGCACCGCGTGGTTCAGGGTTCCCCGGCGTTCGTCCGTGGGATGCAGGATCTGGGTCTGGACCCAGGTGTAGCGCTGGGGGTCGCGGCCATTGGGGGTCTCCAGTTCGTCCTCGATGGCTCGGATGATGGTCTTCAGGCCCCGGTCCCACAGCGGGGGGATGGGCATCTGGACATGGGTCTGAAGCTCGCGTCGCAGCGGCTGCACCGTGTCTCCGGCGTGTCCCAGAAAGAGCTTGAGCCGAAGCACGTCCGGCGCGGAGGAATCCTCCACGCCCAAGGCCACGCGCAGCGCCAGTTCGCCCGTGTCCGGATCGAACCCGTCGAGGAGAAGGTATTTCAGGCTGGCGCGCATGGGGTGATGTTGGCTCCGGGTTGCATGACAGAGTAGCAAAGGGCGGCCCTGGTTCGAGGGAGCAGCGCCCAGGGGATTCCGGACCGCGCGGGCTCACGGCTGTTGACCGGACCTGCTTCTGGCTGCAGGATGATGTTTGACGCATCAAATCTGGAGACAACCATGAAAAAAATCGCAGCCCTTGCCCTGGCCTCCGCCGCCCTCGCCGTTGCACCCGCCCGGGCTGGTGAAGTGGGCCTTCTTCTCGACAAGCAGTTCGGCTCCGCGCAGACCGCCACCATCGCCATCGGGGGCCTGAGTGGAAGCACCGATGTCAAAGCCGTCAGCCCCACGGGTTTCGGCATCCGCGGCGGTTTCTCCGTTCTGGATCTCAAGGTCGCGGAACTGGGGATCACCGGCACGTACCACCCCGCGGCCAAGGAGGATCTGACCCTCGGTGGCCACACCTACGGCAAGCTCAGCAACGAGTACTTTTCCATCGGCGCCCAGGTGGAGTGGAAGCTGCTCGTGAACCTCAATGCGGGCGTGGATATCCGCCAGGAAAAGCAGAAGGCGGAATGGAACGGTCTTGGCAGCCATTCCACGACGATCACGCGCCCCTGGGTTCGCGCAGGCATCGGCTTCTCCATGCCCCTGCCCGTGGTCAGCCCTTTCATCCGCCTGGAAGCGGCGTATGCGGTCAAGACCTACGATCTGCCCAGCAATCCCAGCGATGACGACTTCAACAAGGCCATGGCGCCGAAGTATCAGATCGGCCTCTACGGCGGCATCCGCTTCTGATCCGTTCGTCCTTCCTCGCGCACAGGGCCGCTTCTGCGGCCCTGTTTCATGGAGCGAGAAAAAGGCTGCGGAGGTGGTGTCGAGTCACCCAGAATGTCTGCAGATCGATCACTTCAGCCAACGGGGCCGCGGTCATTGACGCGGCCACCCGCTTCGAGAGGCTTCTATCGCCATGACGCCATCCCATCCGTCGGAAAAAGTCCGGATTGTGAAGGACCGACCCCAGGCGGAAGCGGCGTTCCCGCGTGGCTGGATGGGGTGGCTGTTCGCGCTATCCCTGGCGTTCTTCCTGGTGAATATCCACCAGCCCGGCGTGCTGAATTTTGATGAATTCGGATACATCCCGGCCGCGAAACAGATGCTCGAACTCGGGGTCAACACCAACCCGGAGCATCCACCCCTGGCGAAGATGATCATGGCCCTGGGGGTCGCCGTGTTCGGCGATCAGCCCTTGGGGTGGCGGTTCATGGCCGCCGTCTTCGGATCCCTCACGCTGTGCGGCATGTTCGCGCTGGCCTTTGCGATTTTTCGGGAGCGGAAGATCGCCCTTTGGTGCGCGCTGCTCAGCCTGGCGAACGGGCTGCTCTATGTCCAGGCCCGGATCGGCATGCTGGACACCTTCATGACGGGCTTCATGGTCTGGGGCCTGGCGGCGTTCCTCTTTTTCCTGAAGCCTTCGCGCGCCATTCCTGCCAAACGGCGGCCCGTCGTCCAGTCCCGTCTCCTGCTGGCTTCGGGCGTGTGCTTCGCCTTGGCGACCGCCTGCAAGTGGTATGCGGTGGTGCCATGGGGCGGATGCCTGGCCTTGGCGCTGTGGGACGTGATCAAGGGCCGGATCCAGGACCGGACTCAGGGACTGTCTCAGGGGTCCGGTGGCGAGGCCTTGGTGGAACCGCTTTGGGGTTTTCAGGATGGGCGAGGGGCCTGGATCGGGGATTGGAATGGCGTCTTGCGTGGCCTCTGGAGCTGGTTCTGGCGTTTCGGCCTGGTGCCGCTGGGGATCTACTTCGCGACATTCTCCATCTACTTCTTCATGCCCCGCGGCAACCCCGTGCTTGGCGTTCCCTGGGACATCCTGCGGTTCCACAAGACCATGTGGGAAGCCCAGCGGAGCGTGGTCTCGCCCCATCCCTACATGAGTTCGTGGAAGGCGTGGCCCCTGCTCCATCGGCCCATCTGGTACGCGTTCGACAAGGTGTCGGAGCACAAGTTCCGGGGCGTGGTGATGCTGGGCAACCCGCTGGTCATGTGGGGCGGCGTTGCGGCCATGGCCGTGTGCGCCTGGGGCGCCATCAAGAGCCGCGCGGCCTACTGGATCACGGGGCTTTACCTGGTGCTCTACGGCAGTTGGGTCATCATCCCGCGCAAACTGGCGTTCTATTACTACTACTACCCGGCGGGGCTCATGCTGGGCTTGGCCCTGGCGTGGGTGTTTCTGCGGCTGGAAGCCAAGGTGAACAAGCCCTGGTCGCCTTGGCTGAAGTGGATGTTCCTGGGCGCGGCGCTGCTGCTGTTCGCGTTCTTCTTTCCGATCTACGCGGCGGTCGAGATGCCCCTGGGCGCCCTGAAGTGTTGGATGTGGTCGAGTCGCTGGATCTGAGGTGCGCGCATCATTCCGGGTCGGGCTCGCTCGGCGCTGGATCCGAATCCCCCTCGTCCGGTGATGCCGGTGGAAGGATCGGATCCCCGTCGTGTTGAGGGCAGGCCTCGGTGGGTTCGGTGCCGGGGATGAAGTACTCCTCCCGCTGCTCGGGACAGCCGGCCCTTGCGAGGGCTCCCGTGGTGGGATCGGTCGCGAGGGTCACCACATCCTCGGGCATGGCGAATTCGCCACTGGGCCGCAAGGCCGTGGCCTGATCCATGAACCGCTTCCAGATGGGCGCCGCAGTGGCACCTCCCGTGAATTCCCTGCCGCCGGGGCGAGGCCGGTCGTGCCCCACCCAGACGCCTGTCAACAGGTTGGGCGTATAACCAACAAACCATGCGTCGATATGGTTCTCCGTGGTTCCCGTCTTGCCCGCAGCCGCATGGGTCTCGCCAAACGCACGGATGGATTTGGCCGTGCCGTAGTCCAGGACATCCTTCAGCATCTGCGTGGTGATGAAGGCGGCGGCCGGGGACATCGCCTCGGCGGTGGCGGGCGGGTTCTCGGTCCATGTCCCGCGCCTGCGGTCGTAGATCCGCAGGATGGTGCGCGCTTGGGCCTTTACGCCCCCGGCGGCGAGGGGCGTGTAGGCCTGGACCAGATCCTTCAGCGTGACTTCCTCGGTGCCCAGGGCCAGGGAAAGGCCGTTCC
>DAOPYE010000069.1:0-13736 GCA_035352715.1 Holophaga sp. | reverse complement strand
TGGCGCTCCAGGCGCGTCTGGCACCGCATTTCCTGCATGGAGCTCTGTCGACGTTGAAGGGGCAGATCCTGGAGGATCCGCTGGAGGCGCAGGCGATGGTGGATCAGTTGGCGCGGCTTTCCCGCGAAGCCATGGCGCTCACCGCCGAACGCCATGTGCCCTTGAGTCGCGAGCTGGCCTTCGTCGAGGCCTACCTGGGCGTTGAGCGGGCGCGGCTGGGCGAGCGTCTCCGCGTCGTCATCCAGGTGCCGGAAGTCCTCGAAACGGAACTTGTGCCGCCCATGGCGCTTCAGTTGCTGGTCGAGAATGCCCTGCGCCACGGCCTGCCCGTGGAGGGCGGCGAGATCCACATCCAGGCCGAACGGAATCGGATGGGGTTTTACCTGACCGTGGAGGATCCGGGGCAGGGGGCTGGCGAATCCATTGGCCTGGGCCAGAGCCTGGGCATCCTGCGCCGTCGCCTGCTGGACGATTCAGATCTGGTGCTTCAGCGCACGCCCGAAGGCCGCCATCGTGCTTCCCTGCGGGTCAGTTCATCCTGGGAGTGAATATGAGCGGAATCCGTGCGGTGGTGGTGGAGGATGATGCGCGCTCGCGCGCGCTGCTGGTGGGCTATCTGCGTGAGCTCCCCGGGATCGAGGTGATCGGCGAGGCCGAGGATGGGATGCAGGGCCTATCGCTCATCACCGGACTGCGCCCCGATGTGGTTTTCCTGGATGTGGAACTGCCGGGCCTGACGGGCCCGGAGCTGGCGAAGGCGCTTTCGGAGCCCAGGCCGCGCGTGGTCTTTGTCACCGCCCACGCCGAACATGCGGTGGAGGCCTTTCGCCTGGGCGCGGTCCACTACCTGATGAAACCCGTGAACCGTGTCGATGTGGCCCAGGCGCTTGGCCGCATCTATCCCGCGCAGCAGCGACAGGAATGGCTGCGCATCCCCGCCCGGGTTCGCGGCGCGGTGCGCCTTCTGGATCCCGACGAGGTGGATGGCCTGATCGCCGATCTGGGGGATTGCCTGGCGCTGACTGCCGATGGCCGTCTTCGCGTGGAAGGCACCCTGGCCCAATGGGAAGAGCGCCTGCAGGCCAATGGCTTCATCCGGGTTCATCGCAACGCGATCGTGCGCTTGAAAGCCGTCGTCTCCATCGAGGAGGACGGCACCCTGCGGCTTCAAGGCGGATCGCTGCCCCTGAGCCGACGCCGCCGGGAAGTCCTGGAAGAGGCGCTGGGGATGCGGGTCTGAAGATGAGGGCCTGAAGATCAGAGACGGCGTTCGGGGCTGGGCCCGGCGTTCGACAAGTGGCGCGAGATGCGCTCACGCAGGGATTCGGGCACCACGCCGGAAAGATCGCCGCCCATGCTGCCCACCTCGCGCACCATGCGGCTGGAGACGACGCTGTATTCCTCTTTGGGCATCAAGAAGATCGTCTCCAGTTCCGGGGAGAGCTTGCGGTTCATGATGGCCATCTGGAATTCGTATTCGAAGTCCGAGAACGCGCGAACGCCGCGCACGATGCACCGCGCGCCCTGCTGCTTGGCGAAGTCCACCAGCAGGCCGTCAAAGGTGGCGACTTCCACGTTCGGGAAGGATTGGGTCAGCTCGCGCAGGAAATCCAGCCGCTCCGAGATGGTGAAGGCCGGGTGCTTGGAGGCGTTGTGCAGCACCGCCACGACCAGGTGATCCACCATCTTCTCCGCTCGCTGGATGATGTCCCAGTGCCCCAGCGTCACAGGATCGAAGGTTCCGGGATAGATGGCCTTGATCACGCAGTCTCCTCGCAGATGCCTTTTAGGATACCTGCCTCAGGCGCGCTCTTGCGCGAGCACACCCATGTGCTTCCACTTGCCCGTCCGCCAGCGCAGGTAGTTCATGACGCCGCGCAGGCTCTCGTCGCAGATCATGCCCATCCAGATGCCCACCAGGCCGAACTTGAAGTGGAAGGCCATCAGGTAGGCGAATGGAATGGCCAGGCACCAGGTGAGCAGGATGCTGACGGAAGTCACGAACTTGGCGTCGCCCGAAGCGCGCAGCGTCATGCCCACGATGATATTGCTGGCCCGCATGGGTTCCAGGATCAGCCCCATGAAGAACAGGGTCTGCCCCAGGGCCACGATCTGGGGATCGTGGGTGAAGATGTGCAGCAGCGGCTTGGAGATCAGGCAGATCCCCGCCATGGCCACAAAACTGGCGAGAAGGCCCAGCTTCAGGGTCTTGATCAACTGGCGGTTCGTGGTGTCGAATTTCTTCGCGCCAATGAGGTGGGCCACCTTGATCTGGTTGCCCATGCTCAGCGAGATGGCCCAGACCACGGCAAAGACGATGAGGTTCATCACGTAGGTGCGCGTCGCCAGCGCCACGATGCCCAGGGAGACGCTCATGGCGGTGAGGATCATCTGGTTGAACTGGAACGAAATCGGCTCCAGCGCCGACGGGATGCCGATCTTCAGGATGGGCTCAACGAAGTAGCGCAGACGTTTCCAGTAGTCCTTGAAATCCCAGTGCACATCCAGCTTGGTGTGGATGAAGTAGACGGCCAGGATCAGGCCCAGCGCCTGCGAAAGGATCGTGGACAGGGCGATGCCGGGGACACCGAACTTGGGCAGGCCAAAAGGTCCGCGGGTCAGCAGGTGGTTGAAGACCACGTTGAGGATGTTCACCAGCACCGAGCAGGCCACGTTCCACCGCGGCATGCCATGGGTGTTGATGATCGCGGACGCGGCGAAGCGCAGGGCCTGGATGAAGATGATCAGCCCGCCCAGCTTCAGGAACTGCACGGTCATGATGAATCCCGTGCCTTCCAGGCCCAGCCAATGTCCGATGTGGTTGTGCAGCGCGAAGAGCGCAAGCGCCACCACCGCGCCGATGCTGCCATTCAGCAGCACGATGGACTGGAACGTCTGATTGACCCTTTCAAAGCGCTTGCCGCCCATGAGCTGGGCCGCCACGCTGCCGCCGCTATTGGCGAAGGTCTGGAAGATCATGTTGCAGGCCGCCAGCACGGGCAGCATCGCGCCCACGGCGCCCGCGGCGATATCGGAGACCTTGGCCAGGTAGTACGTGTCCTCGAGCGCCAGGGTCATGCTCAGCAGCAGATCGATGAACATGGGCCACGCCAGGGACCAAAGGCTCATGTCCATGACGGAGGGTTTTCCCGGGTGGGAGGATGAAGCGGCTGCCATCGTGCGTTTCCTTGGGGCGCGGGAAGGATTCGGACCTTCGATCGCCTGCGTTCCATGATGCCTGGAATGCCTGTGGCGATTGCCATCGGAAGGCAACATCGCGGGGGCTTGAGCGATGAAATCCTCATCCCAAAAGTCATCGTGCGGCGAGTTCCGCTAAGCTGAAAGCATGAGCACACCGCGTCTTTCCATCGGTCTTCTCTTCGGGGGCGAAAGCCCGGAACACGAGGTGAGCATCGTCTCGGCCCGGAGCATCGCGCAGAACCTGGATGCCGAGCGGTTCGACGTGCAGCCCATCGGCATCGCCAAGAATGGCGTCTGGCTGGTGAATGGCGATCCCTTTGCGCGCCTTGCCGCTGGGGAACTGCCCGAGCGCGGGACTTCGCCCTATTCGCCCCTCGAAAAAGGCGCGGAGGATCTGGTCCTGCCGGATGTCTTTTTCAACGCCATCCACGGCGCGTTCGGCGAAGACGGCCGCCTGCAGGGGTATCTCGATATGCTCAAGCGCCCCTACACGGGCGCGGGGCTGCTGGGCATGGCCGCGGGCATGGACAAGTGGGTGGCCAAGCTGGTGTGGGCTTCGAGCGGCATTCCGCAGGTGCCGTACGTGGGCCTGACCGAAGAAGCCTGGACGCGCGAAGCGGACGTGCTGCGCGAGAAGGTGCTGGCCCTGGGCCTGCCCGTCTTCGTCAAGCCCGCCAACGCGGGCAGCAGCATCGGCATCCGCAAGGTGAAGGAGGCTGCGGAACTGGACGACGCCATTGCCTTCGCCCTTGCCTACGACCGTCGGGTCGTGGTGGAGAAGGGCGTGGATGCCCGCGAGATCGAAGTGGCGGTGCTGGGGGGCGACGATCCCCTGGTCAGCGTCCCCGGCGAAGTCCACGTGGCGGGCGAATTCTACGATTTCAACGACAAGTACCTGGACGGCAAGAGCTGGACCGAGACGAACGCGAAGCTGCCCGAGGCGACCCGCGAACGCATCCGCGCCCATGCGCGCGAGGCCTTCCGCAGCATCGACGCCTTCGGCTTGGCCCGAGTGGATTTCTTCGTCGAGCATTCGACAGGCGATGTCTATTTGAACGAGGTGAACCTGATTCCGGGCTTCACCAACATCTCCATGTATCCCAAGCTCATGGAATCGGTGGGCGTCCCCTACGGCGAGCTGCTGACCCGGCTGGTGGATCTGGCCCTGGAGCGGCACCGCCAAGGCGCCAGCAAGAAGAAGGGATTCGAGAGCGGAAGCGACTGGTTCGCCTGAGGCAGTTGCCAGGCCCGTCCGTCTGGTTCCCCCAAAAGTCCGTTTCGATCCCAGGCCTGTTGCCGATGGCTGCGGCTGGAGACATGCTGCGATCATCCTTTGGGAGGATCTATGGATGGGCAGGCCTCTACTTCCGGGCGCAGGCTGGTGTTTATGGATAACCTGCGCAGCTTCGTCATCCTGCTGGTGGTGGTGATGCATTCGAACGTCACCTACAGCGGCATGGGCAGCTGGTACTACATGGACGACGGGTGCAGAACGATTGGTCCCGTGGCGAAATTGCTGTTCGGGTTGTACGGGTCTTTCACCCAGGCTTGGTTCATGGGCATCCTCTTTTTCCTGAGCGGATTCCTGGCTGCAAAATCCCTGACCCGACGAACGCCTGGGGTCTTCATTCGTGAACGGCTATTCCGCCTTGGCGCCCCCCTGTTGGCGTTCATGCTGATCATCCATCCCCTGACGGTCTACGCCTTCTGGGACCATGGGCGGATCATGCATTCCACCAGCCTGTGGCACTTCTACCGGGGCTTCATCGCTGAAGGCCAGGTCTGGGGTGCCACCGGGCCGCTGTGGTTCGCCCAGGCTCTGCTGATGTTCAGCGTGTTCTACGCGGTTTGGCGTTTTTTGCGGAAGGTTGATCCGCAGACCCCCGGGAACGGTTCGGTCCCTCGCGGTGTTCAGTTCCTGCTGATCGCTCTGGGCACAGGCGTGGCCGCGTTTCTTGTGCGGTTGCGATGGCCCATTGGCACCAGCTTCATGAACCTTCAGTTTGGCTTCTTTGTGTCCTACATCGCGCTGTTCATCCTGGGGGTTCGCGGTGGCGAGCGGGGGTGGTTCAACGCTGTGACCGCCGTATCTGGCAAACGCTGGCTGACGGCGGGATTGCTGGGGATTCCCGTTTGGTTTGCCCTCATCCTTTGCAGTGGCGCAGCGCAGGGACAGCCTTCGCACATCGAGGGCGGATGGCACTGGCAGGCTGCGGCCTACGCCCTTTGGGAAGGGGGCGTCGCCATCGCCATGTCCCTGGGCTTGGTGGTCTTCTTTCGGCGCTTCGTGTCCTGGGACCACGCCTTCTTGCGCCTGCTGTCGCGCCATTCCTTCCGCATCTACATGTTCCACACGCCGGTGCTGGTCGCCCTGTCGGTCGCCGTGGCGGGATGGCACGCGCCCATGCTGTTGAAGCACGTGGTCGTTGCCCCGCTGGCCTGCTTCGCCAGCCTGCTGGTCGCCATGGTGCTGAGCCGCGTGCCGGGCGTGGAACCCATCACCCGGTAAGGCAAGGTGCGTGCATGAGCGTTCCTCCCCTCTTGACCTGGCCATGGCCCCAGCGGCGCTGGATGCGCGTGCTCCTGCTTTTTGGCCTCTTCACGCTCATCGGGCTTTGGCAGGGCAACACCACCTACTTGACCATGCTTGGGGATGGCAGCCAGCGGTGTTGGGGGCAGCCTTTTGTGTGGGAGCTCACGGGCAGTTGGGCTGCCTTTCTGGGGAGCTTTCTTCCCATCCATGCCACGGTGAGCGGCTTGGCTCGACGAGGTTCGTGGTGGCGCTTCTTCGCGGTCCACGGTGCGGCCTGCGCCCTGTTTGCAGCCGTCTGTCCGCCCCTGTTCCTGGCCATGCGCCACGTTCTGTATCCCCTGCTGGGGTGGGGCCCGTACCACTACGGACCTTTGGCATGGCGGCTTCCCATGGAATGGCAGAAGCTCGTCATCGCCTACATTGTCATCGCCGGCGTCACCGCATTCACCCTGCATCTTCGGGAAAGCCGCCAGAAGACGTTCCGCGAGGCAGAGCTGAACGCGCGCCTTCAGGAAGCCCGGCTGCAGGTGCTTTCCGCGCAGCTGGATCCGCACTTCCTGTTCAACGCGCTGAACACGATCAGTTCGACCATGTACGAGAATCTGGATCAGACGGATCGCCTGCTGGCTTCGCTTGGGCAAATGCTGCGAAACAGCCTGGAGGGCGGCTCCGCGCTATGGCCTTTGGCCCAGGAGCTGAAGCATCTGGAGGCCTTCTTGGATTTTGCGCTCGCCCGCTTTGGCGACCGGCTTGCGGTTCGCATTGATATCGAGCCGAGCCCCAGCTACGGCGCCGAGAAGGGCTCAGAAAAGGGCGCAAGGAAGGACATCATCCCGAGATTCTGTCTTCAGCGGCTGGTGGAGAATTCGCTGAAGCACAACCTGGATGAAAGTGGACAGTCTCTGTCCATTCTCATTCAGGTGAAGCGTGGGGATGATGGCTTGACGCTGGCGGTCCAGGACAACGGCAAGGGCTTTGACCCCGAGCGCGCGCGGCACGGCTTGGGTCTGGCCAATCTCAAGGAGACGCTGGCGCTTTGCTTTGGCCCTTCGGCGCAACTTATCCTGGAAAACGCTAGCGATGGCGGTGCCCGCGTCGCCATCCATATCCCCGTGCAGGGGCGTGTATGAGCTTGATGGATCCCTATCGCGTCCTGATCGCCGATGACGAGGCGCCCGCCCGGGCGAAGATCCGGAGATTCCTGGAGCGCGATTCCCGATTCCTTTGCCTGGGCGAAGCCAGGGATGGGGCCGAGACCCTCTCGGCCGTTCACGCGCATCAGCCGGATCTGCTGCTGCTGGATATCCAGATGCCGCTGCTCACGGGGTTCGAGGTGCTGGAGAACCTGGAGGATCCGCGTCCGCAGGTGATCTTCTCCACCGCCTACGACACGTATGCGCTGCAGGCCTTCGAGGCCAGCGCCGCGGACTACCTGCTGAAGCCGTTCGATGAAGCGCGATTCCGCGTGGCCCTGGATCGGGCCTGGGCCCTGCTCAGGGCGGGCGCATCGCCCGAATTCTTGAAGCTCCAGACGGCGCTGGCGGCGCGACCTCTGGAACGTCTGGTCGTGCGCCAGGAGGAACGATGGATCCCTTTGCCGGTTCGCCAGGTGCGGCGCATTGCCGCCGAGGGCAAGCAGGTGCGCGTCTACGCGGAGCAGGGGCAGTTCCTGGTGCGCCAAAGCCTTCAGGCCCTGGAGGCGCGCCTGGACCCGGCGCGCTTCATCCGGGTGCATCGGAGCGAGATCGTGGCCCTGGACGCCATCGCGCACCTCGAACCCTGGGATCACGGGGATGCCCTGCTGGTGCTGAAGGATGGAGGGAAGGCCGTGTTGAGCCGGACCTACCGGAAGACCTTCCTGGAACGCTGGGGCTCGCCATCCTGAAGGCTGAGGCCCGAAGGCGAAGGAAGGGCCTGGGGCGGACGTGGGACTGGTGCGGCGCCGAAGGATGCCTATGTTTTCCATGGCACGGAGGTCGCCATGGATGCCTTTTCGGTCGCCCTTTCAGGCGTGAATACCGCGAACATGGGCGTCGCCGTGAACGCCAACAACGTGGCCAACGCCAATAGCGAGGATTTCCGGGCCAAGCGGATGGACCAGGCGGAGCTGGCCCAAGGGGGTACGCGCCCCGAGGCCCTGCGCGAAAGCGAAACGCCAACGGTGCCTGGCGGCTCCAACGTGGACTACGCCACCGAGTTTGTGGCCCTCATGGCCCAATCCGCATCCTTTGAGGCGAACCTGAAGGTCATGGAGACCCAGAACCAGTTGCTTGGCCAGACCCTGGATCTGAAGGCCTGAGGGTGATCGCTGCCTGAATCGGCCCTGCGCGCGTGTGTCCGGGCCGTCGGTTTGCTGCGATGCTGGGACATGGTCTCGAAGCGCGCCTTCCATTTGCCGATCATGACGGCCATTCCTCTGCTGGGATTCGCCTCGGGCCTGCCCCTGGTGCTCACGGATTCCACGCTGAAGCTATGGATCCAGGACGCCAAAATCCCCATCCAGACCATCGGCTTCTTTTCCCTGGTGCAGCTCCCCTACAACCTGAAATTCCTGTGGGCGCCGCTCCTGGATCGGTATGCCTTGCCGCTGTTCGGGCGAAGGCGGGGTTGGCTGCTGCTCAGCCAGTTCCTGCTGGCCCTGGCGCTGTGCGCGATGGCTCTCGGGGATCCGGCGGGCAAGCTCTCCATTCTGGCGGCCCTCGCCTTCGGCGTGGCCTTCGTCAGCGCCAGCCAAGACACCGTGACCGACGCGTGGCGCACGGAAATTCTGCCCCGGACGCAGCAGGCGACGGGCACAACCACACACATCTTCGCCTATCGCATCGGCATCCTGCTGGCCAGCGCCGGGGCCCTGGCCATCGCGGATCGATGGGGCTGGTCCTGCACCTACCTGCTGATGGGCCTGGCCATGGCGCTGGGGCCGATCGGCACGCTGCTGGCCGACGAGCCCGCGAGCATCGCAGCCCCGCGCACCCTGAAAGAAGCCGTGATGGAGCCCTTCCGAGACTTCCTGACACGGCGCGGGGCGCTCTGGGCGCTGGCCTTCATCGTGCTGTACAAGGTGGGCGATCAGCTGGCCAATTCGCTGGCGTCGAATTTCCTGAGGCAGGTCGGGTATTCCAAGACGCTGCTGGGCGGCGTCATGAAAGGCGTGGGACTGCCTTCGCTCATCATTGGCGGATACCTGGGCGCGTACCTGATGAACCGCTGGACCCTGCGGAAAGCCCTGCTGATCTTCGGATGTCTTCAGATCGCCAGCATCCTGGTGCTGCTATTGCCGCTCGCCACGGGGCCGCGGGTGCCCTCGCTCATGGCCGCCATCGCCCTAGAAAATCTGGGATTCGGCATGGGCGTCTCCGCCTACATGACGCTGATCATGCGCATGTGCAACCTCCGTTTCACCGCCACGCAATTCAGTCTGCTCACCAGCCTTGCCGCCCTGCCGCGCACCCTGCTGGCGGCTCCCGCGGGTATTGCGGCGAAGGCTTTGGGGTGGCCCGCCTATTTCATCATTTGCGCACTGGCCGCGCTGCCCGGCCTGGCCCTGCTGGCGTGGTACGAATCGTGGGGCGTTCCGGAACCGCCTCCCTCTGAGTGAGGTTTGACATCATGTGTCAAATACAGGCCTATGAACGGGATCCCTATCTCAAGGGGATCGATGCCGAAGTCCTGAGCGTGGGCATCCTGGATGGCCAGCCCTTCGCCGTGTTGAGCGATACGATCTTTTTTTCCGAAGGCGGAGGCCAGCCGTCGGACAGGGGCCTCATCAACGGGATTTCGGTGACGGGCGTCCAGAAGGTGGATGGCGAAATTCGTCATCTACTGTCGAATCCTGTCGCCCTCGGGCCTGCGCGGCTGGAACTGGACTGGTCCCGACGTTTCGATCACATGCAGCAGCACACGGCGCAACACCTGCTGACGGCCCTGGCGCAGGATCGCTTCGGCTGGGCGACCACGGCCTTCCATCTGGGCGAGGATCGCTGCGATATCGAACTCGATGTGCCGAGCCTGAAGTCGGAATCCCTGGCGTTGCTGGAGGCGTGCTTGGCCCAGGAGATACGGGCCTCAAGTCCCATCTGGGCCCGCCGGGTATCCCCGGACGAATACGCCGGCCTGAAGGTCCGCAGCCGCGGTCTGCCCTCCGGGCATATCGGCGAGATCCGCCTGGTGGAAATTGAGGGGCTGGATCTCAACACCTGCGGCGGCACGCACCTGCGCCAGACCGGGGAAATCGAGACGATCGTGCTGCTGGGAACAGAATCCGTGCGCGGCGGCACGCGGCTTTACTTTGTGGCGGGGGGCCGTGTCCGCGATCGCCTGGCCGCGCATGAATCCCGCAACGCCGCCCTGCGCACCCTGCTGGGCGCGCCCGACGCGGAGCTGATCGGCGTGCTGGAGGCGAGGCTCGAGCGCATCCGGCAGTCTGAGCGCCAGATCCGCCTCCTGGAAGAGGAGCTGGCGTCATGCCTGGTGGCATCCCTTTCGGCCGGACCCGAGACGCTGATGGAGCGCCATTTCGAGCACCGGGATGCGGGCTTCATCCAGAAGCTCGGGCGCAGTCTGGTGGCCGCGGCGCCCGCCAAGGTGGCGTTCCTCACGGCGGAGAGCGCCAGCGGCGCGACGTTCGTGCTGGCTGCGGGAAGGGACGCCGTTCTGGATGTGCCTGCCGTCGGTCGAATCATTGCGGAGCGGCTGGAGGCCAAGGGGGGCGGTTTCGCGGGGTTCTTCCAGGGCAAGATCGGCCACTTGGCTGGGCGCGCCGAAGCCCTGGAATGCCTGCGAAGCCTGATTCCATCCGCATAATGGACAATCACTGGCAAATCATGCTGACACGGTGCTGAAGGGAGGTTCCATGTTGCGAATCCGGCGTGCGATCTGGGTGTCCGCGTTGGCGGGGGGCTTGGTCTTTTCCGCCCCTGCCGCCCAGGGGGCTCCGGCCATCCAGAACCTCCTGAGCGGTGATTGGCTGCAGCGGGTCGGGGATGATCCGGCCTGGTATCTGGATGGAGCATCGCTGGACGGAAAGCCCCTGAACATGGGCATCTCGTGGGAGCGGCAGGGGTTCCAGGAAAGTCCTGTCGCATGTCTGCAAAAGGAGGTGCGTCTTCCCCGTTCGCTGCGGGGCAAGCCCCTGGTCTGCGAGGTCCGGCAGATCGCGGAACACACGGATGTCTACTTCAACGGCCAATGTCTGGGTGCGACATCTGGCCTGGGTGCTACGCCGGGTCCGGATCAAGCGGGGAGCTTCCCGCTGCCCGAGGCCCTGATTCGCTGGGATGCGCCCAATCAGCTGGCGCTGAGGGTGCGCGGCCATCAGTGGACTGGCGGCGACGCGCCGGATTACGTGCGCCTGCGCCTGCGGGATGGCGGCCTGCCCACGGCATCCATCGCGATGGACTTCTCTAGCGCCGATCACGTCCATGCCAGCGCGTTGCCCGTGGCCATACCCATCCGGATTGCGCTCTCTGGGATGGACCGCCTGGAAGGACGACTGAGGCTGCGGGTCGAGACGGCCATGCATCAGCAGGTGTTGTTGAAGGACATGCCCATCGCCTTGCCCATGGCCAAGCCCTTCGTGCTGGAACTCGGAAGCTTGAAGCCGGGGTTCTACCAGGTGCTGGCGCAGTTCTCGTCGGATCTGTGCGAGAGCCAGGATGTGCAGTGGCTGGCGGTTTCCCCTGATCGCATCGAGTCGCCGATCGTGCCTCTCCCCGGGTTCGATGCATTCTGGGATCGGGCGCGGCGGGATCTCGCGAAGGTTGCGCCGGATTCCCAGGCCACGCTGGATCCGAGCCGCAGCACTGACCGGCGGCGCGTCCATTCCGTGGAGATGACTTCCCTTGACGGCCTTCGCATTCGGGCCTGGTACACGGTCCCGAACGGAAAGGGGCCGTTTCCGGCGGTGCTCCATGTGCCGGGCTACAGCGTGGCCATGCAGCCCGACTGGTTCACGGGAGATGACGGCCTGATCCATCTGGGGCTGGATATTCGCGGGCATGGCCGCAGCGCGGACGTCATCCATCCCGGATTCGGGATGCCGGGTTACGTGGGCTTTCGCATCCATGACGCGGATCAATACATCTACCGGGGCGCCTACATGGATTGCGGTCGGGCCCTGGAATTCCTGGCGTCACGGCCCGAGGTGGATCGCGCGCGCATTGCCGTCGAAGGCATGAGCCAAGGCGGAGGGCTGGCGCTGGCCGCGGCGGGGCTGTTCCCCGAATACGTCGCCTGTTGCGCGTCAGCCGTGCCTTTCCTGGGATCGCCGGAAGAACATTTCCGCATCCGCACAATCTATGAAGAAGAGATGCGCGAACACCTAGCGATCGCCAAGATCGGCACCTGGGAGGACTCGCTGCGCTCCATGCGGATGGTGGATCCGCGCCGCTTTGCCGGTCGCATCCGGTGTCCCGTCCTGATGTGCGTGGGGCTGTTCGATGACGACTGTCCGCCGTACATCGGCTTCACCATCTACAACCATCTGAAGACGCGCAAGGAATACCGCGTCTTTCCCAACGAGTCCCATCTCCTGGGCGGCCACTGGAGCGAGCGATCCACAAACTGGATCCGTCGTCAGTTCGGTATCGAGTGAGACTCGATCGGTTTATGAAAAAAGATGAAAAATCATATATATTCGCGACGAAATCCATGCTTTCCGTCATGCTTGGGCTGTGCTCCGCGAAGTGCGGATTCACCAATGCGCTTTGACGGCCTTGCCTGGGAGACGTCAATGCCAGACCAGACCAGGCAATCAGCAGGAAGACACCATGTCTCAAGGTACCGTCAAGTGGTTCAACGCCGAGAAGGGTTTCGGGTTCATCACCCCCGATGAGGGCGGCGCGGATCTCTTTGTTCATCACTCAGCGATCCAGTCCAGTGGTTTCCGTTCGCTCGATGAACAGCAGCGCGTGAGCTTCGACATCGCCCAGGGCCCCAAGGGTCCCCAGGCGACCAATGTCACCAAGCTCTAGGCTGTCCTGGAATCCCGCAAACGGCCCGCAGGGGCCGTTTGTTTTGTACATGACAGGGCCCCGTTTCCGGGGCCCTGGGTGCGTTTGCGAGGCTACTTGGACCGCGGAGCCGTGCGCGTTCGGGGAGCGCCGCTGGCGCTGAGCGAGGAACGGCTGGATCCCTGACGGGATGAACTGGAGCGAGAAGGACCGGAATGCTGTCCGCCCGAGTGTCCGGCAGGTCGTCCGCCAGAACCTGGACGGCTTCTCTGTTGACCGCTGCGCTTGCCGTTCTCGATGGGTTCGGGCTTGATGCTTGGATCCGGCGCGAAGTTGGAGACGATCTGGGAGGGCAGGCTGCGCTTGAGGAGCTTCTCGATATCGCGCAGCAGCTTGGTTTCGTCCACGCAGACCAGGCTCAAGGCCTCGCCTTCTGAACCCGCGCGGCCTGTGCGGCCGATGCGGTGCACGTAATCTTCGGGCACCTGGGGCAGCTCGAAGTTCACCACGAAAGGCAGCTGGTCGATGTCCAGGCCGCGGGCGGCGATATCCGTCGCCACCAGCACACGGATGGTGCCCTGCTTGAAGTCCGACAGGGCCTTGATGCGCTGCGGCTGGCTCTTGTTTCCGTGGATGGCGCTGGCGGTGATGCCGTCCTTGTCGAGCTGTTCCGCCAGGCGATTGGCGCCATGCTTGGTGCGCGTGAAGACCAAGACCTGTTCCAAGCCGCGGGTCTGGATGAGATGCGCCAGCAAGGCGCGCTTGCGTTCGCGATCCACGGGGTGGACCAGTTGCTGAACCGTTGTCGCCGCGCTGTTCCTGGGAGCAACGTCGACGGATTCGGGGTTCTTCAGCAGGCTCGCGGCCAGTTCACGCATCTCGCCGCTGAAGGTGGCAGAACAGAGCACGTTCTGGCGTCCCGCAGGCAGCAGGGCCAGGATCTTGCGGATATCGCGGATGAAGCCCATATCGAGCATGCGGTCCGCTTCGTCCAGCACCAGGAATTCCAGGTGCGAGAAGTTCAGTGTGCCCTGTTGATGGTGGTCCAGCAG
>DAOPYE010000068.1:0-13998 GCA_035352715.1 Holophaga sp. | reverse complement strand
CCACCACCTTCAGGCCCACCCCATCGCCTCTCCCATGTCCATCGCCAAGGCCGAGAACCTCTCACCAGCTACCGTAAACAAAGCCTTGGACCTGCTGACCACCCGAGGACTCACGCGAGAAATCACTGGAGGGCAACGCAATCGTCTGTTTGCGTATGACCTTGCCCTGAAGATCCTGACCGAAGGAACCGAGGCTCTATAAGCGCAGAGCTGGGAACTCCGGCCTAATACAGGCCGTCAGAGAAAAGCACCTGTTCGCTCTATGCGGATGAGCTCATTTTCCCGAGAAGATCGAATAGCAGGGACTCTCCTCCCAGCTCCAAATCTCCATCCAACGAAAACGCAAGCGTTGAGGTCCGAATCCGACCGAGCACACTATCCAAAGGCCTCCCGGGCGTCACCGGATAGATCAACACCGCTTGGGAGCAATCCATCGCTTCCGCATAGCTGCGAACCTGGTGAACGTCAGCGGGACTCGGCGCATCGACTTGTTTGTATTTTGTATCAAGAACCGCGAGGCACCTTCCTGTATCCACGTCCTGAATAACCATGTCGGCTCTAAAAGCATCACCAGAACCGTATGGGATAGACCATTGCATCTCTAGCTTCATGGAACCAGGTAAGTGAGCCTTGAGCCAGGCAGCAACAAACCTCTCAAAGAGTTGCGCCATATCGACCTGGAAAGCGAGCATCGCATGCTCCCCAACCTCGTGACCTGGACTCAGGAACTCCAAAAAGAACCGACAGAGCGCATGAAGCTCAGAATAGTCTTCGTTCAATCGGTTATAGGTAAACCCTACGCAATCACTAGCACAAAAGGGCTTTAGGCCAGCATGCTGCATCAACGCGCGAAGCACCTTTTCCCCCTGACGCCTCGTTTGAACATCTCCCACCCTGCTTTGCACAAGCAGGAAGAGTGTCCAAGCGAGAATCTTGTTCTCTTTTATGTCAGCGGTTTGCTCCTGAAATCGGCATGGCAAATCCACCCTCCACGGAGATTGAATCATTGGCGGGATCTCCAATCGACCGGCGAAGCGTGTCGTACGCTCTGAGCGAGGAACGTAAGTTCGGAACAGACCTCGATGAAGTCGCCCCTGAATGCGCTCAACCAGCATGCGGTACAAGCAGTCAGAAATGTCCTCATCCACACTCGATACAACCAGGCCCTTCAACCATTGAAGGCCACCTGCCCACGCCCACATGTTGAACACGTTTTTGATCGGAACTTTCGGACGAATGGAAAGAAGCCCGGATGTCCCCAGGGACCACAAGCCAACCCAGCCCTTGGGGCGAAAAACATATCTCCCGCCGGTGATGGGTGAGGGATAGCTGACCTCTACCTGTTCCGAATACCGTTGCCATAGCGTTGCAGCAAGTGCCTCGACCTCCGCAGAAGGGAGCAGAGATTCAGTGGTCCATTCGCGCCACATCCATGTCTTTTGGGATTCTGTTGTCATTGGACCAAGATCAGGCCCTGAACACTGGACCAACGAAATGCCTCGACCTTCTCGCGCTGGCTGTAGAAGTGTTCTTCGAGATACGGCTCGATTTCCATCCGCCAAATGTCTTCCAATCCTGTGTCGTCAAACGTACGCATGAAGTAGGAGATACCAAGCTCGAAGTGGGAATCATCTATCGCTGCGTTCACCTTTTTCAGAACACTGACCAGCCCTGCAGCGTTGAATCCGCGTGTCTCGTGATAGCGGAGAAGCATGTCATAGAGCGGCCTTAGACCGAGAAATACAAACCTTCGGCGAAGCGCATGATCAACGAGAGCAATCGATCGATCCGCAGTATTCATCGTTCCCAAAAGAACAACATTTTGAGGAATTCGGAATGAAGAACCTGCAGCAAGGCGAATCTCGCGATCCCGGTATTCCAGCAGGTACATGAGCTCCCCGAACACCTGCGAGAGATTCGCGCGATTGATTTCATCCAGGATCAAAACACAGGTGCCTGTACGCGCTGCGGCCCTGTTGCAGAACTCCATGAAGCGTCCAGGAAGGACGGGATAACTCAAGGTCCCTCCTGCACTCACAGGCCGAATACCCTGAATGAAGTCCTCGTAGGCATATGCAGGGTGGAATTGGATCAATTCACAGATTCCATCCCCATTGGCCACCAAGTGCTTGGCCATACGCTCAGCCACATATGTCTTCCCGGTTCCAGGAGGTCCATAGAGAATGGCTTGCCCCTTTTGGCGAGTGGCTGCAATCCAGCGCTGAAGCGTTACTTCATCAATGCCGGTTTCATGGCTGAACTGTTCAATGGGATAAGGCTGGGACAGTTCCACCACATCATCTTCGCTATCCAAATCCAGAGAAAACCCCTCCTCCGTGGCAAGGCAGAAAAAGGGAAATAGCGCATGGAAGACATTGGCTATGCGCTTAGCGAGGGACTCCTCATCAGTAGCCAGAACTTCCTCGGGCGACATGAAAACAGCCGCTCGAATGCGATGAGCGTTGAGGTCTTCCAACCATTCCTTACTCGAAAGACCAGGAATGCCATGAGAGCCGGACGCTTCTCCAAAGCGAAGACCTGAAATGGAAGCGGAGTCCAACAATTCAAGAAGCTGAGACATTTGGACAGCGGCTCGTTCTTCAAAACGCCTGCAACTTTCGGCAGCGCTTGCCCCAACCCAAAACCCAAAGCTCAGGCCCTCCGCATCCAGAAAGACGAACAACTGAGCATCTGTTGTTCGCTTGCCTCCCTTTGGGTATAGCGCCCCCCAGACGTATGGCCAAGCTCCACCCTGGCCAAAATCGTTTTTCAGAATCCGTCCAAAGAGACGCTTTTCCGTTTCCAGGCGCTCTTTCATCGAAGGGGGAAGGAGAGCAACCGCCCCCTTCAACAATCGCTGCACAGGCTCCTCGACATAGACCCTCAAGGCCTCCTTGTTTGATTGGTAATAAATGGCTGTAGGTTCTTCGTCCAAACCAACTAAGAGCACAAACGATTCTTCGCTGAAGTAGTTCCCGGAATCAGGAATAGAAGTACCGACCGGGCTTTCGGTTTCCTCGTTCGCGCGACCAGGGCTTTTTTTGGTGATCGTTTTAGGAGTCTCGTGATCGAGCACAGTTAGCACGATGTCAATGGCCCTGGGATCCAAGCAGAAAGCATCTCGAAAAGCAGTGACCGCCTCGTTGTATGCACGATAGCTTCCAGAAACTTTTTGAGCCTCTGGCCAAATCCCCAAACCACGTTCCAAAGTCGCCAACCAAACATTGAAAGTTTGAGGGTCCCGCAAATAGAGCACAAAGGTTGGGAAAGCACGGCCTGCACCTTGGATCGGCTGGTCGCGCAGGAACTGATCGACCAGATCTCCGGCTTCACCGACAGGAACTTCCCACAGCTTTCGAATCCACCGAACAGCTTCATCCAATCGCGCACGGATGAACTTGCCGTTCGCCCCGCGAAAGGCGAGTCCAAATCGATCCTGAGTCTTCCTATCCTTAAAAGGATGCCAATCCTCATCCGCAAGCCTGAGTAAGTCATCCAACAAATCAACAGTTGGGTTCTCCATCAGCGCCAACGCCAATGAGCGAGCCTTCCCTTCCGCTTCACAACGGAATGAGATCCGGCTTGCGGGAGCATGTTTTTCAACAATTTCTTGAATTCTCTCGGCAAGAGTCATCGTTCATTCCCTCAGGTTGGCCTGCCAATCAGCAATTCGGGCCCAAATCGGCAGGACACCCCATCTTCTTCCCGAACAATTCATGCAACAACGGGAAGTGTTTGGCTCCCTCCTGGCCCCCGGAACCCTGCGCGAGCTATTGATGCCCTACGAGGATCCCCGTTCGGTCGAGGCCCACGTCTGCAGCCTTCCGCCTCACCGATTCGGCGATCGTTAACCGTCGCCATGCGATGTCAGCCTCTTGGGCATCAGCCCTGCGCGCGCAGTTTCCGGTCCACGAAAGACTCGCGTTCGCGCTCTTCCAGGGCGCCGGTGATGTGGTGGATGGCTTGGCGGCATTCGGGGATGAAGATCTTCGTCAGGGCGTTGCACCGCCGCTGGGTCTTGCGGAGTTCTCGGCTCAGGCGCTGGATGGCGGTCTGCAACTCCGCCAGTTCCACGAAAAGCGGCAGCGCGGCCACGAAGCGCTGCTGGGCGACATCGGCGCTGGGCGAGGTCCCCGCGAATCCGAGCGGAATCCGCTCGCCCAGGATCTCCAGCCGGACCTTGGGCAGGCGCAGGCCCATCAGGCGCTCGTCGGAAATCGAGACGGCGTGATCCACGCCCCCGCCCAGCGCCGCCCGATCCAGCGCCTCGGAGCCGGAATCCAGCGTGGCCTCCCGCAGGGCGGCGTGGGCGTATTCCAGGGCTTCGGCGACGCGGCGCTCGGCCTCCCGCGCGCGTTCCAGCCGACGCACGAGTTCCAGCGTCAGGATCTGGCGCTTCTGCTCCAGCAGCTCGAAGCCCTCCAGGGCGAAGGCGAGCTGCTTTTGCAGCTTGAGCAGATTCGATTTGGTGGGCGCGTCCGCGGGCCGGCTCATGGCGGCGTCCCCTTGCGATGGTGGGCCTCCAGCAGCGCATCGCTAACGCGGTGCAGTTCCTCCCGGGGAAGCATCGAGAGCACGTCCCAGCCCAGATCCAGCGTGGTCTCCAGGGAGCGGTTCTCGTACTCACCCTGCTTGAGAAAGCGGGATTCGAAGGCCTCGCCGAACTTCAGGTAGAGCTTGTCCCGCTCGCCCAGATCCTCCTCGCCGATGACATCCGCCAGTCCGCGCACGCGCTTGACGTAGGCGTAGCAGGCGAAGAGCTGGCTGGCCAGCGCGGGATGGTCCTCGCGCGTGTAACCCTTGCCCACGCCATCCTTCATCAGGCGCGAAAGGCTGGGCAGCCCGGCGATGGGCGGATAGATGCCGCGCTGGTGCAGATCGCGGTCCAGCACGATCTGCCCTTCGGTGATGTAGCCCGTGAGATCGGGCACGGGATGGCTGATATCGTCCGCGGGCATGGTGAGGATGGCCGTCTGGGTGATGGATCCCTTCAGCCCCTCGATGCGCCCGGCGCGCTCGTAGAGGCTGGCCAGATCCGAGTAGAGGTAGCCGGGATAACCCTTGCGGCCGGGAATCTCACCCCGGGCCGTGCCCACCTCCCGCAGGCTTTCGCAGTAGTTGGTCATATCCGTCAGCACCACCAGCACGTGCTGGCCGCAGTCGAAGGCCAGATGCTCTGCCAGGGTCAGGGCGGCCCGGGGCGTCAGCAGGCGCTCCACGCTGGGCGCATCCGCCAGGGACAGGAAGAGGCAGACGCGCGCGAGGGCGCCGGATTCCTCGAAATCGCGGATGAAGAACTGCGCGATGTCGTGCTTGACGCCCATGGCGGCGAAGACGATGGAGAAGTCGACGTCCTGATCCAGAAGGCGCGCCTGGCGCACGATCTGGGCCGAGACGCGGTCGTGCGGCAGGCCATTGCCGGAAAAAATCGGCAGCTTCTGGCCCCGAACCATGGCGTTCATGCCATCGATGGCCGAAAGGCCCGTCTGGATGAATTCCCGGGGATAGGTCCGGGCGAAGGGATTGATGGGCAGCCCGTTCACATCCCGCCGCTCGGCGGAAAGCGGAGGCGCGCCGCCATCCATCGGGCGCCCCAGGCCGTCGAAAACCCGCCCGAGCATGCGCCGATCGACGTTCAGGCGGAAGCTCTCGCCCAGGAACCGGGCCCGCGAACGCTGGGCGGAAAGCCCCGAGGTCCCCTCCAGAACCTGCACCACGGCCTGCTGCTCCGAGATCTCCAGCACGCGTCCCAGGCGCGGGTGGCCGCCCGGATCCAGGATCTCCACCATCTCGTCGAACCCCACGTCCCGCACGCGCTCCACGACCACAAGGGGGCCCTCGATGCGAGAGGCGCCGACATATTCGAGCCCGTGATCCGGGATCTGCCAATCCGCATCAGCCATGGTTTATCTCCCCGGATGGGCTACGCCGGGCCTCCGGCGGTTCCGCCCTCGGCCCCTCCCCGGCGGCCCCGGGAACCAGGGCGTCCAGCTCCTCGTGCAGGCGCTGCGCCAACTGCGCCAGGGATGCCAGCGCCTCGTTGCCCCAGGCGGATTTCGCTCGCACGATCTGGCCCGCGCTGGGCAGGGCCTGCAGGCTGGCCAGGGGCACGCCCGCCTCGATCCGTTCGCGGCCCAGACGGTGGAACATCAGGATGATCCGCAGCAGGGCCACCTGGCGCTCGGGGGAGCAGTACGCGTCCCGCTCGTCGTAGGCGCTCTGACTGAGGAAGCCGTCCTTCAGAAGCTCGGCGATGTAGAGGATCAGGCGCTGGCTCTCGGGCAGCACATCCGGGCCCACCAGCTTCACGATCTGCTGAAGGCGCTCCTCGCGCTGGAGCAGCGCCAGGGCCTCCATCCGCAGCTCGCTCCAGTCCGGCGCCCGTTGCTCCCAGGCGGCGCTGACATCCTCCACGTAATCGGAATAGGAGTGCAGCCAATGGATGGACGGATAGTGCCTCGCGTTGGCCAGATCCGCGTCCAGCGCCCAGAAACAGCGGATGAAGCGCCGGGTGTGCTGAGTGACGGGTTCTGAGAAATCGCCCCCCGGCGGGCTCACGGCCCCCACGATGCTGACGGAACCGCGCTCGCCGCCCAGGGTGCGAACCGCGCCGCCCCGCTCGTAGAACTGCGCCAGCCGCGTGGGCAGCGTCGCCGGAAAACCCTCCTCGGCGGGCATCTCCTCCAGACGCGCGGCCAGTTCGCGCAGCGCCTCAGCCCAGCGGCTGGTGGAATCGGCGAACACCGCCACATCCAGTCCCATGTCGCGGTAGTACTCGGCCAGCGTGATGCCCGTGTAGATGGAGACCTCTCGCGCCGCCACGGGCATATTCGAGGTGTTGGCGATGAGGATCGTGCGCTCCATGAGGGATCGGCCCGAGCGGGGATCCTTCAGCTCCGGGAACTCTCGCAGCACCTCGGTCATCTCGTTCCCGCGCTCGCCGCATCCGATGAAGACGATGATGTCGGCGTCGGACCACTTGGCCAGCTGATGCTGGACCACGGTCTTGCCCGTGCCGAATCCCCCCGGCACCGCCGCGCAGCCGCCTTTGCCGATGGGGAAGAAGGTATCGATGACGCGCTGCCCGGTCAGCAGCGGCTCGGTGATGCGCAGCCGCTGCTGGATGGGGCGCGGGGTGCGCACGGGCCAGGCTTGCAACATCGCCAGCTCTCGCGGGCCTCCGGGCGTCTCCACCACCACGAGCGGCTCCTTCAAGGTGTAGTCCCCCGGCGGCACCACCGTATGCGCGCGGCCCGTAACGCCCGGCGGAACGAGGACGCGATGGCGCACCAGGGCCGTCTCCATCACCTCGCCCAGACACTGCCCCGGATGGAGTTCCTGCCCCGGCGTCACAAGGGGTTCGAAAGGCCAGCGGCGCTGGGCGTCCAGCGGATCCACCCGCTCGCCCCGGCGGATCCATGCGCCGCTTTGCGCCTGGATGGCGGGGAGGGGACGCTGGATGCCATCGAAGATGCTGCCGATGAGGCCGGGGCCCAGCCAGACCGAGAGAGCTTCGCCCGTGAGAACCACCGGCGCGCCGGGCTTGAGCATGGTGGTGTCCTCGTAGACCTGGAGGGTGGCCTGGTCGCCCGCCAGGCGCACCACCTCGCCCACGAGGCCCCATTCGCCCACGCGCACGACCTCGTACATCCGGGCCTCGCGCATCCCCGAAGCGCCCACCACGGGACCGCAGACGCGCGTGACGACAGGGCCGCTCATGGCGCGTCCTCCCCGGGCAGCAGGCCCGCGATCCTGGCCACCGGAACCCGCAGCGCGGGCCAAAGGCGCGCCAGGCGGACCTCCAGGCGGTTGTCCCACACCTGGCGGCCCTCCGCGTCCCGGAGGATGAGCCCGGCTCCGGTGATGGCGGGTTCCGCCTCCAAGGCAAGGCTCACCTCGGGCCGTCCGGCCCGTTCCCGGATGGCCTGGGACAGGGCGGCGAGGCGGCTCTCTCCATATTCGGCGAACACCTCGGGCGCGAGACCCAACACGAAGGCCTCGCCCGCCATTCGCGCCAGGGCCTCGGCGGCCAAATCGACGAGGGCTTCGCGCGCATCGAAGCCCCGCCGCACCGCCAGATCCCGAAGCGCCCGCTGGCGCAAATCGTCCAGCAGGGCCTCGATCCGGGCCGCGCGCATCCGGGCGATCTCGATGGAAACACCGGCCAGAAGGCGCTCCCTCCGTCGCTCGGCTTCCTTCCGGGCCGCCTCCAGGCAGGCCTTCCGGAAAGCCTCTGCCTCGGATGCAGCGCTCGCGGATAGCGTCTCGGCCGCCTTCCGGGCCTCTGCTCGAAGCCGCTCGGCCTGGCGACGCCCCTCCGCAAGGATCTCCTCGCAGAGCCGCTCGGGGGATTCGGTTTCGACGGGCTTCATGGCCCCTGCTCCAGACGGCTGCCCACGGCCCTTTGCACGAGCTGGCGCAGGTTTTCGCGCCCGGGCCGGGGGCCTGCGGGACCGGGAATCTCCACGATCAGTGGCCGGGTGCGTTCGTTCCGAAGCGCTTCCATCCGGGCGCCAAGGGCCGCCGCCACCTCCTCTGTGAGCACCAGGAGATCGCAATCGGGTTGGGCCAGAGCCCAGGCCAAGCCACCACCCAGGGCGTCAGCCCCTTCGCCGGGGCACAAGACCGTCCGGCCGCTCACCCCCGCCAGGCGGAAGCCCCGAACCGTATCCTCGTCGCCAAGGCAGTAGACGCGCCCCGCCGACGTCGCGCCCGGATGGCGCGGTTCTCCTTGGACTGACACCGGCGTGGGCATCGGTTCCTCAGATCTTCTGCAGGATCATCATCGAGATGGCGAAGCCCAGCACGGCCAGGCCTTCGGCCAGCGCCACGAAGAGCAGGCTGCGCGTCAACAGTTCTGGCTTTTCCGCCGCCGCGCCCATGGCCGCCGAGCCGATCCTGGCCACGGCATGGGCCGCGCCCAGCACGCTGATCGCGATGGTCAGGGCTGCGGCCAAACCCAGGCCGATGGTCCGGTAGGCCGCAGCTAAATCCGGGGGCGCACCGCCCGCCTTGGCCTCTTCGGCCACGGCCGCCGTGGCCAGCAGGCAAAGGACCGAACACAGCGTTCGTCTCGGCCACACGTTCATACGGCACCCCCTTTCGCATCCAGCCGGAAGGGCTCGAAGGGCCGCCCCGCACCGGAGAAGAACTTGCCAAAGAATTCGTAGTACTCCAGGCGCAGGGCCTGGACCGAGGCGATGACCCCTTCCAGCAGGATCGCCACGAGATTGCCAGCGACGATGACCAGCCACGATGCGAGGCCCGCCGCCCCGTCCGGGCGCGCCACGGCCTGGGCCACCATGAAGGTGGCCACCAGCAGGGCCGCGTGGCTCATGGCGTAGGCCGCCAGTCGCACAAAGCTGATCGTGTTGGCGAGGTAGACGAGCAGCGTCTCGAAGGCCTCGACCAGCGCCCCCGTGAAGCCCGCCCCGCCCTCCGGAGCGTGGGCCGAGACATGGCCCGCGCGGCGCAGGAGGCGCTGTTCGAGCGGTTCGCGAAGCAGCCAGGCCAGGACGCATAGAGCCAAGACCACGGGAAGCGCCGAAGGCCGTGGCCCGCGCCAGAGCAGAAGGGCCAAGGCGCCCCAATAGAACACGAGGCCCGCCAGCCCGAAGCGATCCAGGAGGGCCCCCAGCACCTCATGGCGGCGGATCCGGTTGAGGATATTCAGCATCAGTCCAAGGCTGATGAGCAAGATGCCAAAGCCCATGGCCAGGGCCATGAGCTGGAGCGGATCGCCCTCCAGGGGATCGCGCCAGAGGGCCCAAGGCTTGAACCGGGCGAGGCCGAAGCAGCTTCCGTAGATGGCGCCGAAGAGGGCGCTTGAGAGCCCGCCGCCCACAAGCAGGACGCCCAGATCCCGCTTATGCGCCAGGAGGGCCGCCAGCCCGCCCAAGGCGAGGATGGCCCCGTGGCCCGCGTCGCCAAACATCATGCCGAACATCAAGAGGTAGCTGAGCGCCACGAAGGGCGTGGGCGAGAGCTCCTGGTATTTCGGAAAGCCGTACCCCGCCACCAACTGCCCGAAGGGACGGAGCAACGGGGAGGGCCGGAGCAGCACGGGCACGTGATCCGCTTCGTCCCGCTCGGGCGGGCGAATCTCCATCAGGTCATGCCCCCCGGTGGCCCGCCGCAGACGCTCCTCGACCGCCGACGCATCCTTCGCGGGCATCCAGCCCTGCAGCAGGAACGTGGTCTCGGTGCGCGGGCAGTGGCCCCGGGCCGCCAGGAGATTGCGCTCCCGATGGATGGCCGCCTCCAGGGCCGTCAGGGGTCCCGCCGCCTCGGCCGCGAAAGCCCGGAGCTGCGCCTCCAGGCCCGCCAGTTCTGCGGTCGTCTCCGCAAGTTCCCGCTGGAGGCCCTCGATCCAGGCGTCCAGCGTTCCGCGGCCAGGCAGGGATTCCCGCTGGAATCCCGCCTCCCGCAGGAGGGCCTCCAGAACCGCCTCATCCCCCGCGGCGCCCAGCAGGACCCAGGGGCATCGTCTGGCGCGTGAAGGCAGCATCAGTAAGAGTCCTCGATCACCCAGACTCCGTCGGAGCCGCGCCAGTCCTTCTTCGGGAAGGGTACCGATCTGCAGGTACAGGAAGGCCCCCGCGCCGATCCGATCCAGGGAGATGCCCAGCCCCAGGTAGTCATGGAGCCGATCCAGGCTCGCCGCCAGTTCCTCGCGCTGCCGGAGCTGCGCTTCCCGGCGATGGAGGAGCCCCTCGGCCCGTTCCTCCATCTCCCCGAGTTGAGCTTCCAGGGCCTGCGCCTCCGAAGCGCGCTCAAGCAGAGGCGTGATGTCCAAAGCCATGGTTTCGATGGCCGGGACGCCGAGCGCGGCTCGAAGCCGCGCGGCGCGCTCCAGCAGGTGATCCCAGACCGGTTGCAGGACAGGCGGCTCCAAGGGCGCGGTGTCCGGCCCTGCCTCCGCGTGGATCAGGTGCAGCAGGCCCCGTTCCCCCAAGGCCTGAAGGACCTTCCGCCCGTCCCTTTCCAGGATCACGGCCCGGAGGCGCACCATGGGTTCGGGATTAAGCACAGGCCGCCTCCCCTCCCCTGCGGGGGATCAAGCGCGCAGAAAGGATCTCGCCGGGGATGCCCAGGCGGATGCCTTCTGAAAGGGTGATGAGATTGGCCACCTCCATCCGCCGAAGCGCCGCGTACCCAACCAGGGTGCCGAAATCCATGGGGCCCTGGCGGTAGGCGCGGCGCGCCAGGCGCAGAAAGCGACCCCAGGCGAGGGCCTCCAGCAGGCTGGGCTCGCAGCGCTCTGGCAGGGCGTCCAGGGCGAACCCCACGGCCAGCTTCACGACCTGGGAAAGCTCGGGGGCCGCAAGCATGTGGGCGAAGCGCTCGGACGTGATGCCCGCGCCCTCGATGTGCCAGGACCGCAGGTGTTCAGCCTCCAGGCCATGGAGGAACCGCCCGCGGACCACCAGCATGAGCTGAAAGTGATCCACCTCTTGAAGCACGAGGGCGCGGATTCGGGCGCGGTCCTGCAGATCGAGCCCCCGCAATGCGACGAGAAGCTCCCGAAAATGATCGCGATCCAGAGTGGTTTCGCGAAGGAAGGCGCGCGGCCACGCGCCTTCCGCGCCCTTCACGGCGTCCTCGGCACCTAGAATGCGGGCCGATGGCGTATCCAGACTCGGCGCCGGGTTCGCACGGGGGCTCAGGAGATGCTCCCGCAGGGCGTCAGGACCCAACCCCGCCGCCTTTCCCCGGATCCGCAGCTTCAGATCCTCCACCCGGAGACGATCCGCAAGGGCCTGGATCATCCGTGATCGGGGAGGATTGAGCCCCAGGGCCCAGGTCTCCATTTCCTTCAGCCAGTCCTGCACCAGGCGCCGCTGGAACCCGGAAACCCCGAGGAACTCCGCTTCGGGAAAGACAGCCCTCGCCAGCTCCGCCTGGCTCCGAAGGCGGCATAGGGCTTCAAGCCGTTCCGCTTCCGCGACCCGGCCCCGCCGCCCATGGACCCGAGCGACCAGGAAATCCAGATCCTCCGGGATCGCAGTCATGACGGACCCCTTGCGCAGGCGCACTGGACGATCGCAGTTACGGCGGCCAGGGCGGCAGGTTCTTCCAGGCGCACCGTGGCCTCGATCTCGCCTGCGGCCCTGCGGATGCGCTCGGCCTTTTCGCGTCCAGCCGCTTCCGCCGCCGCCTTCAGGATCCCTTCGGCCTCCAGCCGGGCCTCCTTCCGGCAGGCCTCAACCCGCTCTCGGGCCTGGCGACGGCCATCCACCAACAGGGCCTCACCTTCCTCCCGGGCCGCATCCACAAGCCGCGCCGCTGCATCCTCGGTTGCCATCACCAGCTGAAGGGTCTCTCGCATGACGAACGCTTTCCGGGGCAAGTGTAGGTCGCTCTGGAAACGGCGCCGCCTATACCAACACAGAAATGCACATCAATCCCATACCACACGAGACAGGATTATTTAATTACCGGCATCACCACGTTGCGAGCGCGCAAAAATCAACGACTTTTGAGATGCCTTGCGGGCACATCTCCCGAAGGAGGCATGACCATGAACCAGGTCGTTGTGCACTTCCTCGATGGCCACGTCGCCAAAGGCATCACCAACGATTTCGTGGCCACCAAAGACCGGCTGCACCTTGCGCCCAGCGGCGCCGCGCCCGGAAGCAAACCTATGGAGATCCTGTTCTCCGAGGCGAAGGCCATCTTTTTCGCGAAGAGCCTGCAGGGCCAGCCGGAGCATCACAAGAGCAACGCGTTCGACCCCTCCAAGTCGGCGCTGGGCCGCAAGCTCAGCGTGACGTTCAAGGATGGCGAGACGATGGTGGGCACGACCCAGGGCTACCAGCCGGGCCGCCCGGGCTTCTTCATCATCCCGGCGGATTCCAGCTCCAACAACGAGCGCTGCTTCATCGTCTCGGCCGCGACGAAAGAGATCCGGATGCTCTGAGCGGCCTGTCTGCGGGCCGACCTATGGATGGTCAGGCCAGCTTGCCGGCCAGGCGTCGGCCCAGGGCCATGGCGGGCCGTTCCAGGTATTGGTAGACGACCCACGCCAGCGCCAGCGTCAGCCCCAGACCCAGCAGGAAGTTCGCGGTGGGATGGGCGGTTCCGATCAGGTGGACAGAGGCCAACTGGGCGAAGGGGTGCAGCAGGTAGACCGAGTAGCTGAGATCGCCCAGGATGACCAGGGCGCGTCGCCAGTGCGTTTGCGGCAGTTCCGTGAACGAGAAGATGCCCACCGCCGCCACGAAAGCGGCCACGTACCGCACCCGCGCCCAGCCCACCAGCATCTCGAAGTGATCGTAGGAGACCGGTCCCCGGGGCCAGACCAGGATCGCCACGAGCAGCAACAGACCGGCCCCGACCCAGGGGGACAGTCGCCGGGGCGTGGCCATCCACAATCGCGCCAGCAGGCCGCCCATCAGGAACAGGAAGGCGTGATTGCGGACCAGCACATAGGTGTGGAACTTCATGTCATGGGCATGGCTCGCGGCGGGAATCCAGTGGAAGGTCCATGGCCACGCCACCGCCATCAGCGCGATCGCCAACAGCGCCATCGCCCAGGTGCGCCGGGTCAGGATCAGCAGCAGGGGCAGCGCCAGGTAGAACACGTACTCGATGCCGATGGACCATCCCCCCAGCACCAGGGCGTGATTGGGATGAAACAAGCCGAAGGTCAGCGTCGCGTTCTCGCTCAACATGCGGGCGTTGGTGGAAAACACCACCGGCTGCTTGAGGACGATATTGGCGATCACCGCCAGGTAGTAGAGCGGCGCGATGCGGAAGAACCGTTTGATGTGGAAGCCCGCGAGCGCCTTGCCGTTCCAGCGCGTATCGCGATAGAGGAAAAAGAAGCAGAATCCGCTGACGACGAAGAAGCCCTGCACGCCATAGTTCCCCAGGATCGCCAGCACGGTGTTGGTGCGGCTTCCGATCTGCGTCATGGCGTTCCAGATGCCCAGGTGGTACACCGCCACCGCCAGCGCCATCAGGCCGCGAAGCATATCCAACGAATCGATGCGCGGC
>DAOPYE010000067.1:0-14416 GCA_035352715.1 Holophaga sp. | reverse complement strand
GAAGCCACCATCAAGGTGCGCGAAGGCGAAGCGCTGGTACACACCGCCGCCGATGGAGACGGCCCCGTGAACGCCATGGATGCCGCGCTGCGCAAGGCGCTGGTCGCGCTGTATCCGGCCCTGGCCGATGTGAAACTGGAGGATTACAAGGTGCGCGTGCTGGAGGGCAAAGAGGGCACCGCCGCCAAGGTGCGCGTGCTCATCGAATCCAGCGACGGCGTGGATCGCTGGGGCACCATCGGCGTCTCGACCAATATCATCGAGGCCAGCTGGTTGGCCCTCATCGATTCCCTGATGTTCAAATTGATGAAGGAGCGGCTTTCGTAGGCCTTGGCCGCTTGCAGATCCAAACGGCAACGGCGACATAGGCCAGCAGCGAGATCACGGTGATCCAGGCACCGATCCGGAAGGCCTTCGGCGCGTATTCAAGGCGGATCTTGTGGTGGCCCGCAGCGATCGGGATGCCGCGCAGGATGTAGTTTGCGGGCAGCACTTGGTAGCTTGTCTGGCTGCTTCCGGCCAGGGCCCTGGCGCGCCAGTCCTTGTCGAAGCCTTCGGTGAGCACCAGGATCGCGGGCGTGGTGGCCTCGACGTCGAGGGTGAAGTGGTCGGTGGAGCGGTCCACGATACGTACGGCGTCCTTCACCTCGCCGGCGGGCAGGGGTTCGGGCGCCGGGTTGGGCTGGCTTTCCAGGGCGACCTGCCATTCGGGGTCGAAGGTCGGCGCGCCCATGGCCTTCAGCAGTTCCGATTTCTCGGGTGCCACGATGGCCTGGTGAACCAGAAACGCCTGCGGAATCGCCTCATCGTATTCAGGGAACACCTTGGCGATCTGTCCGCCGGCAAAGAGATACTGAAGCCGCAGCATTCGGTACAGGCGATGGATCTTTTTGAAGGCCTGGTACTGCGTGGCGCTTTCGATGGGCTCGCCCTGGGTGTAGGCCATGAACTGGGCGTACCGCAGTGAGACGCCCGGATCGTTGCCCCACAGATCGGGTACGCGCGTGGACAGGGCGCTGTTGGGATCCTGGAGATTGAGGACGCGGTAATCGCCGGGGTGGCTCTGGAAGAAGGCCTGTCTCTGGGGCGAACGGAGCTGATTCGTGTCCAGGCTGGCGCGCGAATGGCGGGCAAAGACGAAGACCTCGGCCACGGCCAGGGCGCCCAGGATCCAGGCGCGGCGCTTGGGGTTCCACTGGATCAGGAAACCCGCCAGAGCCAGGGTTCCCGCGGCGATGAAGAGGGCCGAGGACGCCTGGGCCGTCATGCGGGTGCCGAAGGTCGGATCGGCCATCAAGGTTTGGGTCATGTACGACTCGTCGCTGTAGAAGGCCATGCCAGAGAAATCCAGCCAGAGGCTGGCACCGCTGCCATGGGTGCGCAGCAGCAGAGCGATGACGGCGATCGCGGCGGCGGCCAGCATCAGGCCGATGCCCAGGCCGCGATGCCTGCGCTCGTCGCTGGAGAGCCGATGTAGCCCCACGCCCGCGAGCAGGGCCAGGAAGGCCGACGCCTGCCAGATGAACTTGGCGCTGCCGCGGAACTGGTTGAAGCCCGGCACATGATGGAACAGGACTTCCAGCAGGGGCGTGTGGGATCCCAGCGCCAGCAGCAGCAGGATCGCGATCACGATGGCGATGCTTCGCCGCTGGCGCTTCTCGCCCTCTATGGCGCCGTAGATCGCCAGCACCAGGCTGGAGACGCCGATGAACAGAGACATTTCCCACAGGTAGCAGCGACCCCAATAGGGCGTGGCGATCATGTCGCCGAAAAAGCCCGGCGCCAGAATCGTCAGGAAGTTCTCGGGGGCGAAAGAGAACAGCGAGGCGAATTCGAAAGGGATGCCGACGCTTCGCACACCCTGGCTGGACGCGGCCATGCCCGTGAGGAACTGCACCGCGGAAAGCGCGACGCCGCCGATGTAGGCGATGCCGAGGCCCGCCATCAGCTGCAGGCGGCTGGGCGCTTTCCAGAGTCGGAACGCCGCGTAGACCACGACCGATATGCCGGTGTAGAAAACGTATTGCGGGTGTCCAGCCAGGATCTGCATGGCCAGCGCGCCTGCGCCCACCAGGCACCACTTGGCCAGATCGCGCTTCGCCAGCGCCTTCCCGGCGAGCTCATCCACCACCAGGAACAGCAGGGGCGCCCAGGGCATGCTGTACAGATTGGGCAGATGCCCCGCGTAGATGTGCAGGAAGCCCGCGCCGCAAAACATCAGCAGCGCGCCCGAGATCACCGAAGCCAAGGGGTTCAATCCCCGGCGCGAGGCCCAGAAATACATGAACGCGCCCGACAGGAAGGTGTGCAGGGCGATCAGGAGATTGACGGCAGGGACCACCGGCAGGATGAGGTGGATCCAGTTGAAGGGGTAGAACATCGCTGACTGGAAGCCGCCGACATAGGGCATTCCGCCATAGATGTAGGGGTTCCAGAGGGGCAGGTGGCCATGGCGAAGCTGGCCGAAGCCGAATTCCAGCCATGGGATGAACTGGCCCGACAGGTCCGTTCCGATTTGCGACAAGAGCCGGTGGGGACGGATCAGCACATCGATGAACATCAGAAGCGTCAGGGCCGCGAGGACGCCGAGCGGCTTGAGATGGCGCTTCCAGCTCAAGAACTCCCCGGAGCTTTGATCGGGATTCGCATCAGGCGTCCCATCAGGTGCCGTACCGGGGGCCGCTTGCGGAGTTGTCGTATGCTCGAACATGGCTGATCGTCTCTATCCATAAAGGCCCAGGCCCGTTGGGCTTGGGGATTGGCCGTTCCATTATGACGGCAATGAAATCTCCATTCTCGGATGAAACGCCATGGATATCCGCACACAGCGCACCCTGGATCGCCAGCTTGGAATCCCTTTGTGTGCCGCCTTCTCGCTGTTTGATGGGCTCCGGCGGCGCGTGTGGCCTTCATCCCGGCGCACGGATTCGCCCCGGCGCATCCTGGTGATCCTGCTGTCTGAGATGGGCAGCCTGGTGCTGGCGCGGCCAATGTTCGAGCGCCTTCGGCGCGAGCATCCCGACGCGGAACTGCACGTGCTGGTGTTCCGCAAGAACCGAGAAATTCTGGATCTGATGGGCGTCGTTCCGCCCGATCGGGTGCTCACGCTGGAAGATCGCACGCTGGGGCGGTTTGTTCGAGATGTATGGAAATTGCTGGGTCGGTTCCGGCGTCTTCGGTTCGATGCGGTCATCGACTGCGAGCTCTTCGCCCGAGCAAGTGCCCTTCTGGGCTATCTCTCGGGAGCGCCGGTGCGCGTGGGCTTCCATCCTCACACGCAGGAGGGGCTGTATCGCGGGTCCTTCATCAATCGGCCCGTTCCCTACAATCCCTATCGCCACATTTCTAAACAGTTTCTGTCCATGGCCGGTGCCTTGCGGAGTTCGAGCGTTCCATTGGCAAAGGATGACTTGGCGTTTGATACAGAAGGCGGGGTGACATCGTCTCCCGTGGTGGATCTTTCGGATGAGGAGAGCCAGGCCGCGCGACGGTGTTTCTTCGAGGATTTCCCGGTCCTGGAAGGGCGCAGGCTGGTGCTGATACATCCCGGGGGAGGCGCGTTGCCGATCCGCGCCTGGCCTTTGGAATCCTACGTCGAGCTCTGCAAGGCACTGCTGGACGATGGCTGCGCGGTGGGCGTCATCGGACTGGCTTCGGACCGCGCGTTCGGAGAAAAGCTCACCTCCCGCTGTGCGAGCCCTCGCTGCGTGGACCTGACGGGCTACACGCGCTCGGTCCGCCATCTGCTGCAGATCTTCGGTTGCGCGTCCCTGCTGGTCGCCAACGACGGCGGGCCGGGGCATTTCGCGCCCCTGGCGGGGCTTGCCTCCGTCCTGTTGTTTGGCCCCGAGACCGCCGCGCTCTACGGCCCCCTGGGGCCGAAGGCCCACACGCTCCAGTCGGATCTTCCCTGCGCGCCCTGCCTGACGGCCTATAACCATCGCCTGTCCTTCTGCGATGGCGACAATCAGTGTCTGAAGCGCATCCGGCCGGATCAGGTTCTCGCCAAGTGCCGCGAAGTGCTCATGGCTCAGGCCTGAACACAAGGCACACGGGAGTCGGCGCCTTGAAGCCCTGTCCTTCGGCGATGGCGAGCCGACCGCTGGCTGGATCGATCCTAAAGACGGCGATGTTTTCCGTGTCCTGATGGGCGGCCAGCAGCCATTTCCCACCGGGATCCAGGGCGATGCTCCGGGGCGTTCGGCCACCGCTGGGGATGTGCTGGATGAGGCTCAGCGAGCCCGTGCGCGCGTCGATCGAAAAGACGGAGATGCTGTCGTGGCCGCGGTTGGAGGCATAGGCGAAGCGGCTGCTGGGATGCACGCAGATCTCTGCGCCGGTGTTGCTTCCCTTGAATCCTGCGGGCAACGTGGAGACCGTCTGAATTTCGAGCAGTGCCCCTGTTTTCGAGGTGTACTCGTAGGTCGTCACGGAGCTCTGGAGTTCGTTGAGCACGTAGATCCGGCGGGCATTCGGGTGGAACGCGAGATGGCGGGGGCCGGCGCCGGGGGCGCTGCGGGCGAAAGGTGGCTCGCCCGGCGCGAGGCTGCCGCGCTGCGCGTCGAAGCGGAAGGATCGGATCAGATCCATGCCCAGATCCGCCACCAGGGCATGGCGGCCATCGGGCGATAGATTCACGGAATGCGTGTGGGGCGCCTCCTGGCGCGCCGGGTTCACGCCGACGCCATGGAAGGCGAGCAGGGCCGAGGCTTCGCCCAGGCGTCCATCAGCGGCGATGGGCAGGACCTCGACGCTGCCGCCCGTGTAGTTGGCCACCAGAGCGTTCTTGCCCCCCGCATCCACCGTGATGAAACA
Organism: Holophaga sp.; assembly: GCA_035352715.1. GTDB lineage: Bacteria > Acidobacteriota > Holophagae > Holophagales > Holophagaceae > DAOPYE01. The sequence goes on along the minus strand of DAOPYE010000067.1, from coordinate 9,601 downwards.
CGGATCCGCGCCGCCGGACGCGACCTGGTTGATGGGGGTCAGATGGCCCGTGGCGGCGTCCACCCCGAAGGCGCTCACGGCCCCGCTGCGCTGGTCGCGAAAACTCCCCAGCTCGTTGACCGCGAAAAGATAGCGACCGCTTGGATGGAGGGCCAGGAACGAGGGGTTCTCGGTCCTGGCAACCAGGCCCAGGGCTTCGGCGCGGCCGGTCCCGGAATCGAAGCGCCACGCGTAGATCCCCTGGGCGTCCTTGTGGGTGTAGGTGCCCACGAACAGCAACGGCTGCTTGGCCGACTGATTTTCGGCCGATGGATGGGCTTGGCTCCAGCTTGGTTGTGCGCCTGGAAAGGCGAGCAGGAAGAGGGCCAGGAAGGGCATGAATCGGGCGCGCATGGCCCCATCAGAACGCAAGCTCCGGCCATCAGCAAGGATGCAGACGTGCCTTCTGGGCCGTGCGTTGCTAATCTGGAAGGATTGCATAGCAGGTGAAGATCGTGGCTCAGGTCACAGAATACTCACCGCCGACCCTCTGAGCCGACCCAAGGAGCACGTCCATGTGCGGAATTGCTTGTATCCTCGATATCCACGGTGACCCCAAGGAGCTTCGCGAACGGGCGGTGGCCATGGCGCGGCGCTTGCGGCACCGCGGTCCGGATTGGAGCGGTGTCTACGCGGACGATCACGCGGTCCTGGCCCACGAACGCCTGTCCATCGTCGACGTGGAGCACGGCGCCCAGCCCTTGACCAATCACGCCGAGGACATCGTCCTGGCGGTGAACGGCGAGATTTACAACCACAAGGCGCTTCGCGCGGAATTTCCCGAGTACGCCTTCAAGACGAATTCCGATTGCGAAGTGCTGATTCCGCTCTACGAGCGCCACGGCGTGGATTTCCTCAACAAGCTCAGCGGCATCTTCGCCTTCGTGCTCTACGACAAGCGCACGGACAATTTCGTGGTGGGCCGCGATCCCATCGGCGTGATCCCCCTGTACTACGGGCGCGACGAGAACGGCAATCTGCACGTCGCCTCTGAGATGAAATCGCTCATCGGGATCTGCCGCCACATCGAGGATTTCCCTGCGGGCCACTACCTGGCGAAGGGCATGGACAAGCCGGTCAAATACTACAATCCCGCCTGGCGCGACTATGAGGCCGTGAAGGATAAGGCCCTGGAAATCCCCACGCTGAAGGCAGCGCTGGAAAAGGCCGTCCACCAGCAGCTCATGTGCGACGTGCCCTACGGCGTGCTGATCTCCGGTGGCCTGGATTCGTCCGTCATCAGCGCCATCACGCAGCGCTACGCCCCCAACCGCGTGGAGGAGGGCGATCAGACCCAGGCCTGGTGGCCGCGCCTGCACTCCTTCGCCGTGGGCCTGGAGGGATCCCCGGATCTGGCCATGGCGCGCAAGGTGGCCGCGGCGATCGGCACGGTGCACCACGAGGTGCTCTTCACGGTGCAGGAAGGCCTGGACGCGCTCCGCGACGTGATCTATCACATCGAAACCTACGACGTGACCACGATCCGCGCCTCGACGCCCATGTTCCTCATGGCGCGGCGCATCAAGGCCATGGGTATCAAGATGGTGCTCAGCGGCGAGGGTGCGGACGAGGTGTTCGGCGGCTATCTCTACTTCCATAAGGCGCCCAACGCCAAGGAACTGCACGAGGAGACGGTTCGCAAGCTGGACGCCCTCTACAAGTACGATTGCCTGCGCGCCAACAAGACCATGGCCGCCTGGGGCATCGAAGCGCGCGTGCCCTTCCTGGATCGCGACTTCCTGGATATGGCCATGTCCTTCAATCCCGCAGAGAAGATGGTCGGCGAGCGAAAGATCGAGAAATACCCTCTGCGCAAGGCCTTCGAGGACTACCTGCCCTCCGAGGTCGTGTGGCGCCAGAAGGAGCAGTTCTCGGACGGCGTAGGCTACCGCTGGATCGACAGCTTGAAGGCCACGGCGGAAGAGCGCATCAGCGATACGCAGATGGAGAACGCCAAATACCGCTTCCCGTACAACACGCCGGCCACCAAAGAGGCCTACATGTACCGGGAGATCTTCGATGCCCATTTCCCGGGAGACGCCGCCGCGAGCTGCGTGCCCGGCGGGCCCAGCATCGCGTGCAGCACACCCACGGCCATCGCCTGGGACGCCAGCTTCGCCAATAACGCGGACCCTTCCGGGCGCGCCGTGCTGGGGGTTCACCAGGATTCCAACGCCCAGGCTTAGCTGCTGGGGATTGTTCTGGCGCTTGTCCTGGCGCCATGGATAGGTGGGCAGCTTTGGCTCTTCCCAAGGCCGAGGCTCGCCCATAGACTCGATGCAATCTGGCTCGAGTCCACATGAATCCACATCTGATCTTCCGCGTACATACCGACCTCCGATTGGGCCTGGGACATGTGTTCCGCGCGCTCTTCATCCATGAACAATGGAAAGCGCTGGGAGGCACGGCGACTCTGGCCGTCTCTGGCGACGACCGGGCCCGCCGCGTGGGTTCGGGCCGTCACCCCTTTCTGGATGAGGCGCTGCCCCTGGAGGCTGTGGACCTGGGGCCGGATCTCCATGCGTCCCTGCCGGAGGCGCTGAAGGCGCGCGCGGGGATCGTGCTGGTGGATCAGTGGGACACCACCGCCGAACAGATCCAGGCGCTGCGCCCTCTGCCCGTGGCCGTGATGGAGGATGACGGCGACGCGCACGAAGCGGCGGATCTGCTGTTTCAGCCCTTCCTGGAAGGGGTGGTGTGGCCCAGCGGTCCCGTGAAGTCCGTGGCCGGTCGCAAATTGCGTCCCCTTGAAACCTTTCATGGGGAATGCCGTGTGGTGCGAGGCGCGTCCTTCGTCGTCGTGAATCCCGCCGCCATCGCCCGCAGGCCGCGACGGGAGCCGCTGCAGCCCTTGGCCGTCCACAAGCTGCTGGTCACCTTCGGCGGCACCGATGGCCCCGGACTGGCCCAACGCGCCTACGACGCGCTGGGGGCGCTGGTGCGTCAGGGTCGGTGGATCGGAACCTGCCTGTTGCTGGCCCCCAACGGCGTCCAGGGCGAGCCCTTTGCCGGCTGCACGGTGCAGGCGAGCCTGCCCAACCTCACTCAGCGCCTCGGGGATTTTGACGCGGTCTGGTGCGCGGGGGGGCTCACCCTTTCCGAGTGCTTGAACATGGGCGTTCCCGTGGCGGCCTGGGGCCAGAACGAGCGCCAGCACGGCATCCTTTCGGATATCGCCCACGCCAACGCCTGTTTCGATCTGGGCCTGGGCCCGGAAGTGGACCTGAAATCCACGGCGGATGCGCTGGAGCACTGGCTTGGTCCTGAGGGCCAGGAGACGCGCCAGGAGGCGGTTCGCGATGGCATGGCCCTGATCGACGGCATGGGGGCAAGCCGCGTGGCGCAAGAGTTGTGGAGCCTTGCCACTGCAAGCGGATCGCGATCCTCGTAGAAAAACACCTTGACCCTAGGCGCATCCAGGGATACCTTAATCGTTCTGCGTTTCCATCGGCGATGGAGGCGTGGTGTAATGCACGCCCTGAATAGCAGCAAGTTTCGGAGCACGGCCATGAGCACATTTTTCCCTAAGGGCCTGGACAAGACCGATCGCAAGTGGTTCCTGGTGGACGCCACGGGCATTCCCGTTGGTCGCCTGAGCACTGTCGTCGCGGATGTCCTGTCCGGCAAGACGAAGCCCACCTGGACGCCTTTCCTTGACACCGGCGACCATGTCATCGTCGTGAATGCCGCCAAGGCCGTGTTCACGGGTAAGAAGGGAACGCAGAAGTTCTACCGTCGCACGACGACCCAGCCCGGCTCCATGAAGGAAGTCCGCGCTGAAGTCATGAAGCTGACCTTCCCCGCGCGCATCATCGAGAGCGCTGTGAAGGGCATGCTGCCCAAGGGCCCCCTGGGTCGTGCGATGTATCGCAAGCTGAAGGTCTACGAAGGTGCCGAGCACCAGCAGGAAGCCCAGCAGCCCCAGTCCCTGACCATCAAGCTCTAGTTTTTAGCATTCGACTTTCGAGGCAATCATGGCGATCTCCCAGAACTACGGAACCGGACGGCGCAAGACTTCCACGGCTCGCGTGTATCTTCGTCCTGGCACCGGCAAGGTTACGGTGAACGGCCGCACGTTCGAGAACTACTTCCCCAATGCTGTGCTGCGCATGGTGGTGAATCAGCCTTTCGCTCTGGCTGATCTGGAAGGCAAGTTCGATCTGCTGGTGACGGTTGCCGGCGGCGGCCCTGCCGGTCAGGCTTCCGCGATCCGTCTCGGTATCTCTCGCGCGCTGCTGGGCTACAACGAGCAGCTGAAGAGCATGCTGCGTCAGGCCGGCCTGCTGACCCGCGATCCTCGCATGAAGGAACGTAAGAAGCCCGGTCAGAAGGCTGCCCGTCGCCGCTTCCAGTTCTCGAAGCGCTAGTTGTTATTTGGTGTTACGGACGGGGAGACATGTTCTCCCCGTTTGTTGGTTCAGGGCTCCGGTTCGCCGGACGCCGATTCGGGCGGAATTCCGCCTTCATCCCCTGCGGCGACGCCGCAAAATTCGGGAGGCCTCATGGCTGCCATTCAGATGAAAGAACTGCTTGAAGCGGGCGTTCACTTCGGTCACCAGACCAAGCGTTGGAACCCCAAGATGAAGAAGTACATCTTCGGCGCGCGCAACAGCATCTACATCATCGATCTCCAGAAGACCCTGCGCCTGTGGAACCAGGCCAGCAACTTCGTCACCAAGGCTGCGGCCGAGGGCAAGACCTTCCTGTTCGTCGCCACCAAGCCCCAGGCCCAGGAACTGATCGCCGAGCAGGCGCTGCGTTGCGGCGCTTTCTACGTGAACAACCGCTGGCTGGGCGGCATGCTCACCAACTTCTCCACCATCAAGAAGTCCCTGGACAAGTTGAAGGACATCGAAGCCACCCTGAACGATCCGGCCAAGACCGCCCACCTGTCCAAGAAGGAAATCCTGACGCTGACCCGCGCCAAGGAGAAGCTGGAAGCCTCCTTCTCCGGCATCCGCGATATGCGCCAGGTGCCCGACGTGATCTTCGTGATCGATCCCCATCGCGAAGACATCGCCATCACCGAAGCTGCCAAGCTGGGCCTCAAGATCGTCGCCATCGTCGATACCAACTGCGATCCCGACAAGATCGACTACGTGATCCCCGGCAACGACGACGCCATCCGCTCCATCCTGCTCTTCTCCGAGCGCGTGGCGGACTCCATCCTCGAAGGCCGCCAGTCCTTCCAGGACAAGGCCGAGAATGAAGACATGAAGGCGATGCTGGCCGAGAAGGCCAACGAAGGCGCCGAAGCCTAGAACCTTGAACTTTTGGCCGTCAGCGATCGGCGTTCAGCTGAAAGCTGGCGGCTGATCGCTGATTGCATTTGAGCTGAACGATTCCCAACAGGAGATCCCATGGCATACACCGCCCAGGATGTGAAAACCCTCCGCGACCGCACCGGTCTCGGCATGATGGATTGCAAGAAGGCTCTGGACGAGAACAACGGCGAGATGGACAAGGCCATCGAGTGGCTGCGCAAGAAGGGCCTTGCCGCCGCTGCCAAGAAGGCCGATCGCATCGCGGCTGAAGGCATTGTCGAAGCCTACATCCACCCCGGTGGCCGCGTGGGCGTGCTGATTGAACTCAACTGCGAGACGGACTTCGTCGCCAAGACCGAGAACTTCCAGCGCATGGTGAAGGAACTGGCCATGCACGTGGCCGCCCATGATCCCGCCCCCCAGTTTGTGGCGAAGGAAGAAGTCACGCCGGAGTTCCTGGCCAAGGAAAAGGAGATCGCTCGCGCCCAGGCTGAAGCCACCGGCAAGCCCGCCAATGTGGTCGAGAAGATCGTCGAAGGCAAGATGAACAAGATCTACGAAGAGGTCTGCCTGCTGGAGCAGAAGTTCATCATGAACGGCGATCTGACCGTCGCCCAGCACCTGTCCCAGAAGACCGCCGAGATCGGCGAGAAGCTGAGCATCCGCCGCTTCGTGAAGTACGTCATGGGCGAAGGCCTGGAGAAGAAGAAGGAAGACTTCGCCGCCGAAGTGGCCGCGCAGGTCGGCCAGTAGTCACTGCTTCATTAGCTGTGAAAAAGGAAGAGGCGAGCCGATGGGTTCGCCTCTTCCTTTCTCATGGCCGATGGGATGCGCGAGGGTTTGCCCCGGTCATTCCGTCGGCCCCATTTCGAGCAGGATCCAGTGCACCTCCGCGGGGCCGTCCTGGGCCGCTTCCTGGCTGATCCGAAGAGCCTCAGCGGTGCGCTGGATGACCTGCTGGAGCAGCAGATCGTCGCGGTCCACGGGGTGCTGGGGTAGCCAGAGTGTCGCTCCGACGGGCAAGGGTCCCAGGACGGTGCGGATGCGATCCAGCAGCGTCTGCAGGCCTTCCCGATTGGTGCGCGGGAGCAGCAGAAGACAGGTCTGGCCCAGATCCGCCAGCAGATCCTCGCCGCGCAGCCCGTGGGCGATGTCCTGCAGATGCTTGCGGCTTTCCAGATCCGGAGGAATCCGCCACTGGGCGACGGCGATGACCTCGTCCCGCCGCCTTGCGAGGTAGAGCTGGGCCTTCAGCCAGACTTCCAGGTAATGGCGGTTGGGCAGGCGGGTAGCGGAACTCTCCAGGGCGCTGTCCTCCACCACGGCGGTGGTGATATCCAGGATCGTGCGCGTGGTTTCCAACTCGTCCCGCAGCAGCTCCACCTCCAGCGTCTTGCTGAAGAGGGCCGCCACCGCCTTGACGAGAACGATCTCCAGGGGGGTCCAGTCGTGGACCCGGGCGCACAGGATGGAAAGCACGGAATGGTGGCGGCCCGGCTCGCCCAGGGCGATGCCGAGGTAGGATCTCACCCCCAGGGCGCTCAGCTCTGGCTTGCGCTTCAGATCATGGATGACCAGCATCCGTTGAGGGTGTTCCAGTACCTGGAGGCAGAAGGGCTTTTCCGCGCCGTGGATGAAGGTGTCGGACGCGACCTTGGGCGCGGTGGTGGACCAGGTTGTCTCCAGGCCCGAAGGCGTGACACGGCTCATGGAGGCGCGGTCGGCGTCGAGCCGGCCCACGAGGAAGTGCAGGCCCTGCTCGAAGAGCTCCGTTGCGCCGGGGAAGGCCTCCGAAAGGAAATCCCCCAGGGCGCTCAGATGGGCCTGGACCTCCTTCCCGTTGACCGGGTCGGCCATAAGGGAGCCTCCGACTGAAATCGGGAACGAGACCGTGGGATTCATGCCTGGCTTGTGCATCCCAACCCCCCGCCCCGATTCACGGGGCTGGTTTAATAACTGACAACTCGGATATCAGGGTCGACTTCATCCTGTAGCAGGCTTTCAATGTAGTGCAAAGTTCCGCCCATGGCACTTGGGCAAGATCCGCAGGCTCCGTGATAGCTGATCTCCAGGGTGGTGCCGTCGAAATCCATGACTTCCAGGCCCCCGCCGTCTCCAGCCAGGCCCGGGCGCACGCGGGTGTCCAGCAGTTCGTTGATGCGTTCCAGCTTTTCATCGAAGCTGGCGTTCGATAGGTTCTTGGGCGCCAATCCCTCGGCGTCGTCCAGGTCGGGGCTATCCTCGATGGCTTCGCACACCGGGTCGATGAGATCTCCCCACTGGGCATCCGGGTCCTTGTTCACGGTGACGAAGCGGTCCATGTAGAACACGGAGGTGACGTGTCCCAGGGCAAAGATGGCCGAGCCCAGGGGGTCGCCCACGGCGGAGCCGAAATCCCGGAAGGATCGCACACCTCGCTTCAGCAGGGGGTCCTTCACCACAAACTTGAGCGCGTCTGGGTTGGGCGTGGGCTCGATGTTGATGACCTTGGGCATGGACATGGCCTCCGGGGAAATAGTTTACCGTTCGTGTCAAGATTTGCCAGCGGGTATCATATAGGATTCGGGTGGTACCTGGAGAATGCGAATGTACGAAGCTCAACAGGAGGCCTGCGTCGCGGCGGCGCAGGCTGGTGGCAAGGTTCTTCTCAACTATTTCCGCAAACTTGATCCGGCCACGGTGAAGGAAAAGACCCGCAACGATTTGGTGAGCGAAGCGGATCAGGCCAGCGAGGCCGCCATCAAGGCGGAACTGGATCGGCGTTTTCCCCAGTACAGCTACCTGGGCGAAGAACTGGGCTCCTTCGGCGAGAACAGCCGCTGCTGGATCGTGGATCCCCTGGACGGCACCCTGAACTTCGTGCGCGGCTTTCCCCATTGGTGCGTCTCCGTGGCGCTGTGGAACGCCGAAGGTCCGGTGGTGGCCTGCATCTATGATCCGCTGCGCGAGGATCTGTTCACGGCCGTGCGCGGAGAAGGGGCCTTCTGGAATGGACAGCCTATGTCCATCTCATCCCAGGAAAGCCTCGACAGTGCCTTCCTGGCTACAGGGTTTGCCTTCCAGCTCGGCGAGCGCTTCCATACTTACAGTCGTGCGCTGACTTCCGTGTTCTTCCGGGCCTTAGGCATCCGTCGTCCCGGCAGCGCGGCCCTGGATTTGGCCCACGTCGCCTGCGGCATTTTCGATGGTTATTTCGAGATGGGCCTCAAGAAATGGGACATGGCGGCGGGTGTTCTGCTCGTCACCGAGGCCGGCGGACTCATTACCGACTGGAAGGGCGGGGATCAGTGGTTTGAGACCGGTGATGTCGCTGCCGGAAACCTCTGGGTCCATCAGGACCTTGTGGATGTGCTGAAGGGCTGATCCCGATTCGTTTCGCGATAGGTCCACCAACGGCTTCAGTTCCTCGATCGGGGGAGCGCCGTTTGGTGGACCTGTTTCCTTCGTGTCTCGGTGATATTGCCGGAAACGCGCAGCCTACTTGGCCCTACTTCGCCTCGCTGGCCAGGTAGGCGGCGTTGGCGCGGATGAGCTTCAAGCGGTCTTCGACGCTGGTGAAGCTGCGGCCACGATCCTGGGGCGTGTTCAGGCAGTAGTCCAGCATCTGGTCGATGCTGGTCTCGGCCACGTGCATGCGAGTGTCGGCGCTGGCGTAGTAGATCAGCAGGCGACCGTCCTCGTCGGCGATGGCGCCATTGCAGAAGACCACGTTCGAGACATCGCCCACGCGCTCGTCAGCCTCGGGGGCAATCAGATAGCCACCGGGGGCGGCGATGACCTGGCCCGGGTTCTTCAGATCCGTCAGCAGGGCGTAGACCACGTAACGCAGGCCAGCCGCCGTGTTGCGCACGCCGTGGACGATGTGGAGCCAACCCTTGGAGGTCTTGATGGGTGTGGCGCCGCCGCCGTTCTTCACTTCCTTGATCGTGTGGTAGACCTTGGGATCCATCAGGTGTTCCTGGTCGATTTTGGCCGCGGTCATGGAATCGGATAGGCCCCAGCAAATGCCGCCGCCACTGCCGGTGTCGATGAAGCCGTCTTGGGGACGGGTGTAGAGCAGATACTTGCCATCCACGAATTCGGGATGCACCACCACGTTGCGCTGCTGGGAACTGACCGTGATCAGATCCGGCAGGCGCTCCCAGTCCTTCAGATCCTTGGTGCGCACGATGGCCGCGGCCGCCACGGCGCTGGACGTATCGCCCTTGGGCGCGTCGGGGTCCTTGCGCTCGGAGCAGAACACTCCGTAGATCCAGCCATCCTCGTGGGCCGTCAGGCGCATGTCGTAGATGTTCGTA
>DAOPYE010000066.1:0-15323 GCA_035352715.1 Holophaga sp. | reverse complement strand
CGACTTATCACAACTACTTGTCGGGCCTTCGAGAGAAAGGCGAGATCATGGTTTCCGCTTCTCAGATCGGCGGGGATCTCGGTGTGCATCACACACAGGTCCGAAATGATCTCGCGTTCACCGGCAGCGAAGGACGTCCCAAGGTCGGTCACCGCATCGCCGATCTGATCGCGGCCATTGAAGGGTTCCTCAATTGGAACAATACGACGGAGGCCTTCCTTGTGGGGGCCGGACGGCTTGGCACCGCTCTTATGGGCGAGGCTGGGCTCGAAAAGGCCGGCGTCAAAATCGTTGCCGCCTTTGATGTGAGCGCTCGTAAGATCGGCCAGAACGCTCAGGGCGTATCCATCCTGTCCTTGGACAAGTTCCAGGATTTGGCCCGTCGCATGCACATCACCATTGGCATCCTCACGGTTCCCGGAGAGGCGGCTCAGGGCGTCGCCACGCTCATGGCCCATAGCGGCATCCGCGCCATCTGGAATCTGGCACCCGTGGAACTCGATGTGCCCGAAGGCATCATCGTGGAGAACCTCCGGCTGCACTCCAGCTTGGCGGTGCTTTCCCGCAAGCTCGCCGTGAAAATCCATGCGGAACAGGCGGCCAACACCATCTGAAACGGCCGGGCGACAAGCTAGGCCACTTCCAAAACAGTGCGTTCAAAACAACACCGCCTCCGGTTGGAGGCTATGGAAAACGGTATTACGCCCGAAGGGCAAGGAGGCTAAGGCATGCAAGCGACCTTAACGGATAGCCAGGAAAGGCAGTTCACCAAGGTCTTCAAGATCCTGGAGAAATTCAGCTACGACAAGTCCAAGCTCGTTCCCATTCTCCAGGCGGTGCAGGAGGAGTATCGCTACCTGCCTGAGGAAGTGATGACCTTCGTGGCGACGGCGCTGGAGATCTCGCCCGCCCAGCTCTACGGCGTCGCGACCTTCTACCACCACTTCGCGCTCGAGCCCAAGGGCAAGTACATCGTTCGCATCTGCGACGGCACGGCTTGTCATGTGAAGGGCAGCATGGATATTCATGACGCATTGATGGCCAACCTGGGCTTGTCCAAGGGCAAGAACACCACCGGCGACATGCTGTTCACGCTGGAGACGGTGTCCTGCCTCGGCGCCTGTGGCCTCGCGCCTGCGGTCGTGATCAACGATGAGATCCACGGCCAGGTGAGCCCCGAACAGGCTTGCAGCTTCATCGAAAAGATCCGCACGGAGGAAGCTCAATGAGCACGGTTACCACGTTGAATCTGGACGAAGTCGCCAAGTCCTACGAGGCGGCCGCTTCGCTTTGCGCCCGCCGCGTGGTGATCTGCGCCGGCACCGGCTGCATGGCCGGTGGTTCCATGAAGGTGTTTGCGGCTCTGCAGGCTGAAGCCAAGGCTCATGGCCTGAACCTGGAAATCGAGCTGGACTTCGAAGACAAGGCTCACAAGGATGGCCTGCTGACCAAGAGCGGTTGCCAGGGCTTCTGCCAGGTGGGTCCCCTGCTCAGCATCGAGCCCGATGGCATCCTCTACGGCAAGGTCAAGCCCGAGGACGTGAAGGAGATCGTCGAGAAGACCTTCAAGCAGGGCGAGGTGGTTGATCGCCTGCTGTACAAAGATCCCGCGACAGAAAAGACCTACCGCGGTCTGCATGACATCCCCTTCTACACCCACCAGACCCGCACGGTGCTGAAGGCTTGCGGCAGCCTGGATCCTGAGGACATCCGCGAATACATCCACAATGATGGATACAAGGCGGCGATGAAGGCCATTCAGGAGATGACCGACGAGCAGGTCTGCAAGGAGATCCTCGACAGCGGCCTGCGTGGTCGTGGCGGCGGTGGCTTCCCCACGGGCCGCAAGTGGGAGATGGCCCGCATCCAGCCGAAGGGCAAGAAGTACATCGTTTGCAATGGCGACGAAGGCGATCCCGGCGCGTTCATGGATCGCAGCGTCATGGAGGGCAACCCCCACGCTGTGATTGAGGGCATGATGATCGCCGGTCGCGGCATCGGTGCCGATGAAGGCTATGTCTATGTTCGTGCCGAGTATCCCCTGGCCGTGGCCCGTGTGCGCAAGGCCGTCGCGGATGCCGAAGCCGCGGGCCTGCTGGGTGAAAACATCCTGGGCACCGGCTTCAATTTTACGGTTCACGTGATGGAAGGCGCCGGCGCCTTCGTCTGCGGTGAAGAGACGGCGCTGCTGGCCTCCATCGAAGGCAAGCGCGGCATGCCCATGCCCAAGCCTCCGTTTCCCGCCCAGAGCGGCTTGTGGTGCAAGCCCACGATCATCAACAACGTCGAGACCCTGGCCAGCGTGCCCCTGATTCTGTTGAGCGGCGCGGCTGACTATCGCAAGGTTGGCACCGAGAAGAGCCCCGGCACCAAGACGTTCGCGCTGACGGGCCATGTGGCCAATACGGGCCTCATCGAAGTGCCCTTTGGCACCACCCTGCGCGACATCGTGCTGGGCGTCGGCGGCGGTGTGACCGCCAAGGATGGCAGCATCGATCCCAAGGGCTTCAAGTCCGTCCAGATCGGTGGTCCTTCCGGCGGATGCCTCACGCCCGAGCATCTGGAACTGGCGATGGACTTCGATAGCCTGTCCTCCATCGGCGCGATGGTGGGTTCCGGCGGTCTCGTGGTGATGAACCACCAGACCTGCATGGTCCAGGTGGCCAAGTTCTTCATGCAGTTCACCCAGAACGAGAGCTGCGGCAAGTGCGTGCCCTGCCGTGAGGGCACGAAGCAGATGCTGGCTCTGCTGGAAGACATCGTTGAAGGCCGCGCCACCGAAGAGACGCTGCCCCTGCTCGAGACCCTGGCCAAGAACGTGAAGCTGGGCTCCCTGTGCGCCCTGGGCAAGACCGCGCCGAACCCGGTGCTGTCGACGCTCAAATACTTCCGCGCCGAATACGAGGCGCACGTGCATCGCAAGGTTTGCCCGGCGCGTGAGTGCAAGGCCCTGATGACCCCCGAGATCGACCCCAGTCTTTGCAAAGGCTGCACGGTCTGTGTCCGCAAGTGCCCCGTGGACGCCATCAGCGGCGAACGCAAGCAGCCGCACAAGATCGATCCCGACAAGTGCATTCGCTGCGGCGCCTGCGTCGAAGCCTGCAAGTTCAACGCGATTGCTGGAGTGTAATCCATGACTGCTGAGAAGACCCTGACCATTGATGGTGTGCAGGTTGCCCTGAACGGCGAGAAGAACCTGCTGGAGGTGATCCGCGGCGCGCACATCGAGCTGCCCACCTTTTGCTACCACTCCGAGCTGTCCGTCTACGGCGCCTGCCGACTTTGCATGGTGGAAGTGGAAGGGCGCGGCTTGGTCGCCGCCTGTTCCGCTCCCGTGGAACCCGGCCTCAAGATCAAGACCCAGAGCGCCGCGGTCCGCGAACTGCGCAAGGTGAACCTGGAACTCTTGCTCGCCAGCGGCCAGCATGACTGCCCCACCTGCGACAAGAGCGGCGCCTGCAAGCTGCAGTCCCTCTCCGAGCGCCTGGGTGTGCGCAAGGTGCGCTTCAAGGCTCCTGTGGTCGTGAGGCCCCTGGACACCAGCTCTGCCAGCCTGGTGCGCGATCCCAACAAGTGCGTGCTCTGCGGCGACTGCGTGCGCTACTGCTCCGAGATTCAGGGCATCGGCGTCCTGGAATTCAGCCACCGCGGCTCCAACAGCGTCGTCACCCCCGCCTTTGGCAAGGGCCTGAAGGACGTTGAGTGCGTGCTCTGCGGCCAGTGCGCCTCCGTGTGTCCCACGGGCGCCATCACCGTGAAGTCCGAGATCGAGAAGGTCCACGCTTCTCTCGAGAACCCAAAGAAGACAGTTGTTGTCCAGATCGCTCCCGCGGTCCGCGCCGCCATCGGCGAGGCCTTCAACCTGCCCGCCGACACCCATGTCATGGGCAAGCTGGTGGCCAGCCTGCGCCGCCTGGGCTTCGACAAGGTCTACGACACGGCCTTCGCCGCGGATCTGACGATCCTCGAGGAAGCCAACGAGTTCGTGGCCCGCAAGAAGAAGGGCGAGGATCTGCCCCTCTTCACCTCCTGCTGCCCCGCGTGGGTGAAGCTGGCCGAACAGGATTTCCCTGAACTGCTTCCCCACACCGAAGTGGCCGCCGACGGCACCCAGAAGACCGTTCAGCACATCTCCAGCTGCCGCAGCCCCCAGGGCATGTTCAGCAGCCTGGCCAAGGACGTGCTGCCCAAGGAGTTCGGCATTGACCGCAAGGATCTGGTCGTCGTCAGCATCATGCCCTGCACGGCCAAGAAGTTCGAAGCCCAGCGCCCCGAACTGGGCGTGGACGGCTCGCTCGACACGGATTGCGTGCTGACCACCCAGGAAGCCATCCGCATGATCAAGGATGCCGGCATCGCCCTGGCTGAGCTTGATCCCGAGAGCCTGGATATGCCCTTCGGCGCCAAGAGCGGCGCGGGTGTCATCTTCGGCAACTCCGGTGGCGTGACGGAAGCCGTGCTGCGCTATGCCGCCGCCGAGTTGGAAGCCACCCCCGAGGGCCGCGCCGCCCTGCAGGACGTGGTGATGGAAGTCCGCAAGATGGATGGCGTCCGCGAGTTCACGGCCAACCTGTCCATCGGCACCATCAAGGGCGCCGTGGTCCACGGCCTCGCGAACACCCGCAAGCTGGTGCGCGCGATCAAGGAAGGCAAGGCCCACTACGACTTCGTCGAAGTGATGTCCTGCCCCAACGGCTGCGTGAATGGCGGCGGCCAGCCCGTCGCCCAGGACAGTAAGATCGTGGCCAAGCGCCGCGAGGCCCTGCGCCACATCGACGCCTCATTGGATTTCCACCGCTCCCAGGACAATCTCGCCCTGACCAAGTGCTACGAAGACCACATCGGCGGCGCCCCCAATAGCCACAAGGCCCACCACCTGCTGCACACGGTCTACCAGAACCGCAAGCGCATCGCCAACGAGCCCCTGGCCCTGGGCGAAATCTCCGGCAAGGAGAAGATCCCTGTCACCGTGTGTGTCGGAACGGGTTGCCAGCTGCGCGGCGCTCAGGAACTGCTCCGCCAGACCCTGAAGTTTGTGGACCAGGCGGATCTGACGGATTACCTGGATATTCGCGCCACGTTCTGCATGGAAGCCTGCGATCGCGGTCCCTCCGTGACCGTAAACGGGGTAGCCAAGCAGCACTGCTCGCTGGATGATGTGAAGGCCGCGATTGCCAAGGCACTCGAGGAGCATCCCGATGAGGAGTTCCGCAATGCCACCGTCCGAAGCTGAACATGAACTTGTGATCTGCATGGGCAGTTCGTGTTTTGCACGTGGAAACTCCCGGGCCGTTGAAACGGCCCGGGAGTTTTTGCGTACAAGGCACCTTGAGGATTGCGTGCACCTTACGGGCACGCTTTGCCAGGATCGCTGTCGTCAGGGACCGAATTTGACATTCGATGGCGAATGCCACTGCGAGGTGGAACCCTCCAAGCTCACGGGCCTGCTGGAGGATCTTCTGGATGACTTGACCCCGGGATCCCGATGAACATTCTTCAGCCCATCTTCACCGAACTGGCGCAATGCCAGGACTGCTACAAGTGCGTGCGCGAGTGCCCCGTCAAGGCCATCCAGGTCGTGAACGACAGCGCCATGGTCATGTCGGACCGATGCGTCTATTGCGGCACCTGCGTGAACACCTGCCCCGTGGGGGCGAAGAAGGTGCGCGACGATCTCGGCCGCGTCAAGCTGCTGCTCAAGCGCAAGGAGCGCGTCGTGGTGAGCCTCGCGCCTTCCTTCGTGACCGAATGGCCCGGCGTGGATCCCGCGAGGATCATTCGATCCCTGAAGCTGCTGGGCTTCTGGGGGGTTTCAGAGACTTCTCTGGGGGCGGAGCAGGTTTCCGCTGCCTGCGCCGAGACGCTTGAAGAGGGCGGGCCGGGCGTCTACATTTCGTCCACGTGCCCCACGGTGGTCGAACTGATCCGCCGCTACCACTCCGAGCTGCTGCCGAACGTGGTACACATCCAGTCCCCCCTGCAGGCCCACACCGTGCTGCTCCGCGAGACCTTCGGAGATGATATTGGCGTGGTGTTTGTGGGGCCTTGTATTTCCAAAAAACTGGAATCTGATGAACGGCCTGATCGTCTGCACGTCGCCCTGGGATTCCGCGAAGTGCGTCGCTGGTTCGAGGACCGCGGCATTGATCCCGCGCGGGAGACGCCGCAGCCCGAAGATGTCTTCATCCCGCGACGGGCGTCGGAAGGGGCGCTGTATCCCGTGGATGGCGGCATGAACCGCGGCATCGCTGCCCGCTTTGATGCGCCAGATGTTCGGTTCATGGCTTTCTCCGGCCTGGAGAACCTGAAGCGCGTCATCGACGGATTGCACGAGTTGACGCAGGACAAGAAGGTCTTTCTCGAACTGCTGGCCTGCGAGGGCGGATGCGTGAACGGCCCGGAAACCGAGCGGAACTGCGGCACGGCCGTGCGTGCGCTGCGCGTGTTCGATTACGCCCAGGATCTGAAGATCCGCAACCAGAGGCCGGATTTCGATCTGAGCCGCGCGCTGGCGGCGGCGCAGATCGTTCACGCCGAGCACGATGCCGAGGCCATCACCCAGTCGCTGTGGCGATTGGGCAAGCAGGTGATCGAGGAAGAACTCAACTGTGGCGGCTGCGGATACGACACCTGCCGGAACCTGGCCGTGGCGATGCTCGATGGCCGCGCCGAGCCGAACATGTGCGTTTCCTACATGCGCAAGCTGGCGCTCAACAAGGCCAACGCCCTGATCCACGCCATGCCCTCCGGGGCGGTCATCGTGAACGAGCATTTGAATATCGTGGACTGCAACCGCAAGTTCGCCGAGCTCATGGGCGAGGAGACGCAGACGATCTTCGAGGCGAAACCCGGCATGGACGGCGCGGATCTGCGCAAGGTGCTCACCTTCCACGATCTCTTCACCCGGGTGCTGCGAGGCGATGTGGACTCCATCCGCAAGGATTTGCGTTACAAGAGCCAGATCCTGCGCACCGTCATCTTCCCCATCGAGGCGGGCCATCTCGTGGGAGGCATCCTGCAGGACATCACGGAGCCCGCCGTGCAGCGCGAACGCATCATGCAGCAGGCCCAGGACGTCATCCGCAAGAACCTGACGACGGTTCAGCAGATCGCCTACCTGCTGGGCGAGAACGCCGCCGATACAGAGCTGATGCTCAACGGCATCATGGATTCCTACCGGCTGGCTCCGCCCAACGACGCCGCTTCAAGCCGGGGTTCAGGTAATGTCTGAGACCAACTACTTCATCGAGGTGGATCACTTCCAGGAACGCAAGCACAACCAGATGGTGTGCGGCGACGTGTTCCTGTCCCAGAAGACGGAGGGCGGCGATCGCGTCATTTCGGTGCTCGCCGATGGGCTTGGCAGCGGCATCAAGGCCTCGGTCCTGGCGACGCTGACCACTTCGATGCTGGCGCGCTACGTGACCGAGGACATGGACATCACGCATGCGGCCAAGACGATCATGGAGACGCTTCCCGTCTGCAGCGAGCGCAAGATCGCCTATTCCACGTTCACCATCGTGGACATGGACCGCCGAGGTGAGACCCGGATCGTCGAATTCGACAATCCCCCATATGCCCTGTTGCGCGATGGCATTCAGATCCCCGTGGATATCGAAACGCTGACCGTGAACCTCACCTCGGGTCGCGAGGCGAGCCTTCGCTGCAGCAGCTTTGTGGCCCAGCCCGGAGATCGCATCGCCATTTTTTCTGACGGCGTGAGCCAGGCCGGGGTCGGACAGCGTACGACGCCTTTGGGCTGGGGGGCCGACGCCGCTTCCCGATACCTGTGCGATACGATCCTGGATCGTCCGGCCATCTCGGCCCGCCATCTGGCGCGGACACTGGCGCAGCGGGCGCTGTCCATGGATGGATTCAGGGCGAAGGATGACATCACCTGCGGCGTGATCTATCTGCGCAATCCCCGCGAGGTGATCGTGTTCACAGGGCCTCCGGTGGACCGGCGGCGCGATGTTGAAATGGCCGCCATGGCGGCGACCTTCAAGGGCCGCAAGATCATCTGCGGCGGCACCACGACGGGCATCATGTCCCGCGAACTGAACCGTTCTGTCTTCATGGATCTGAAGGATCTGGACCCGGAGATCCCGCCGACGTCGGTGATGGAGGGCTTCGACCTTGTGACGGAAGGTGCCATCACGCTGGCCAAGCTCGTGCGCCTGCTGGAGGAAGAGGAGAATCCTGAACTCCTCAAGCCCAATGCCGTCACGCAGCTTGCGGGCCTCCTGCTGGATAGCGACATCATCCACATTGTCGCGGGCACCAAGATCAACGAGGCCCTGCAGGATCCCAACCTGCCGCAGGAACTCGACATCCGGCGCAATATCCTGCGGCGGCTGCGACGGGTGCTGACCAACCGCTTCCTGAAGGACGTGCAGATCCGATACATCTGAAGCCTTCCGTTGGCGCCAGGGCCACGGAAGGCTTCAGATGGGAACGCCCGCAAGCGCAGGAACGGATCAAGCCTTGCGCGCTACAGGCGGTCGAAGCGGATCTCGACGCGGCCCGGCTTCGAGGGCTTGGTCTCGGCATCGCGTGCAGTATCGCGAGTGGGTTCGGGGCGCGCATGGCGGCGTTCCGAGCGGGGCTCGTGCTTCGCGTCATGCCGGCCTTCGGACTTCGCTTCATGCCTCGCCTCCGAACGCTCAGGGCGGGGTTCCGGGCGCAGCGCGGGGGCAGGGACCGGCGGACGAACGGGGGCGCTCTCCTGCTTGGGCTTGCCCGCCCAGTTCATGCCCACCTGCTTGATGCGGTCCACGAGGCGCTGGGGTTCCAGCACCTGGATGCCGTCGCCAAACTGCATGCACCAGCGGGCGATGGCGCGCAGATCGGTGCCCGTGAAGCTTACGGACGCCTTGCCGTCTTCCGCTTCCTGAATCACGAATTCGGGGAAGGGCGCTGGTGCTTGTTTGATGGCGAAGATCCACTGTTTGAGCAGCAGGGCCTTCACGGCGATCGGCTCGCCGCCCAGCCATCCACCGATCTGATTGGAGGGCGTGCCTTCCTTGTAGGGACCCTGCGCGGCCCGCCCCACGCCTTCCACGGCGTTGACTTCGGTCAGCAGATCCACGCGGTGATGGCGCTCGGCGTTGTAGCGGCGATCCCATCCCCAGGCGAACCAGGCCTTGGAGAAGACATCGAAGATGAGCTGGCGCGGCTCGAAGGTGCGCGGCGGATTGGCGTCCGCGTCGGCAAAGACGAACTCCACCGCCCGGTTTTCCTGGATTGCGGCCAGCACCTTGTCGACGAGGACGGGCAGCGCGGAGGAGGCCGAGGCGGCTACTTCAACGCTAGCCTTCGGCGTGATGGCGGGGGTGGCTTCCTTCACTGCTTCTTCGGCCTTCTTGGCTTTCGTCCGGGGCGCCTTCGCTGCGGACTTGAGGGCGGATTCGGGCTCGGACTTCTTGACCGTCGTCTTCACGGCCTTGGCCGCAGCGGTCTTGCCGGATGCTTTCGCCTTTGGGGTGATCTCCGTTTCAGCGGCATCGCTCTTGGACTTGCGGGCGGTCTTCGTGGAACTGTCCTTGGATGCCTCAGGGGTCGTGGTGCGCTTGCGAGGGGCCATGGGTGAATATCTCCGTTCACCATCATGTCCTCAAGTTCCATGCAGCGTCCACCTTGCGTTGTAAACGACAGACGCAAATCCGCCGATCATCACTCGCCGCTGACGACGCTTCTGGGGTGCATGCGGTCGTAGAGCGCCCGTAGCCGTGCCTGATGGACATGTGTGTAGATCTGCGTGGTGGCGATGTCCGCGTGGCCCAGCATGGCCTGGACCGCGCGCAGATCCGCGCCGTGATCCAGCAGATGGGTTGCGAACGCATGGCGCAGCACGTGCGGGCTGACGGCCTCGCGCCGGATGCCGGCCTTGACCGCGTAGGCCTTCAGCAGGCGCCAGTAGTGCTGACGCGTGAGCACCTCTCCGCGGCGTCCTACGAACAGCTTGTCGACCTGGGGCTTCAGGCCCGGCCGGACTTTCAGCCATGCGCGCATCCAGTGCTCGGCGCTTTCTCCGAAGGGGATCAGGCGCTCCTTGCGTCCCTTGCCCATGACTTTGAGGAAGCCCTCGTCCAGGAATACCGATAGGGCGGGGATTTCCGCCAGCTCCGTCACGCGCAGGCCCGAGGCGTAGAGCAGCTCGATCCACGCGCGATCCCGCAGCCCCAGCGGGGTAGAGGTGTCCGGGGCCGCGAGCAGGGCTTCCACCTGGCTTTCGGTCAGCGTGCGAGGAAGCACCCGCGGCGCCCGGGGCGGGCGCACGACGCTTTCGGGTCCCGCCGCGCCTTCGCCTTCCATCTGCAGAAAGGTGAGGAATTGGCGCAGCGCGGAGGACAGCCGGGCCACGCTGCGCGGCGCCTTGCCCGCCGCGTGCTGTTCCGCCAGGAAGGCCGCCAGGCTGTCCCGGTCCATGGATGCCAGGGGCAGCTCCCGCGCGCAAGCCCAGGCCGCGAGAATGCGAAGATCGGAGAGGTAGCCGGAGACGCTGTGGGCGGACAATCCGCGCTCCACGGCCAGATGCGTCTCGAACTCCCGAAGGGAATGTCCCCAGCCCAAAGGCCAGCCGCTTGGAGGAGCGGGAGTTTGGATCGGTCTCGGCATGATGAATTCCTGTTGCTTGGCATCGCCGGTTGGCTGTGATAGCCTCGCATGGTTTCAAGGAGAGCCCGATGGCGGAAATTCGTAAGAAGGTTATTGCGATCATTGCGGAGCAGCTGGCGAAGCCCGAGGATTCCATTTCCGAAAGCAGCCACTTCGTCGATGATCTGGGCGCTGACAGCCTCGATACTGTCGAGATCATCATGGCTATCGAAGAAGCTTTCGGTATCGAGATCCCCGAGAGCGAGCAGGAGAAGATCCGCACCGTTGGCGATGCGATCAGCTACATCGAGAAGAACGCCAAGGCCTAAGCCTTTTGGCACCATCAAAGACCAGCGCCGCGGGCCGGTTCCCGCGGCGTTTGCTATCTGGGGATGGGTGTCCTCACGGGCAACCTGTGGCATCCTGATCCTGAGGTGAGCCTATGACTTCCATCCAACGTCGACGTGTGGCCATCACGGGCATGGGCACGGTCAACCCCTGTGGTCTCTCCGTGGACGAGACCTGGGAGAACCTCCTGGCCGGCCGCAGCGGCATCGGATTGATCGACCGGTTCGACACCACCGATTTCGCCTGCAAGATCGCGGGCCAGGTGAAGGGCTTCAATCCCGATCTCTACATTGAGAAAAAAGAACAGAAAAAGATGGATATCTTCATCCACTACGCCATGGGTGCGGCGCACCAGGCGATGGTGGATGCGGGCTTGGACCAAGTCGAGCTCACGAAGGCCGAACGCGAGGCGTTTGGCGTCTACATCGGCAGCGGCATCGGCGGCCTGGGCACCATCTGGCACGAAGCCAATGGCTATCGCGGTCCCCGCCGCACCAGCCCCTTCTTCATTCCCAGCCTGATCATCAACAATGCCAGCGGCTTCGTGAGCATCAAGTATGGCTTGCAGGGCCCCAATAGCGCGGTCTGCACGGCCTGTGCGACGGGCACGCACGCCATCGGCGATGCGGCGCGGCTCATCATGTTCGGCTACGCCGACCGCATGATCGCCGGCGGCAGCGATTCCGTGGTGAACGAGCTCGGCGTGGGCGGCTTTGCGGCCCTGCGCGCGCTGTCCACGCGCAACGATGATCCTACGCACGCCAGCCGTCCTTTCGACAAGGATCGCGATGGCTTTGTGATGGGCGAGGGCGCCGGCATCCTGGTGCTCGAGGAATACGAAATGGCCAAGGCGCGCGGCGCGAAGATCTACGCCGAGATTGCGGGCTACGGTATGAGCGGTGACGCCTACCATATCACCAGCCCCAGCGAGGATGGCGACGGCCCCATGCGCGTCATGCGCGCGGCCATCAAGGACGCGGGCATCGCCGTCGAGCAGATCGGCTACGTCAACGCCCACGGCACCTCGACGCCCGCGGGCGACCGCATCGAATGCGCCGCAGTCAAGGGCGTCTTCGGTGCGCACGTCAAGGATCTGAAGGTCAGCTCCACCAAGTCCATGACGGGCCATCTGCTGGGCGCTTCCGGCGGCATCGAGACCATCTTCATCGCCAAGGCCATCAGCACCGGCCAGATCCCGCCCACCATCAACGTCGAGAACCAGGATCCTGCATGCGATCTGGACGTGTGCGCCAATGTCGCGTCCACCTTCGACGCCGAATACGTGCTGAACAACAATTTCGGCTTCGGCGGCACCAACGCCTGCGTCGTGCTGCGCAAAGCCTGAGCCTTTCTGCAAGAACGAAAGAGGCCGGACTTTTGTCCGGCCTCTTTGCGTCTAGCCTCACTCCAGGGTGGGCGAGGCGGTGTTCAGGGTGGCGGTGGCTCCTCCGCGACCAAGGCCATTGAACGCTCTTGCGCGGATGATGCCGGGTTTGGGGACCGGGATGAGGCCCGCGACCATGGGACTGGTGGCGCTGGGCTCGCTGCCATCCGTGGTGTAGCGCAGCGTGAAGCCTGGGAGCTGGAGATTGACGCGGATGCCGTTGGCCTCGGGCTTCAGTCCTGGTGTGGGGATGCGGTAGTTCAATCCCGGAAAGGTCCGGTCCAGCTCCGGCAGCTCTCGCTTGCCCAGCACGTTGGCGAAGACCGACCAGGCCTCCTGGTAGAGGGCCTCGGCCCGCTGGGGATCCGGCTCCTGGGCCCATGCGGGATCCGGTGCCCAGGCGCGTTCGGCCAGGCCAAAGAGCTTGGGCACCAGCATGTATTCCAGGCGGCCCTGGCCGCCCAGCGTCTCGGACCATAGACAGCCTTGAATCCCCACGATGTTCTGGCGACCGTATTCGGTCAGGCGGTCCTTGCCGACGAAAATCGAACGGTCCAGCGCGCGGCCCTGGGCATCCTCCTTGGCGTTGCGGTAGTAGTCGAAGGGGATGAAGGCGAAAGGCTTGTCCACATCCACGTAGCCGCCCCACGAAAGGCCCGGCTCTTTCGGATGATTCGAGTACGCCAGATCGAAGTAGAAGTTGCTCACGGGACAAAGGACGACCTTGTATCCGCCATTGGCCAGTCGGTAGGCCAGATCCTCGTTGCCACTGCCGAACATGTTGTTCCAGACGTAGGTGCGCCAGCCGCGTTCGGCGAACAGGGGATTGGGAATGATCTTGTCGCGGCCCTGCAGCTTGGTTTTCCGAACGCCGATCTCCTCCCAGCCCGAAAGTCCCAGCCCATGGGCTTTCAGGATCTCTTCCACGCGCCCGTAGAACAGGAACCAGAGCTCCTGGACCGAGCTCATGCCGCGCTGCTTCACCTCGTTCTGGGCGATGGGCGATCGCTCCCAGGTGCCCGCTGGAACCTCGTCGCCGCCCATGTGCAGATTGCGCAGGGGCACCCTGGCCTCGCGGTGCATGGCGGCCAATTCACGGA
Organism: Holophaga sp.; assembly: GCA_035352715.1. Taxonomy (GTDB): domain Bacteria; phylum Acidobacteriota; class Holophagae; order Holophagales; family Holophagaceae; genus DAOPYE01. Next base: position 1,895 of record DAOPYE010000066.1, on the reverse strand, counting down.
CGACCGCTTCGATGAACGCGTAGGTGGATGGCATGGCGGGGTTCATCACGTTGTCGTGGAAGTTCTGGATGGAGGTGTAAGTGGAACGATCCTCTGGATCGCTCAGCAGGAACTGCTGGGCGCCCGCCGCATCGCCAACGCGCAGACGGGCCTGTCGGCGAGCTTCCATGGCCTTGATGGCGGCGCGGGCATGTCCTGGCATTTCCAATTCGGGGATGACCTCGATATGCCGCGCGGCGGCGTAGCGAAGGAGTTCGATGTAATCCGCCTTCGTGTAGAAGCCGCTGCCGAAAGGTTGGCCCGCCGCAGGGCCGGAGCCATAGGCGGGCTGAAGCTGATCGCTGGAATCGAGCGTATGCCCACGGTGCGCGCCGACGGCCGTCAGCTCGGGCATACCGGCGATCTCGATGCGCCAGCCCTCATCGTCCGTCAGGTGGAGGTGCAGGGCGTTCAGCTTGACCCGGGCCATGAGATCCAGCACCCGGAAGAGGGATCCCTTGGATTGGAAATTGCGCGCCACGTCGATGTGCATGCCGCGGTAGCCGAAGCGCGGAGCATCGATGATCTTCAGGGCGGGCAGGGTGTTGGAGGATTTGTCGATGCCGCCGAGCAGGCTCCGCAGCGACTGGATGCCGTAATAGACACCGGCTGTCGAATTCCCTTGAATGCGGATTCCGGTGCCGGGATCGACGGTCAGGCAGTATGCTTCGCTGGCGTTTTGGCCCTCCACCGCGCCCACGTGCAGGCGGACCAGGGTTTTCGGAGCGCCTGGATCTGCATTCGTCCAGGGGTGCAGCAAGGCCTTGGCGGATGCGGCTTCCGCCGCCAGGGAGGGATCCGCAATGATTTCCAGGGGGCCAAAGCGAAGACGGCCTTCCGTTTTCTGGACGCGGACCGGTGTGGGAAACACCAGTGGGAGATCGGTTTCCTGGAGCTCCCGCGTCAGGGCGTTCTGCGCATAGCGCATCTCGGGCGCGGCGAGGCCGATCAAGGGCATCGCGCTGCTCGTGGCGTAGTCCAGCGGGATGCCCTTATGGGGTTCGGCATCGAAAACGATATAGGGCCCGGCGGGGATTTCGCTGACGTTGCGATGCCCTGTGCGGTAACGGATCTCCAGCGTGGCCCCTGGCGCCAGCGGCTTGAAGCCGGGCAGGGGCTTTATCCTGGCCAGCTCTCCATCCAAGGCTTCAAAGGCCACCTGGCCTTCGATGGAGCCAGGCTCCGGTTGGCGCATGCCGTTGCAGTAGATGGCCCATCCATGATCCGGCAAGGGGCGCACATCGCGGTTGGTCAAAGAGAACTTGGCTTGGGCGCCTCTCCCCTGGGTCCCTTCGCGCTGCACATCCCATCGAAGCTGGAGCGCTGTCTGACTGTTGCCAGGCGCAGCGAGAAGGAGCGCCGCGAGAGCGGTCATGGAGGTGGTGCGTGCGGAGGATGGCATGGGAATCCCAGAAATTGGCAGCGGCCGGCCGTTCATTCAACGCCCGGGCGAAAGCGCCCGCAAGGGTGCGAGGCACTTTGGGGCGTCTTTCGTAAAAGATTCGTCAAGGAGCGTGGGGGATGAAAGAATGTCCTCATGTCGAAGTTCGCGCCCTTCAAGCTTGTCGCTCCCTATGCGCCCGCGGGCGATCAGCCCGAGGCCATCGACCAGTTGGTGAAGGGCGTGGAATCCGGCGATCGGTTCCAGACGCTGTTGGGCGTGACCGGCAGCGGCAAGACCTTCACCATGGCCAGCGTCATCGCGCGGCTGAACCGCCCCGCGCTGATCTTCGCGCCCAACAAGACGCTGGCGGCGCAGCTGTTCTCGGAATTCAAGCAGTTCTTCCCCGAGAACGCCGTGGAGTACTTCGTCAGCTACTACGACTACTACCAGCCCGAGGCCTACGTGCCCGAGC
>DAOPYE010000065.1:11135-15611 GCA_035352715.1 Holophaga sp. | reverse complement strand
CCTGGGCCTGGGCCTGGGCGAGCTGGGCCTCGGCCGCCTGGACGGAGAGCAGCAGCTCGTCCTCGTCCTGGGCGGAGAGCACGGTGCCCGCGGCCACGCGGTCGCCTTCCTGGACGCTGACGCGGGTGACGCGGCCCGAGACCTCGGCCCTCAGCTCCGCGCGGTTCGCGGCGAGCAGGGTCCCGGTGAAGGGGATGGTGCCGTGGAAGTGGCGCGCGTTGGCGTTCTTCAGGGGCCCCAGCTTCAGGAAGAAGTCGTAGCCATCGTTCGTTCCATGCTCGAAGCGGCCCGGCCATTCGGTGGTGGGCGCGGTGCGGATCTGCCCGAAGGAGTAGATGAAGTTGAAGAGGTGCGGCAGCCACAGCGCGCCGTTGCGGTGGAAATCGTCGCCCGCGAACCAGTTCGTGCAGGGCGCCTGCGGCGAGATGGCCACCAGGGCCGGATGCGCATCGATGGCGCCCGCAGCGGTGTAGAAGCCGGGATAGCTGATCCCCCACTGGCCCACCTTGCCGTTGTTCTTCGGCACATGCGCCAGCAGCCATGCCACGGTGTCGAAGGTGTCCGTGCTTTCGTCGATGTCCTTCGGCCCCTTCACGTCCTTGTGCGGCCTCAGATCCACAAAGTCGCCGCCGCTCATGAAGCGGCCGCGCACATCCTGGTAGACGAAGATGAAGCCTTCCCGCGTAAAGCGGTCCGAGGGTCCGAGGTGCGAAGGAAACGCGCCAGCGCCGTAGGGAGCCACGCTGTAGGGGGTGCGGTTCAACAGAAAGGGATGGGGCCGCGTTTCATCCTTGGGACGGTAGATGCTCGTGAAGAGCTTCACGCCATCCCGCATGGGAATCTCGACTTCCTGTTTCGTGTAGTGCGCGGGGATCCAATCCGCATCGAGCCCCTGAGCCGAGACCGGCAGTGCCAACACCCACACCAGGGAAGGCGCCCATATCCCGTGCTTCAGCGACGACAAATTCATGGAATACCCCTTGAGGCAAGTCTATCAGCGGCCTGCCGCTGCAAGAGCCGCACCAGACGGAGCTTTCAAGGGAATGATTCCCAAAAATGAAGGGGGCGCTGGGCCCCCTTCCTCACATGATCTCAAGCAAGGAATCAGCGCTTGGCCTCGATTTGGGGTGCAGCGGCATCGGGAGTGATGGCATCGGGCTTGGCAGCTTCGGACTTGACGGGATCGGGCTGGACGGCGGTGAGGAAATTCTCCGGTTCCTCGGCCCACACGCCATCCACGGGGACGATCTGGGCCTTCACGACAAATCGCCAGCTCTTGTCCACATCAAGGATATAAGGCGCATTGCAATTGGCCGCCCAGCTGGGATCATCCACCAGCAGATAGACCGCCGATGTTTCATTGGAGTGATTGGTATAGGCGATCTCGGGACGGCCTGTGTATTTCGGGATCGTGCCCGCCACCCGGTTGCCCCACTTGTTGAGCAGGCCCAGCCTGAATGCGCCCTCACGGGTGTGGTGCAAAAGCACGTGCAGCTTGCCGCCCTTTGGCACCATGAAGCGATAGGCCCGCCAACCGGCCGGAAACTGGGAAAACCCCTCGATGCGGGTGGCATCCCCGGGGATCGCCACGGCCGGCACAGAACCGCTCCGGGCCGTGCGTTTGATTTGATCGAGAACATCCGTATCCCGGTTTCTCCAGGTGTGGGCATCCGGAATATTGTCGCAGTAAGGCCGAACAGGGTTTGCGTTGGGCTGGGAAGGCATGCCCCGGTCGATCTGGGCGGGCCGCTGTTCAGCGGGGGCCCTCCGCGAACCATCGGGCTTATCCCAGAGTTTTTCGCGATGCGCATCGGGCCGACGCCCCTCGTGGGGCCGAGAACGGTCGGTATCAGGGCGAGGCGCTGCCTCGCCCCGGCTGACAGGACCCCTCGCATCCCCGCGCGGGGCCGGTCTGGCCACCGCCGATGCAGCGGTCGGCGCAACGCTCGGTGTTACTGGCCGCGCTGCGGGAGGGGGAGGCGGCGGGGTTGCGGGCCTTTGCGGCTCAACCGGCGCCTTCTGAAGGGTGCTCGGATGATCCGGCTGACTGTCTCGATCGGTCCGGCTCGGTGCGGCAGACACCGGAACCGGCACCATGCCGGCCAATAACGCAAGCCCAAGAGACAAATGGGAAATATCCAAGGCGAATGAGCTTCGGTTCATGGGGATCTCCCGTTGGCGATGTATGGATATGTCGAAATATAGGGCGAACAGGCCAGACCGTCCAGAAACCATCGTCGAAGCGCCGGGATCCCCGCACGAAGCCAGCCATCTGCCAGGGCAGGCCCAGGCGCTACACTGGAACACTCGTCTCGGAGTTCTCGTGTTCGGAAAGATCCAGCGCATTCATTTTGTGGGCATCGGCGGCATCGGCATGTCGGGCATCGCCGAGGTGCTGGTGAACCTGGGCTACCAGGTGAGTGGATCGGACATCAAGGATGGCGCCACGACCCAGCGCCTGCGCGGTCTGGGCGTCACCATCCACATCGGGCACGACGCGGCCAACGTCGCCGGAGCGCAGGTGGTGGTGATCTCCAGCGCCGTGCGCGGGGATAATCCCGAAGTGATCGCCGCGCACACGGCCAAGATCCCCGTCATTCCGCGCGGCGAGATGCTGGCCGAGTTGATGCGCATGAAGTACGGCATCGCCATGGCGGGAAGCCACGGCAAGACCACAACCACCAGCATGGTGGCGCAGACGCTCAGCCAGGGCGGCATCGACCCCACCATCGTCATCGGCGGAAAGCTGGGCGCCATCGGCAGCAACGCCAAGCTGGGCAAGGGGCCCTTCCTGGTGGCCGAGGCGGATGAGAGCGACGGCAGCTTCTTGATGCTTTCGCCCACCATCGCCGTCATCACGAACATCGACCGCGAGCACCTGGATCACTACAAGGATCTGGACGAGATCAAGGACGCCTTCGTGGCCTTCGGCAACAAGATCCCCTTCTACGGCAGCGTCTTCGTCTGCATGGATTGCGTCAACGTCGCGGCCATCCGCCCGCGCCTGCGCCGCCAGGTGCGCACCTACGGCACCAATCCCCAGGTGGATATCCGCGCCACGGATATCGTGCAGGACGCCTGGCGCACCTCCTTCAAGGTGCGGGCCTACGGCGAGGATCTGGGCAGCTTCTCGCTCGGCGTGCCGGGCCATCACATGGTGCTGAATGCCCTCGCCACCATCGGCGTGGCGCTGGAAATGGGTGTGGACCGCGAGATCATCCACGCCAGCCTGGCCAGCTTCACCGGCGCGGATCGGCGCTTCCAGAAAAAGGGCGAGCGCAAGGGCGTGCTGGTGGTGGACGACTACGGCCACCATCCCACCGAGATCGCCGCCACCCTGGCGGGCGCGCGCAAGGGCTTCCCCGACCGCCGCATCGTGGCCGCCTTCCAGCCCCACCGCTACACGCGCATCCAAGCGCTGCTGGACGAATTTGGCCAGGCGTTCTTCGATGCGGACGTGGTGGTGGTCACCGATATCTACGCCGCCAGCGAGCCGCCCATCCCCGGCCTGTCGGGACAGAGCCTCGTCGAATCCCTGCAGTCCCACGGCCAGCGCGAAGTCCACTACGTGCCCCGCGTGGACGATCTGCCCAAGGCCCTGGACGGCCTGACCCGCGAAGGCGATCTGTTGATGACCTTCGGCGCCGGCACCATCACCAACGCAGGTCCCGCTTTTCTGGCGCTCTAGCGTGAGCCAACGCTTCACCGTCGCCCTCACCGGCGCCACGGGCGCGGGGTTCGGCGTTGCGGTGCTGCGGCGCCTGGCCGCGAATGCAGATGTGACGCAGGTTTCCTTCCTGATCAGCCCCGTGGGGCGGCAGTGCCTGCAGGACGAATGCGGCCTGACGCCGGAAGCACTGGCGGCGGAATCACCAAAGATCCGGCTGATGGATGAACGGGATCTGGGCGCGGATCTCAGCAGCGGCAGTCACCGGCACGACGGCATGGTCATCGCGCCCTGCTCGGCCGGAACGCTGGGGCGCATCACCTCGGGCACCAGCGATAACCTGATCTGCCGCGCCGCGGACGTCTGTCTGAAGGAGCGCCGCCCGCTGGTGCTGTGCCTGCGCGAGACGCCCCTGAACCGCATCCATCTGGAAAACGCCCTGCGGGTGCACGATGCCGGCGCCATCGTGATGCCGCTCATGCCCTCGTTCTACGCCCATCCCAAGAGCCTCGACGATCTGTTCGACGGCTTCGCCACGCGGATCCTGGATCAGTTGGGCTTGATCGAAGCAGACGCACGCCGCTGGAGGGGCTGATCCGCGAAAGACAGCGAAGGCTGCGGATCTTGAGGGGTTTCACCAGATGAAAGTCTGTACCCGCTTCCCAACCCGAACAGCCTGAAATCTTGCCCTTCACACAGGCAATGTTTGTGCATTTTCACATTTTCGTTACAAGCACCATCAGAACCCATCGTACTCTTTTGATCGCCACCCTCATTAATTCAACGCTTCGGCCACAAGGATTCACTCA
>DAOPYE010000065.1:0-11035 GCA_035352715.1 Holophaga sp. | reverse complement strand
CTCTTTTGATCGCCACCCTCATTAATTCAACGCTTCGGCCACAAGGATTCACTCATGAAACAACGTCTTATCCGAAAAATAGAAAATCGTTCTGCAACTATCTCCATTTTCGGACTGGGGTACGTCGGACTTCCACTTGCAACCATGTTTGTAAAGGCCGGATTCCAAGTCATAGGGTACGACATTAACCCTGACTACGCAGCCATGGTGCAGACGGGACTGAGCAGCATACTGGATGTGCCCGATGCGGAACTACAGGCCTGCCTCGACACCAAGCGTTTCCGGGCCACCAGCAATCCCGAGGATCTTCGCCCGGCAGATATCCACATCATCTGTGTGCCCACGCCGCTCTCCAAGAGCCGCCAGCCAGATATGAGTTGCATCGAATCCGCTCTGGAAACCCTGCTGAACATCTGGACTCCGGGCCGCATGGCCATTTTGGAAAGCACCACGTACCCCGGCACCACGGACGAAGTGCTGCTTCCAGCCCTTTCCCGCAATGGCCTCCAGATCGATCGGGACTTCCTTCTGGCTTTCAGCCCTGAGCGCGTCGATCCTGGCAATGCCCAGTACCCCCTGCACACCATCCCCAAGGTGGTGGGCGGCGTGACGGCAGATTCCACCCAGGCCGCCTCTGCCCTGTACAGCACGGTCTTCGAACACATCCATCCCGTCAGTCAAGCCCGGGCCGCCGAACTAACCAAGCTCCTCGAAAATACCTTCCGCAACGTGAATATCGCCCTGGTCAACGAGTTCTCCCAGATCTGCGATGCCATCGGAGTGGATGTGTGGGAGACCATCGCCGCGGCCAAGACAAAACCCTTCGGCTTCATGGCCTTCTATCCCGGCCCCGGCATTGGTGGTCATTGCATTCCCCTTGACCCCCAGTACCTCGTATACAAGGCCCGCCTCCATGGCTATGAGCCCCGCCTCGTGGCTATGGCCGACCAGATCAACACCGAGCGTCCGAACTATATCGTCCAGCAGGTCATGGAGCAGTTGAACAAATCCGGCCTCGCCTTGCGCGGCTCCCGAATCCTGGTCATGGGGGTGGCATATAAACCTGATGTGCCCGATCTCCGCGAAAGCCCCGCCCTTCCAATCATGAAGATACTTCAGGAGAAAGGCGCGATAATCCAATTCTGCGACCCTTGGGTTCCCAAACTCCGCCTAGAGGGTGGCCAGATCATGGCTGCGGTTCCATTTTCCAAATCCCAGGTGGAACAAGCGGATCTCGTTCTTCTCGTAACCCCCCACAAGAACTTCGACTACAGCATCCTGGAAGACGATGAAGCCAAGGTGCTGGATACGCGAAACGCCCTGAAGACCGCTGTAGCCCAACGAAAGCTGGTTTCCAGCCAAGCGTAAAAGGTAGAGATGACCCAAGACGGAACAGCTAGCAAAAAAGGAAGAGAGCGTCGCGAGCAAAAGCGTTACGCCATCAATGTTTCTGGAAAGATCTTCCACCGGCCTGCGCTCCGATCCAGCGACAACATGATGCGTGTCACAGATATAAGCCGCAGTGGTGCCAAGATCGAGACCATGCGACCACTGGCTCCAGGAGACTGGGTCACGCTTCGAATTCCCCAATTCAAAGCGGTCCAACGACGACCGAACAGCTACATCAAGGTTCGAGCGAAAGTGCTGCACGAAGCCTACGCCTCGGATGGGGAATTGGGTGGATTTACATATGGCGTTCAGTTTGCGCGCGATAGCAAGGGGCTTTTCCGTTTTGCAATGTCACGCATCCTCCCATGGGCCGCAACAATGGCCATCATTGCTATTGCGATTCTTGTCGGTTTTTTTAAAACCGAGAACATCAAGTTCTTCTGGTACCACCCGTTCTTCAATACCTACGGAATTCTGGTCTCAGCTTATATCCTTTCGCGTTTCATCCTGGCGGTTTTTTATCGCCCCCCTGAACACACTCCAGGCTATGAACCAACTGTGACTGCGATGGTGGTGTGCAAGAACGAGGAAAAAGCCATCTACAAGACCATCCAGGGAATCTTCCAAGCCAACTATCCTCTCGAAAAAATGCAGGTCATCTCGGTCAATGATGGATCAACCGATGGAACCCTCGCCGAGATGGAGCGGGCAAAAGCAGATCACCCCAGCCTGGAGGTCATCCATTTCGAGATCAACCGCGGCAAGCGCCACGGCATGGCGGCCGGAGCCCGCAAAGCCAAAGGCGACATCCTGGTCTACGTGGATTCGGATAGTTTCATCCAGCCCGATGCCATCCGGGAATTGGTCACGGCCTTCGCCGACCCTGAAATCGGCGGCGTCTGTGGTCATGCCAACGTGGACAATGCCCGAACCAACCTTCTGACCAAGATGCAGGAAGTTCGATATTTTGTCGCCTTCCGCGTAGTCAAGGCCGCGGAATCCGTCTTTTCCGCCGTGACCTGTTGTTCGGGCTGTCTAGCGGCGTACCGCCGCACCTACCTGCTGGAATTTCTGGACGAGTGGTTGGCTCAAACATTCCTCGGTTGCGAAGCGACCTTTGGTGATGATCGAAGCCTTACGAACAAAATGCTCCGCAACTGGAAGGTCATTTACAACTCTCGCGCCACCTGCACCACAATCGTGCCAGAAGACTGGAAAGTATTTTTTCGTCAACAGTTGCGATGGAAGAAGTCATGGATTCGGGAAAGCCTGCTGGCCACTAAATTCATGTGGAAGCGCCATCCTCTGGTGGGTTTCTTTTTCTACTTTGGGGTCATTTTTCCCCTGCTATCGCCCGTTGTGGTGGCCAATGCCCTCATTATTCCCGTCCTTCACGGACAGTGGTTTTCGCTGCAGTACGTCCTGGGAACGACCGTCATGGCCACCTTGTTCGGCTTGGTGTATTTCGCCCGATACCGAACACGGATCTGGGTCTATGGCATTTGGTTCAGCTTCTTCTATATGTTCGTACTGGTCTGGCAAACGTACTATGCGCTCTTGACCGTGCGCAAGAACCACTGGGGCACGAGGTAGGTATGGCCAAAAGCACTACCAATATAAGCCGATCCTTTCGATCGGATCGATGGGGCTGGGGACTTTTTCTGTTTCTGGTCTTCGTGATAGGACCCATTACGTGGGCTTGGTTTCATAGAAGGATTATCCCCCCCCTGCCTATCGCATCGGCATCCACTTCTCCCTTCCGATTGGTGATTCTGGAATTCGGTCGAATTCAGACCAAGAAAGGTTCCGAATCCATCACCGGAGCACAGCTCGAAAGCCATATTGAAGCGATTCGCGCCAAGGGTTTTACGCCCGTGACGCTGAAGCAGGTGGCCGATGCCTACCAACACGGAGCGTCTCTTCCCTCCCGCGCGGTGCTGCTCACCTTCGACGGGGGCTACCTCAGCACCTATGAAGAAGCCCACCCGATCCTCGCGAAACAGAAGTGCCCCGCCCTCATGTTTCTGGAAACCGGTCATCAGGCGATTCGGGATCCAGTTTTCCTGTTCTGGGACCGCATCCAGTTGATGGTCGATAGCGGTATCTGGGAAATTGGCACCCATGGGCACCGCCCCCTGACTCCCACCGGAATGCCCCTTCCAGGGGCCAATTCCGGCGAGGAGAGTTTTGCGCAAAGCAAAGTCTTGATTGAATCCCATGTGCGCCATTGCCAAGTGCGATCCTTCGCCCGCCTTGCTCACGTGACCCCCCCTCTAGTCGGAACCTCGGGATCTGAAATTCGCCCCGAACTGGCCTTTCAAAGCGATGAGTTCGGAACCAATGGACCCGAAGACGCCCCATTGCGATTGAACCGTCTCCAGGTTGAACCCACGTGGTCACCGGAAGTGCTAGCCCAACGCCTGGAATGGTCCATAACAACACCAGATATGAACCAGCCCGAGACATCCATGGCGCGATGGATTCCCGCTTCTAGATCTGATGCGATCCGACGGGAGGGGTCCACCCTGATTTTTAGCGGTTTCAAACGTGCGGATACTTGGCTTTCCGGCAGCCGTTGGGCTCAAGATTTCTCCCTTCAAGCCAAGATCAAGCTTGGCTCCGGCGAATTCTGGTTCGCCCAGGAAGTTGAATATGGCGGAAGACACTGGCGCCTGGGAGGAAGGGCCGAGACCCTCTACTTCCAGGATCGTACCCCGGGCACCCCACCCAATACCCTGATGCGCTTCCCGCTTCCGACTCGATTGGAAGGCTGGCACACATTCTCCTTGACCCGCCGCGGCCCTGGACTTTGGGTCACCCTCGACGGTAAACCATTGAATGAATTCCCCCTTCTTTTGCCCGGTCGATGGACCGGCAATCTGGGAATTTTGACGGCCCCCGGCGAAAGTGGGAAAACCCTGTTTGAAATCACTGAATATCGCTTCACCCCCATTCCCTATCGCATCCAGTCCATGAAGTCGGATCCCAGCCGAGCCGAAATCCAGAACCTGGAAGGCACGGCCTCGGATCTATCAGCCATCAGCCCAACATGGATCCTCCGGAAAAATGGAAAGAGTCGGGAATCGGCCCTGAACGAAGATCTGCTTCACATGCTGCAGCGCCGATTTGTCCTGGATGTTCTTCCCAGTGTGAAAGCAATGGACTCGGCAGATGCGGACACCGAATGGCTTAAGTCATTGGCCAAGCGAGCAGCCAGCACCGGATGGAATGGACTTCGGTTGGATGTGAGCGATCTCCCACCCTCTGAGCAAAACAAATGGCTGCTAATGACGCACGAGATGGAGATGTACATGGGAACCCTGAACCTTCGCTGGGAGGTTTTCACGAATCTGTCGGCTGGAGACGCCCGATGAGCCGGAAGCACCGAAATCAACGGGAGATTTTGAGCCTGAATTGGGTGCTGGCAGCCTCTCTTTCCGCCGCATCCTCGGTTCAGCCACTGCTCGACTCAGCCCGAAAGCACTATCAATCCGGCGATTTTGCGAATGCCATCCTCATTTACCAGCAGGTGGTGGACAAGGATTCCGCACATACAGCCGCTTGGCGAGAATTGGCCCAATGCATGAACTCGGTTGGACGAACCCCCGAGGCATGCCACATCTGGGAGAATTTGCTTCGCCTGGACCCCAGGGATCGCCCCACCCTGAATTCCCTGGGATACGCACAACTTTCCAACGGCAAGTATCAGGCTGCCCTGGACTGCTTTCAGCGCAGCCTGCGGTTGAAGGGGGACCAGAACTCTCTTCGTTTGCGAATCAGCGAGGCTTACGAAGGACTGGGAGATCTCGAGCACGCCGCTCAATCACTGGATGCCTTCCTGCGCCTGGAACCCCATCGAACGGATGCCATCCTGCGCCGTGCCCTCATTCAGGATCGGATGGGTGATTCAAAGGGCGCCATGGCTCGACTGGAAAAAGCCATCCAAACCTATCCTTCCACCGCCAAGCCTGATGCGCTTCGCTCACGCCTGTATGGCGCCCAGGGAGAAGTGGCTTACCACCTTGAGGACTTCTCCCAGGCCTGCCAATACCTGGAAACAGGCCTGCAGTGGGATGAAAGCAATATTGCCATTCGGATCGGCCTGGGATCGGCCCAGCGCCGCATGAACAAACCTCAGCAAGCTCTTGAGACATGGTCCAAGGTACCCAAAGATGCGGAAACTCCCAACCTATTGCGGGGCCGCGCCGAAGCCTACATGGAGTTGGGCGCCTGGGACAAAGCCAAGTCCACCCTGGAACAGATTCGCGTCATACAACCTCAAGAACCCTCGCCCTGCCTTCAGCTGTTTGAAGTCGGGCTTCGACTCGACCAATCCGCTCTTTCAACGTCCGCCTTTGCCGCCCTGATGGGCATTCCGGGGCTGGAGGGTACGTGGGGAGATCGACTCGCCGAAACATTCAACCGGCTGGAACAAACGGATAAGGGCGTTCAGTTCCTGATGAATACCGCGTCCGACACACCCTTCCGCGGCAGGATGCTGGCCCGGCTTTACGCAGCCCAGGCGGCCCAAGCCTACCAAAAGGATCGCGTAGACGAAGCCATTCGCCTTTGCAAACTGGCACTTGAACAAGATGCCACCAATCGCCATGCCCTTCGGGATCTGGGCTGGGCCTACGCCCATCAAGGAGACTGGAAGACCTGCCTCGCCACTTGGCGACAGTTGGTCGCCATTCAGCCCGATTGGGCCGAGGCCCATGATCGGCTGGGCCTCGCCCTGCTCTTCATTCGCGACTACGATGGCGCCATCCAAGCAGAAGAAAAAGCGTTGACCCTGGATCCGACACTGAAGAGCGCGAAAGTCCGCCTCATGCAGGCCCTGGCCCAGGATGGCCGCCTTCAAAAAGCCAAGGAGCTCGGGACGGCTCTATCCAAGGAGTACCCCGAAGATCTCGCCGTACACTATCGATTGGCCGAAGTCCTCACGCGCAGTGGAGAACACATGGCTGCGCGAGAGGTATGGAACAAGCTGCGCAAGTTGGACCCCGATAAACTACGCCCCGTCCAAAACTGGATCCGTGAAAGCTACGCCGTCGAAGACTATGCCGTCGCCATTGCAGAAGCGCGGCGCCTGACAATAACTCATCCAGCGCCCGAATCGGCCTTGCGTTTCTTGGCCCTGGATGCCGAACTAACGGGACATTACGAAGAAGCTGCCGAATGGATGCATCGGTTGACCCAGGAGCATCCAGATATGCAGGTGTACTGGCAGGATCGGATCCGCTACCTGCAATTGGCAGGCCGTCTGGATTTGGCCCTGCAGGTGTCAGCCGAAGGAAGCACGGCTCTCCCCACAACCGCAGACCTCCAGATCCTCCACGCAGAACTGTTGTTGGCCAAAGGAAACCGCCAGGAAGGTTTGAAGGAGTTTCGTACCCTGGCCCAGAAATACCCCGGAAACCTCGCCGCCTATCAAGGTTTCGTGAATGCCCTCATGCAAAACCACGAATACCGGGAGGCCCTCGACCAACTGAATGGTAATCGCTTCAAGGAATCCTTCCTGAGCAGCTACAACCGCGATTTATGGCGCACCGAAGCCCTCATGGGCCTGGGCGATCTGGATGGAGCTCGAACCATCCTGGGGACAATTGCTAAATCAAACCCCAAACAGCGCTACATCCCCATCATCCTCTACCACGGCATTCAGGAGCAGGAGCGAACCCCCTGCATCACCAGTGCAGCCTTCGAACGCCAAATGGCCGCCCTGACCAAGAATGGCTACACCGCCATCACCCTTTCAGAGATGGAACTTATGATAGCCGGGAAGCAAGCCTGGCCCTCGAAGCCCATCCTCATCACCTTTGATGACGCTCGATTGGATTCCTTCATGAAGGCCGATCCCATTCTTGCGCGTTATGGGTTGAAGGCCACAATGTTCGTTCCCACAGGGGAACCCGCCGAATCCGCCGAGCTCTTTCATGCCAGCTGGCAGAACATTCAGCGACTCAGCCAAAACGGACGTTGGGAAATGCAAGCTCATGGGCATGAAGCCCATGCTCCCATCGCCATTGATGCCAAAGGACACTTGGGCAAGTTCCTGGTGGAACGCGCTTGGCTCCCTGAACTCAATCGAGTGGAAACGGATTCGGAGTTCCAGGCGCGCTTGGATGAGGATTACAAACGCTGCCGGGAAACCCTTTTGCAAAAGATTGCCCCCGAACACCCCATCGCCTTCGCCTTCCCGTACAGCGAGGCCGGACAGCTCAGCGTCACGGGCATGGACCACGCGGCCGAAATCAATAGCGCGACCTGGCCGAAGTACTTCCGATTTGGAATGGTTCAGGACAGCAGTGGCTACAACCTCATCCAAGAAGGAGAGTCCAGCAGCCGCCTACTTTGGCGCTTCGAACCCGCTGCCCATTGGACTGGCGAAGAGCTGATTCGTCACCTTGCAACCGAGAACCCCACAAACCGGGCCAAACTCCAATTAGCCAATCTCACACTATGGATGGGCCAAACGGGTCGGGCCCGAACAATGCTGGATCAGCTGGAACAGGAATCTCCCGGAATGTATCGGGCCTGCGAAGCCGTACGGGCTGAGATTGCCTGGGCCGATAACCGCCCGCGCGAAGCTGCTCAACATCTGGCGGCCTACGAAGCCGGTCTTCCGCCCCAAAGCCCACGGAATACCTCCTCACTTCAGCGCCGCCTGGAATGGGAAAATGAGGCTCACCCAAGTGCGGGAGGCGAATTCGTGAATGGTTCGGATCATCGATCGCGAAGCAGCGCATTCCTCAGCTACCACTGGCCACTTCAGGGTCCCGTGACTTTCGATGTGAAGGTTGGAGCCCTTCAATATCAGGAGCGGGGCTTGGGCCATCTGAATGGCAAAGCGTTTGAGGGTCACGCGTCCTGGGCTCCGACTCGAATCTTCGATATCTCGGGTTGGGGCTCCTTCCGCCGTTTTGATGGCGATATGGATCGGAAATCAGCTGGTATCAACGCCCATCTGGGATTTGATACCCACGATTTCCGGATGGATCTGCGAAGAGAAGATATGGACACACTGGCATCCCTTCGGGCGGGGGTTCGACAATGGGATGGAAGCCTGACCTATGCGCTTCGCCTGAACAACTGGTCCGTTATGGCACTGGGTTCTCAGGCCTCCACCAGCGATCACAATCGGCTCCACTCCGAGCTGCTGCAGGCGCTGTGCCGACCTGAAGGGTTAATCGATTGGCAATTCGGTTTTGATCTCCAAAAGGCCGATAGCGACCAGCATTCCAACTTGTATTACACGCCCATGAACTACAAGGCTGCACGGTTCAAATGTCGATATCAGCGATCCTTCATGGAGGATTCCAGTCTCACAATCGATATGGCTGGTGGACGTTCTGACGACGATATCAACCACCAACGGTGGACCGGCGCCCTCACGCTGGATTGGTCCAGGCTTTGGAGCCGGAATCTTTGCACCAATGTAAAACTCGGTCTTGGCTCCACAAATGGATATGCCTCAACGCAAGGCGCAGTCACCGTGGGCTACCGTTTCTAGGAATGATTGTGAGAATAGCACTTTTGGTTTTTTTGATGCTGACGTCCGGCGCCTGCGCGTGGACGAAGGAACTCGGTGGCTGGGTTACTTACTGGAATCAGGAAGCGGGGCTTCGCAGCACCCAGAGTGGACAGGAGACTCTTTCGAATGTTTTTTTATTCGCCCTGGAATGGAATGCGGCAGGGAATCCCGTGCCCTGCCGCGCCAAAAAAGACTGGAAACAAGTCGTCAAGGAATTGCACCAGCGCAAGCTCAAAGTGTGGCTCACCGTAGTCAATGACCATCCCAAAACAGATGGAAAAATGGCCCTCAAGGATCCCGACCTGACCCACGACATTCTGACGGATTCGTCTCGACAGAAGCAGCACATCACCCAACTGCTGAACCATTGCAAGGAAATGGGCGTAGATGGTCTCGATGTGGACTACGAGAACCTGAATTACTCCGATCGGGATGCATTTTCCGCCTTCATCCAGAATCTCGCGAAGCAGGTTCACAAACAGGGGTTGCAGTTATCGGTCACCGTTCAGCCCAAACAACGGGAGCTGCGCTCCTCGGGAGCCGGCGCGATGGATTGGAGCGCGCTCGGCCAAACGGTCGATCGCCTCCAGATCATGCTTTACAACCTGCATAATGCGAAGACCAGCCCCGGCCCGGTTTGCACGCTCTCATGGTGCGAAAGCGTTCTGGCCTTTGCAGAAAGCCAGTGCCCCAAAACCAAAGTGATTCCAGCTCTCAAGGTCAGCGGTTATGAGTGGGGATCACAAGCCCGTGAGATCACCTTTGCAGAGCTGACCGAAGCCCGCAAAAGCGGTAGCCTGGGGCGCGATGAAGATGGCCAAGCTCCCAATCTCATCTATACAAAGGACAACAAACAGCTGGTTGCCTACTACGAGGATGCGGTCAGCTTGAACGCAAAAATCTGTGCGCTCCAAGCCAAGGGATTCTCCCACATTGTTTTATGGAGCCTCGGAACCGAAGATCCCGCGCTATGGACGCAGTCGAAGCATGCACACTAGGTGTAAGTGCCAAACAGGTTGTTCATCCGAGTTGATCTGGGAAGCTAAAGGCGCCAAGCAACAGATTATTGAGTCGGTCGGCTATCAGTCGATCCGATCCAGATCCAGCAGGCCCTGGGGGGGATCCACGTCGATGCGCCGGGCGGCCAGATCCACGTTCTGGAACCAGGTCTTGATGTAGGGGATCTCGCGCTGGCCGGTGCGGCCTGGGCGCAGATCGCGCATCAGCACCATGTCGTAGCCCATGGGGGTGGGCTCCAGGCGCAACACCTCGCCCACCTTGGCACCCTGGATGAAGACCTCGCATCCAATCCAATCGTGGCGGTAGCTCTCGCCTTCATCCAGCGAGGCCTGATCGTCGGGCATCCACAGCGCCCAGCCCTTGAAGCGCTCGGCGGCGGTGCGATCAGGAATCTCGTCAAAGGCCACGCAGGCGCGGTCCTGATGCCAGCGGAAGCCCCGCAGCGTCACGGGCTGGGCGGCCTCCGGAATGCGCTCGGCGTCGTCCAGCACCAGCTCGGGCGGCGCGAGCACAAGCCCCTGCACCTGCTGCAGGCGCTCGGGCTCGTCCATGATCTGGTGCAGCAGGAACTCGCCCTTGAGCCCCTGCACCTTGGCCAGATGGGCCAGCAGCAGCATCAGTGAGCCTCGACTTCCTCGGAGGCGGCTCCCTTGCGGGGGGGGCGCTCGCCTTCCTCTTCGTGGATTTCCAGGTTCAGGATCAGCCCCGCCTTTTCGCCCGCCACCTTCACGAGGGTGCGCAGGGAAGAGATCATGCGACCGCTCTTGCCGATGATCCGGCCGCGGTCCTTGGGATTGGCGTGGATGAACACATCCCGCTTGCGGCCCTCGCCCTTGACTTCGATGCGCAGTTCCTCGGGGTGATCCAGCAGCGAGGTCAGAACATCTTTGAGGAAAGCTTCGATATCCAACGGAAGCTCCGATCCGAAAAGAAGGAACACAAAAAGCCGGACAGGGTCCGGCTTCTGGAAGACGAATGCGGCCCGGGAAAACCCGAAACTACAGGATCGCGTTCTTCTTGAAGAGGTCGGCGACGGACTTGGAGGGGCGAGCGCCCTTCGCGATCCAGGCCTTGGCCTTTTCGGCGTCGATG
>DAOPYE010000064.1:0-15632 GCA_035352715.1 Holophaga sp. | reverse complement strand
AACTTTCGCTTCCCAACACGGCCTACGCCATCGAGACCTACTACCTGATCTGCACCTCCGAAGTCAGCAGCAACATGAGCCGCTACGATGGTGTGCGATTCGGCGCAAGGGAGAACGCCTCAGAGCTGGGCGCCCTGATCTCGGAGACGCGGGATCAGGGGTTCGGCAGCGAGGTCAAGCGCCGCATCCTGCTGGGCACCTTCTGTCTATCCAAGGGCTGCTACGACGCCTTCTACCTGAAAGCGCTCAAGACCCGAACCCTCATCACCAAGGACTTCACGGATGCGTTCCAACGCGTGGACGTCCTCGCCACGCCCGTGAGCCCCACCCTACCTTTCCGCCTGGGCGAAAAGCTGCAAGACCCCATGGCGATGTATCTCGCCGATGTCTTCACCGTCACCCCGGCCCTGGCGGCCCTGCCCTGCATGAGCGTGCCTGCGGGCTTTGCCGAAGACCCAGCAACGTCCCGACCGCTTCCCGTGGGACTCCAGCTCATCGGACCCCATCTTTCGGACGTTCGGTTGCTCGAGTTGGCCCACACCTTTCAGCAGATGACGGAACACCACCTGGCACGCCCCCTGGACCTCGCAAGCAGCCGCCAGTAGCGCTGGAGCACGCATCACGGTATGCTCTTCCTTCTTGCCGGCGTGGCGAAATTGGTAGACGCGCTAGACTCAAAATCTTGTTAGGTAACCCCTAGTGCCGGTTCGAGTCCGGCCGCCGGCACCAAGATCCAATAAGAACAAAAAGGTCCCTTCACGGGACCTTTTTCTGGAGTTTGGACATTTATGCAAACCTCTGCACAGCCGCTGCGCACATTTGCTTGGGGCCGATCACTAAAAAGCCCAGGTCGTGTCCCTGACCACGAAGCCGTTTTTTCGAGCCCAAACCGACTCGACCTCACTCGCAGTGGCCTCATGACCCTTTGTGGCGGGCCGGTTGGGTGCCCCGAGGGAATGCCGCTATGTCTGCGAGCCAGAACGTAGAAGTTCGGCCGTACACGCCCAGATGCTCCCGCAGCCCCATTTCGGGGCATTTGGGAGCATTTGGCAGGTATTGCGGTAGGCTCAGGCGACTTGGTAGGTTTCGCGTCGGGAAAGAGCCCAACCCTTTGGCATCTCGGACTTCGAGGGCTTGAACGCACGGGTTCGGATGAGATCGTTCCTCAATAGCGTGATCAGGTCATGCTGGCTGAGCCGCATGGGCGGCTTACGCTTTCGCCATGCTGGAAGTTCAGGCAGCGCATCGCTTCTACCGCCTCCCACGGTTTGCAGAACTGCTAGGTTCAGCATCGCGTAACCCGCGACCTGTGCCCCGTGAATTTTCTCGTTTGCGGCCTCACTGAAGGCCTGGACTTGGCCGACGCCCAAGCCTGTTTTCAGGTCACGGTGAAGAACCTCGATTTGCCAGCGATCCAGGTACGCCTGAATCAGCTCTTCCATTGGAGAGTCAAGGTCTGTGGTGAGGAGATAGGCGACCTTGTTGTAGCCACGGTCCTTTCGGCCAACCGTTTTGTACGGGATGGGCAACACAATGAGTAGGCGCATCAGCTTGCTCTTGGTTCCATCCTTCCAATACACCCTTGGAATCTCTTTGAATTTAATGGTGCGCAGCGCACCTCCATAATGAAGCTCCGCCGACATCTGCGGGATGGAAGTGTCTTTTCGCATTTCATCTGGAATAGGCAGGATGCTCCCGTAGACACGCTTCCCCTGTTTGGTTTCCAAATCGAATCGCAATGCGGGCAACCTTGAGACAAGTAGGCCTCACCCACCGTTCGAGAAAACCGCTTTTTGAAAGTCGCCACTTGGCTCCTCATGGCCGGGGTCTTTCCCAGGTATGCCCGGAGTTGATCGAGCACCAGCGGGTGCCCAACTTCACCGCCATCGACATCCACGCAAGAATGCGTCTCGTCGCTGGCCAAGCCGATTTCCTCGTAGAGATCGTCTGGAATTTGGGCCTCCTCGCCATCGCGGAGATGTATCGCAAGGGTCACCGCATAGCCAGTCTTGTTGCACTTCCAACAGTTGTTCTCAAGGAGAAGGACGTGTGGAGCACGGCGGAAAAATCGTGCGAGCCGCAGCCACCCTGGATTTTCCTCATTCCCAGGTGGTACTTGAACAGACGGGGACAACCACTTGGAGAACAGAGACGCATCCTTCCCATCAGGGAGGAACCATGCCTTACGAGCAGGATCCCACCTAGCCCCCAGGCTTTTCGCCTGATCCTTTTCTGCGTAAGGAACCTGAAGATACGTCGTCATAGCAGTTCTCTACTCCATTCTGCCTCAGTTCCAGATTCACCAAAAAATACGGGCCTTGAACCTCATTGCTGGATTTGAGCCATGACCACATCGCAGGAGGGTGGGGTGAAGCAGGACAGAATTGCCATGAAGGCTGTGGTAGCCATGGCCGAAATTTTGGAACTGTCCGAAAAAGAGAGCGGTCTGTTGTTTGGGTTGCCAGCAGCAACTCTCCGACAGTGGGTAAAGTGCGGCCCTGCCCTGATGACGCCAGTCCAGCGACGAAGGATAGGCATCATTCTGACAATCTACCAATTGGCTGGAACGGCATTCCCGGGAGGCGGTGGGGCCAAGGGATGGCTCACACGCCCGAACGCACACCCTGCATTAGCCAACCGCCGACCGCTCGACGTGATGTTGAGCAATGCACCAGAAGGACTCGAGTTGGTGTTGAACTTGCTCCATGGAATCGAAACCTTCTGGTCCTAGCGCGAGGCACAACGCCATATTCCATATGATGTTGTTCAGAAATGTCCAAACTCCAGAAAAAGGTCCCTTCACGGGACCTTTTTGATTTCAGATTGTCGCAACCGGTCTGCGAGCCGACTTTGCCAGGGCCTGTTAATTCTCTAGGCCCGCCACGGTCTCCCGCAGTTCGCGGATCATGGCACGGAAACCGGGATCCAGATTGGGTTCATCCTGCACCAGCGATCCAAACACACGGGCCAAGGAACGGTAGTACCAAAGCGTGCCTTCGCGATCTCCCTTGAATCGATCGAAGACACTGGGGCCCTGGGATTTAAGATCACGGGCGATGGTGTGGGCGTTGTGCAGCTTATCCGCGCAGGCCACCCGCAACGCCGAGAGGGGCGCCTTGCACAGACCGCTCAGGTAGGCCTGCTTGCGCTCCAGCCAGGGAGACTTGCTGCCATTGGTCTCGGTATCCGAGCAGAACAGGATCATCTCGGCAACACGTTCGCCAAAGCGCGAACGGATCTGCGCCAGCACAACGGTTCCTCCGCCATCAGCCAGCGCACCGTGCAGAAGGGCAGCGACCATCTCCTCCTCACTGCCACCGGATTCTCCAACCAGGGCCGCCACCGCCATTAGGTGGTTGAGATAGGAGGTGTTCTTCCCTGTCCTGGGACGGTTGCGATGCAGTTGACAGGCCAGCGTGAAGGCATCCGAAAGGGCGGCACTGATGGGAAACGTCACTTCAGGAGGCACTTCCTGGCAGTCTTTCGCGCGCAGCACGCCTCCACAGGCGCCGGAGGCCGCTTCCACGGCCTGCTGCATTGCGGATCGATCGGGGACAGGCGTGGACATGGGACTCCAAAAAGCACGTACATCAACATGTTACTTTACTTTGCCGCCCCACCGGTTCTGTCACGCCCCTGCGAAACCCGCGAAGCCGTCGCTTTCACTATCGACACCAGATCTGGCCGCGTGAAATTCCGTGAGATTTGATTCACCGTTCGTGATGTCGAATCCACCTTCTGTCCCAAAAAACCATCTCGCTGCGCCGCAACCGGATCTGGAGCCCTTGCTGCAGGCGGTGCGCGGGCAGGAGATCCCCAAACGATTCACCGTGCTGCACAAGGGCTGCCTCAAGGTCGGCCGCGTGGGATGAGGCGAGCCACCTCGTGACGGAAAACCGACTGTTGCTCGTTGGTACCCACGAGGGGCGCTACGCGCTGGATCGGACGCTGGACAAGCTGGAGCGGCTGCTGCCGCCGCGGCGGATGGGAGAGATCCGCCTGGATACCGGCGACCAGGTACCCATCAGCCGGGACCATATGGCAAATCCGAGGCGCAGGCTGGGGGGCTGAACCCCGTGTTCATCGCCGCTCATCCTCACTCACATGTGTCACAGATCCGGATGCGCGTCGCTTAGGATGAAGGTTCTGACGGTGAGGAACACATGCAAAAGTTCATCATGACCCTGACGGCCCTGTTGGCAGCCTCGGCCTCTCTGGATGCCTGCACGAACATCATCGTCACCAAGGGAGCCAGCAAGGACGGCTCTTGCATGGTCGCCTACGCCGCCGATAGTCACGATCTCTATGGCGAGCTCTACCACAAGACCGGCGGCACCCATCGGGCCGGCGAGCTGCGGGACATCGTGGAATGGGATACGGGCAAGTTCCTGGGCCGCATCAAGGAAGCGCCCGTCACCTACACCCGCGTGGGCAACATGAACGAGCACCAGCTCTCCATCGGCGAGACGACCTTTGGCGGCCGAAAGGAGCTGGCCGAGGGCCCCTCGGGCACTGTGGACTACGGCAGCCTGATGTACATCGTGCTGGAGCGCGCCAAGACCGCCCGCGAGGCCATCCAGGTGATGGCGGATATCACGACGGAATACGGCTACGCCTCCGAGGGCGAGATGTTCTCCATCGCCGATCCCAACGAAGCCTGGGTCATGGCCATGATCGGCAAAGGCAAAGGCAAGAAGGGCGCGGTCTGGGTGGCCCAGCGCGTGCCCGATGGCGCCGTCAGCGCCCACGCCAATCAGTGCCGCATCGGCAAGTTCCCCCTGAATGACGCCAAGAACTGCCTGTACTCGCCGGACGTGATCCGCTTCGCCCGCGAGAACGGATGGTACAAGGGCGCCGACGCCGATTTCGATTTCACGGCGGTCTACGCGCCCTACAACTTCAGCGGCCAACGATTCTGTGAAGCCCGCGTGTGGTCGATCTTCCACCGCGCCGCCGCCAGCCTGAAGATCCCCATCGACTTCGCCAAAGGCTCGAAGGACGCCGCCCCCATGCCGCTGTGGGTGAAGCCCGATCAGAAGCTGTCCGCCCAGGACGTGATGGCGCTCATGCGCGATCACTTCGAGGGAACCGAGCTGGACATGACCCAGGACATCGGCGCGGGCCCCTTCGCCCTGCCCTACCGCTGGCGCCCCATGGAGTGGAAATCCGATGGCAAGGAATACCTGTTCGAGCGCGCCATCAGCACGCAGCAGACGGGATTCTCCTTTGTGGCCCAAAGCCGCGCCACCCTGCCCGATCCCATCGGCGGCCTGCTGTGGTTCGGCGTGGATGACACCTATAGCACCGTCTATGTGCCCATCTACTGCGGTGTGCGCGAAGTGCCCAAGCCCTACGCCGTCGGCACGGCGGACTTCACGGCCTTCAACTGGAACAGCGCCCACTGGGTGTTCAACTTCGTCTCCAACTGGGCCTACACGCGCTACAGCGACATGATCGTGGATGTCCAGAAAGTTCAGAATGAACTGGAAGGCCAGTTCGCCAGCGAAACGCCCGAGGTGGAAAGCGCCGCGAGGAAGCTATACGAGCAATCCCCCCTGCTGGCCCGCGACTACCTGACGAACTACTGCGTGAAATCCGGCGAGATGACCGTAGCGCGCTGGCGCAAGCTCGGTGAGTTCCTGCTCTGGAAGTACATGGATGGCAACGTCCGCGACGAAAAGGGCCGCGTCACCCATCCCCCCTACCGCGCCGAATGGTACCGAGCCATCGTCAAAGAGAAGGGCGACGCCATCAAGCGTGACCACTTCCCCGGCGAGGAATGAGATCCAGCACCCGCCTACCGAAGATCCTTGATGCTCACCGTCACCTGATGGGCGCCGAAGACCACGTTGAAGCTGTGGTGGTCGGGATGATCCATCACGTAGGCTCCGGCTTCTTTGGCAACGGTGGTGAAGAGATGCTCCAGCTGCTCTTCCAGTGAAAGAGCCTCGGGATTGGTCGGATTGATGAGGGGCGTGATCACGGCCATGGAAGCCTCCGGCATCGAAAAACATCGACCAGAGACTTGAAAGACATTAGCCGCAGCCATCGAGAGCAGAGCCTCAGCGCCCTTTCAGGACGAATTTCGCCAAGCGTTTGTCCGCTTTTTCAATGTGCTCCAGCAGCCAGGTTCTCAGGGCTTGCATCACAGAGACCGTCACCGCCGCCCCCCGCTGGTGCAAATCCATCAGCTCCGCCACGCGGTTCGTGAACTCCTGGTGCATGGCCCGGTGCGCCGTCTCCTCGGGAAACCGGAACTCCTTCATCAGGGACTCTTCCATGCTGAAGTGCTTGCGCACGTAGTCATCCAGGAAGAGCAGCGTGCGATGCACTTCGTCGCGCCCTTTGCCGTGATTCATCGCATCCAGCAGATCATTGAACGCCTTGAAGATCGCCTTGTGCTGGGCATCCACGACGGCATGTCCCGTCTCCAGGTTGGTGTCCCACTCGATCCGCTCCATGCAGTGCTCCATTTTCTTTCTTCGGAATGCCGCTGCAATTTAATGAAGAGTGAATCCAGGCCCAGGCACGACGCCCCGCCGACAGGACTCCAGGCTCTCAGCGCCACGAAGCGCGAGGATCCCCTGCGGAACCCGGCGTGGCGCCTGGGCTTGGGCTAAGCTGGAACCATGCGCATCGCCCTGCTCCAGCTTGGATCCCGCCTCGCCGATCCCGAGGCCAACGGTCAGACCATCGAACGCGCCTATCAGGACGCGATCACCCAAGGCGCGCAGCTGGTGCTGACACCCGAGATGGCCGTACCCGGATACCTGGCCGAGGACCGGCTATGGGAAGCGGGCCTGCGCCAGCGCGTGCAGCGCGAGTCGGAACGCTTGGCCCGAATGAGCGGCCCGGTGCCGCTGCTAATCGGCACCTTCAGCCCCGCGCCCTCAGGCCGGTTGTGGAACGAGGTCTGGTGGTGCGAACAGGGCCGCGTGCGGTCCATCACCCGCAAGCGCATCCTGCCCGACTACGACATCTTCGATGAAGAACGCTACTTCGATGCGGATCTCGATACCCAGCCGCTGGTGGAATACCTGGGTGAGCGCGTGGGCGTCTCTATCTGCGAGGACATGTGGGCCAACCCGGATCTAGCGCCCGGCCCTATCCGTTACCCCTTTGACCCGGTGGACGATCTGGCCAAGAGCGGCGCGACGCTGCTGCTCAACGCCTCAGCCAGCCCGGGCAACCTGGGCAGCTACCTGCCGGAAGGGCGCAGCGCGCCCTGGGCCGTGCCCGCCAAACTGGCCCTGCGCCGACGAATCCTGACAGGACACGCCACCAAGCACGGCCTGCCCTTCGCCTACGCCTGTCGCGTGGGCTCCGAGAGCTGGCTGACCTTCGATGGCGGCTCCGGTCTGGTCCAGCCCGATGGCACCTGGCAAGGCGCGGAGCTCTTCCAGGAAGAATGCCGGATCGTTGACACGAGCACCTCGGGCACCGCCTGGCCGCTGGACCTGAGCGAGGGCACTTACCTGCGCCGCGCGCTGGGCATGGGCCTGCAGGAGAACCTCGCCAAGCAGGGGCTGGAGGCCGTGGTGGTGGGCCTCTCCGGCGGCATCGACAGCGCCGTGGTGGCCGCCATGGCCGCCGAATCCATCGGGCCCAAGCGCGTCCTTGGCGTCGCGCTGCCCACGCGCTACACCAGCGCGGAAAGCCTGGCGCTGGCCGAAGAACAGGCCAAGACCCTGGGCATCCACTACCTGACCCTGAGCGCGGATGAGCCCTTCACTGGCGCCGAGAAAGCCCTTCAGGGCGTCTTCCCGAATCGAACCTTCAGCCTGACCGACGAGAACATCCAGAGCCGCAGCCGTGGCCTCCTGCTGATGGCGCTGACCTCGGAACCCGATGTCCACCGCATGCTGGATAGCAGCCGCGTGGCGGTGCTCAACACCGGCAACAAAAGCGAAGCCGCCACGGGCTATTTCACACTCTACGGCGATGGCATCGGCGCGTTCGGTATCCTGGGCGACTGCCTGAAGGCCCGCGTCTTTGCCTTGGCCCGCGAGCTGGGCGAAGCCGTGCCCCTCGGCGTGATCGAACGCAAGCCCACGGCGGAACTGCGCCCCAACCAGACCGACGAGGCCAGCCTGCTGCCCTACACCCAGCTCGACGCCATCCTGGGCGCGGTATTGGAAGCTCGACGAGAGGAAGACACGCTGGCCGAAGATCTTGCGCTGCTGCTCGATGGTCCCGCCCTGGAACAGGCGCGCTCGGCCCTGCCGCGCATCCTGCGCCTGCTGCGCAATTCCGAATTCAAGCGCCGCCAACTCCCCTTCGCCTTGAAAGTCACGCCTTGGGCGTTCGGCCGTGGACGGCGCATCCCTTTGACTGGACTGTGACCCCTGTTCCAGAGCATCCGTTGCTACGCTGGAGGCCTCTCTCGGAGTCTCCATGCGCGTCGCAAGCCTTCTGCTTCCCGCGGTCCTGATCGCCCCCGCTTCAGGCCCCCTTTCCGCCAAGCCCGCCATGCCGAACATTCCTGATTATTCCCAGACGCCCCGCACCGGGATCCCCACCGAATTCACCTGGAAAGTGGAGGATCTCTTCAAGGATCAAGCGGCCTGGCGAATCGAATTGAACGCCGTCCAGCAGGACGTCGCCAAGATCCCGGACCTGTCGAAGCACTGGACGGATTCCGCCGCCCTGATGGCCGATCTGCTGGATACCGTCAGCGTCGCCCAGCGGCGCGGCGAGTTGCTGTACAGCTATGCCTCCCGCCTGAGTGATACCGATATGGGCAACAGCGAATACCAGCGGATGAAGGGAGAAATCCACGCCCTGCTGGTGGGATTCCAGGCTTCGCTTTCGTTCATGGAATCCGATGTGCTGGCCCTGGGCCGGGACAAGATCGCCGCCTACGTGAAGGCGGAACCGCGCCTGACCTCCTACCGCTTCCCGCTGGACAAGATCCTGCGCCAAGCCGGCCACGTGCTGCCCGCGGGCGAGCAGAAGATCGCCAGCCTCACGGGCCATTTCGCGGGGACGCCCTCCCAGGCCGCGGGCCTGCTGAACAACGTGGATCTGCCCAGGAACGACGTGAAGCTGAGCGATGGCAGCACGGTGAGCCTGAATCAGGCGAGCTACCAGAAATACCGCGCCTCGGGCGTCACCGCGGATCGCCGAGCCGTGATGGAGGCGTTCTGGACCAACCAGAAGCGCTTCGGCAACACCTTCGCCGCCTTGCAGGACGGCACCGTGAAAGCCCATCTATTCGACGCCGAGATCCGGAAATACCCCGATTGCCTGACCGCCGCGCTGGAGCCCAACGCCATCGATCCCAAGGTCTACACCGGGCTGATCGACGCCGTGAAGGCCAACCTCAGCCCCATGCACCGGCTCTTGAAGCTGCGCCAGCGCCTGCTGGGTCTGCCCGAATTCCGTTACGGCGATATCTACGCCTCCGCGGTGGCGAGCGTGGACAAGACCTACACCTACGACGAAGCCAAGCGCCTGGTCATCGACGCCTGCGCGCCCCTGGGATCGTCCTACCAGGATTTGCTCCGCAAGGGCTTTGCCGAACGATGGGTGGATGTCTACCCCAACCAGGGCAAGCGCAGTGGCGCCTATTCCTCGGGATCCTACGGCACGCACCCCTACGTGCTCATGAACTACAACGGCAGCTACCGGGATGTCAGCACGCTCGCTCACGAGCTGGGGCATTCCCTGCACAGCCATTTCTCGAACGCCACGCAACCCTATCCGGTGGCCGACTACCCGATCTTCCTTGCCGAAATTGCCAGCACCTTCAATGAGAACCTGCTGATGCACAAGCTGCTGAAGTCCGAAACGGACGATCGGCTGAAGCTCTATCTGCTGGACACCTACCTCGAGGGACTTCGCGGCACGCTCTACCGACAGACGCTCTTCGCGGATTTCGAGCTGCGCATGCACCGCCTCGTGGAACAGGGCCAGAGCCTGACCCCCGAATGGCTGGACAAGACCTACCTGGATCTGACCCGCGCTTACTACGGGCACGACCAGAACGTCGTGAAGGTCGAGGACTACATCCAGAGCGAATGGAGCGGCATCCCGCACTTCCACTACGACTTCTACGTCTACCAGTACGCCACGGGCGTGGTGGCCTCCATGGCCCTGACCGACGCGGTGCTGAACGAAGGCGAACCGGCCCGGGCGCGCTACCTGGCGTTCCTCTCCGCCGGCGGCAGCGCCGATCCGTTGGACACCCTGCGCAAGGCAGGCGTGGATCTGACGAAGCCCGAGGCCTTGAAGGGCGCCTTCCGCGTCTTCGATCGCTACGTCGACGAGATGGAAAAGATTGCGAACCGCCTGCAGGCCGCGAAATGAAGACCCGCTGCCCCGCCAAGCTGAACCGCTTCCTGGCCGTCCTGGGCCGGGATTCGGACGGCTTCCATCGCCTGGAGCTGGTAACGACGGTGCTGGATGGCGTGGCGGAGCTGATGGATGTGCTGGAGGCCGAAACGGCCTCCGCGCTGACGCTCGAACTGCATGGCCCCACTAGCGCCGGGCTTTCAGTGGGGGATGACAACCTGGTGTTGCGGGCCTGGCGCCTGCTGGAGCGCGAGGCGGGCCGCCGCCTGCCCGCGCGCCTGCGCCTGGAAAAGCACATTCCGGCGGGCGGCGGCCTGGGCGGCGGCAGCAGCGACGCCGCGGGTGCGCTGCGCCTGGGCAACGAGTTGTTCGAGCTGGGCATCACCCCCAGCCGACTGCTTTCTCTGGCGGCAGAACTAGGCAGCGACGTGCCCTTGTTCGTGCTGGGTGGAACCGTGCTGGGCCTGGATCGCGGCGAGCGAGTCTTCCCTATGCGCGCTCTGCCGTTGGAGCCCGGCCTGATTGTGCACCCCGGGCTGCATGTCTCCACCCCGGCCGCCTACAAGGCTCTGGCTTCCGTGGGATATCCGCCCGTGCGCCCCTGCCCCAGCTTGGCCGATGGCGATGCGCCACCCTGGCGCAATGATCTGACCGAAGCCTCGATCCACGTCTGCCCCGAGCTGACCGCCGTGCGCGCGGCGCTGGAAGCTACCGGCGGCCAAAGCCTACTGTGCGGATCCGGCAGTTGCTGGACCGCCCGATATATGGACGCCGACACGCGGAACCAAGCAGCGACGAGCCTTCGCAAGGATCACCCGGAATGGCGGATTTGGGCCATTAATTGACGAGTCTCCGCAAGCATCCGATGAGTTAGCATTCGTTGATTACAAAGCAGGGCTTCCGCAATCACGGCAACCGGATAACGGGACGGTCTTTCAACACCTCGCGCTCCGATCTACCTCCCTCGCTGATCCCACCCAGCTGAGGATCCAAAGGGTGCCTGTGTCGCGCGAGAGCCATATCCCGAAACCCTCCCCTGGGATATACACACTCCGGTGCCATGCATGTCCACTCCCGAGACTCACGCCTACGGCCCTGCCCCTGACCCCCACCCAGGCCAGGCGCCGCACAGCGCCGAACCGGAAGGCCCTCGCCAAGCTCCTTGGCTTTCGTCCGATGTCATGGCCATCGCGCGCCTGAAGGATGGGCTCATCCTTGAAGTCAAGGAGGGCTTCGCGCGTGTGCTGGGCTGGAGCCGGGAGGAACTGCTGGGGAAGACCTCCATGGAACTGGGGCTGTGGGCCCAGGCGGAAGACCGGGAACGGATGGTTCAATCCCTGCGCGAATCGAACGGTTTTACGCAGCTGGAGCTGGCCCTTCGAGGTCGAGACAGTAGGCCCCTTAAGACCCATGCCGTATGCAGATTGATCAAATCCTGCGGCGAAGAGCAGATTCTGATCTCGCTCAAGGATGTCGGTGAAGCCTCCTGCATCCAGAAGGCACTCCAGGTCAGCGAGGCCCGGAACCGCGCATTGCTTTCAGCCCTGCCGGATCTGATGTTCATCAACGACCGCGAGGGCAACTACCTGGATTTCCATGCGAGCCATCCCGAGGACTTGATCCTGCCCCCGGAAGTCTTCCTACGGCGCAACGTGAAGGACATTTTCCCGGAAAGCTTCGCCGCCCCGTTTCTGCACAGCTACCGAGCCGCGCTGGACACCCGTGAGATCCAAAACCATCGGTATGAGTTTCCCATCAACGGTAAGCAGCGATTCTTCGAAAGCCGCGTTGTTCCCTGCACTCAGGATACGGTGCTAACCATCGTGCGCGATGTCACGAAGGAGACCCTCGCCGTCTCAGCCCTGCTGGAGAGCGAAGAGCGCTTTCGAGTCATGTACGAAAACACCCTCGACGCCCTGTTCTGGATCCGGGTGGAAGAAGATGGCTCTTTCAACATAGAGAGCATCAATCCCGCCCAGGAGCGCATCCTGGGACGGCCCTGCCAAGAGATCACCGGGAAGCGGATCGCCGAAATCATGCTGCCGGAACTCGCCGAGCAGATCCAAGCCCGCTATCAGAAGTGTGTCCAAAGCGGCCAGCCCCTCCACTATGAAGAGGGGGTCACACTATGCGGCGAAACCCGCACCTTCCAGACGCTTCTGGTGCCCGTCCGCAATGCCCACGGCCGCATCTACCGGATCGTGGGGCGGTCCCACGAGATCACCCAGGAGCGCCAGTTCGAAGAGGCCCTGCGCCAGACGCAGAAGCTCGAAAGCCTGGGCGTCCTGGCGGGTGGCATCGCCCACGATTTCAACAACCTGCTCACGGCCATGCTGGGCAACCTCAATCTCGCGCAGTTGGATCTGGACCCCACCTCCCCCGTCCAACCCACCCTGAAGAACATCGAAGACCTGATGTTTCGGGCGTCCGAGCTCACCAAGCAGATGCTCGCCTATGCGGGCAAGGGCCGTTTTGTCGTCCTGCCCCACGATCTCAATCACCTCCTTCGCGACATGGAATCCATCATGAGGACATCCATCCCCAAGAAGACCGAACTTCGGTTCGAACTGGCCGAGACCCTGCCGACCATGGAGGCCGACGCCACCCAGATCCACCAGGCCATCTTCAACCTGGTAATCAATGCCTCCGAAGCCATGGGCGAAGCAAGCGGGATCATCCGCATCGCCACGCGCGTGGAACATCTGGACGAGGCATGCCTGGGCGCGCGGTTCCCCAACCAGGCCATGAGCCCCGGCAACCATGTCGTGCTGGAAGTTTCTGACACCGGGTGCGGCATACCGCCAAGCATCTTGAACCGCATCTTCGATCCATTCTTCAGCACGAAGTTCATGGGGCGCGGGCTGGGACTCTCCGCCATGCAGGGCATCCTGCGCGGCCATCGCGCGGGCATCCAGATCGCGAGTGAGCCCGGCCAGGGATCCACGTTCACGCTCTACTTCCCAGCCCACAACCATGCCTCCGTCCAGCCCCCACCACCGTCGGCCGATAAACCCACCCGAGAGCAAGGCCGCATCCTGCTGGTGGATGACGAGGAAATGGTTCGACGTTCCACCGCCATGATCCTGAAAGCCCTGGGATTCGATGTCCTCGAAGCCGTTGATGGCCTGGACGCCTTGAAGCAGTTTGAAACCGCCCAGGATGCCATCGACCTGGTGCTGATGGATCTTTCCATGCCGCGCATGAGCGGCAGCGAGGCTTTCGTCCATCTGCAGGCCATCCGCCCCGGCCTTCCCGTCATCCTGTGCAGCGGATTCTCGGAAGAGGAAGCCCTGCGCGAATCCTTCGGCCAAACCACCGGCCCCCTGGGATTCCTTCAAAAACCGTTCGCGTTAAAGGATCTGAAGAAGGCCCTGGAACAGGTCTTCACGCCCGCCAAGAGCGGGAAGGAATAGGCTCTCCGCAGGCAGGCCAGAACCAAACCGAACTGAACCGAACAAGAAAACCCGCCGAAGCGGGTCCTGGCGGGTTTTCTTGTTTTGGACATCGACTGACCAGAACTACCCCTGCGCTTCCAGGGCGGCCTGGGCTGCGGCGACGATGGCGATGGGCACACGATAGGGGCTGCAGGACACGTAGTTCAATCCGACCTTGTGGAAGAATTTCACCGAGCGCGGATCGCCCCCGTGTTCGCCGCAGACGCCCAGCTTCAGCTTGGGTTTGACCGAACGTCCCTTTTCCGCGGCCATCCGAACGATGGCCCCGATGCCTTCCTGATCCAGACTTTGGAAAGGATCGTCCTCCAGGATCTTGCGAGAGACGTACTCGGGCAGGAAGCTGCCGGAATCATCGCGGGAGAAGCCGAAGCCCATCTGCGTCAGATCGTTCGTCCCGAAGCTGAAGTACTCGGCTTCAGCGGCGATTTGATCGGCAACAAAGGCCGCGCGCGGAATCTCGATCATGGTGCCGATGGGGCAAGTGAAGCTCGTACCCCGCTCCTGGTTGACCGCAGCGATCTCGGCCAGCATCTCGGCCTTGGTGAACTGCAGCTCCTTGACATGGCCGACCAGGGGCACCATCACCTCCGGCATCGCCGTGATGCCGCGCTTGGCGACATTGAGGGCCGCCTCTGCGATGGCGCGCATCTGCATGCGGATGATCTCGGGGAACGTGATGCCCAGGCGGCAGCCCCGGTGTCCCATCATCGGGTTGAACTCATGGAGCTGAGCCACGCGCTGCTTCACTTCCGCGAGACTCACGTGCATCACCTTCGCCATCTCAGACTGGCCCGCTTCATCGTGGGGAACGAATTCGTGCAGCGGAGGATCCAGCAGGCGGATGTTCACGGGCAGCCCGTTCATGGCTTCGAAAAGACCTTCGAAATCCATGCGCTGGATGGGCAGCAGCTTTTCCAGGGCGCGCTTGCGGCCCGCGAGATCCTTGGCCAGGATCATCTCGCGCACAGCCAGGATGCGCTCGCCTTCGAAGAACATGTGCTCGGTCCGACACAGCCCGATGCCTTCAGCCCCGAACGCGTGGGCCACCGCCGCATCGTGGGGCGTGTCGGCATTGGTGCGGACCTTCATATTCCGGTATTTGTCGGCCCATCCCATGATCGTCGCGAACCGCTGGTAGACCACGCTGTCCTCGGCCTTGATGGTCTTGTCCACCAGCACCTGGTTCACCTCGGAGGGCTTGGTCGCGAGCTGTCCCGCAAAGACCTCACCCGTGGATCCATCAATGGAGATGTAGTCCTCACCGGCCTTGAGACGAATATCGCCCACGGAGACAATGCCCTTCTCGTTATCGATCTCGATGCTGGAGGCACCGCAAACGCAGGGCTTGCCCATGCCGCGCGCCACCACCGCCGCGTGCGAAGTCATGCCACCCCGCGCCGTGAGAATGCCCTTCGCCGCAGCCATGCCAGCCAGATCCTCGGGCGAAGTCTCCAGGCGCACCAGCACCACCGGACCATAATGGGACAGCAGCTTCGCCTGATCGGCGGACAGCGCGATGCGCCCGGTCGCTGCGCCAGGTCCAGCGTTCAGACCCTTCGTCATCAGCTTGCCCGCCTTCTTCGCGGCAGCCTTTTCCTGACTGTCGAAGATGGGCGCCAGAAGCTGCATGAGACTATCGGGGTCCAGCCGCGCCAGGGCCATTTTCTCGTCGATCATGCCCTCGTTCACCATATCGATGGCGATGCGGATGGAGGCCTGCGCGGTCCGCTTCCCGTTGCGGGTCTGGAGCATGAACAGCTTGCCCTGCTCGATGGTGAATTCCAGATCCTGCATGTCCTTGAAGTGCTTTTCCAGGCGATTGCAGGTGGACAGCAACTGTCTAAAGGTTTCCGGCATCACTTCTTCCAGGCTCTTGAGCGCGCT
>DAOPYE010000063.1:0-15766 GCA_035352715.1 Holophaga sp. | reverse complement strand
GGAAGACGTGGAGCGTCTTTACACCGGTGACGACGCGGCATCACGCCATGCCCATACCCCCAGAATTGAAGGACAAAGCGCAGGTTTGGGTGGATGTGTATGCCTCGCGAGACATGAATATCGAGATCCGGCGCTTCGTGATCCAGCTTCAGCCCTATTCCAGAGGGGTGCTGATCGAGCGTTGATGGATCTGTGAAGGCCCTGGTCGTGGTGTCCGTCGTGGGCGTGTGAACCCTTCGAATACGGGCTTTTACCGGGGAGGCGCCCCTCGAAGATGGGCCTCCACCCTTCAACCCTTTCGCGCGAGAATGGTCGTATATACGTCGACCTGTAATCTTGGAGCCTCCATGACACCTTCCCGAACGATCTTTTCTCGCATTGGACGCCCATTGCTGGCGGGTTCGATGCTGTCCACCTCTCTGGTGTCTGGCTCGATGCTGTTCGGCGCCGACGAGACCTGCAAGAGCTGCGGCGGCAAGGTGACGGTCAGCGGCGAGTTCACGCACCGCAAGGAACCGCCTCCGATGTTCATCAAGGGTGCCGCCAACGATGCAAGCGCCTATGTGGAAAACGTCACGGGCCTGAAGTTCACCGTCACCATCGCCAATCTGCCCGCAGGCCGATACGCCATCGAGATCATCGCGGCGGAGACCACGGCGACCGCAGCGGGCGAGCGCGTGTTCAGCGTGACCGCTGGCGATGACGTGCTGGCGAAGGACTTCGATCTGTTCAAGGCGGCCGGGGGTGCCAACAAGATCGCCACCATCACGGGCTTTGTGGAAAAGCCCGATGACGCGCTGCGCGGCCCCATGCGCCTGACCTTCTCCGCCAGCAAGGGACGGGCGAAGTTCAATCGCATCCGGATCAAGGACGCCAGCGGGGCCGAGGTGATCTCTATCGCGGCCAACGAGCTGGCCGACGAGTTCTCGGCAGCCGCCACGATTCCTCCGGTGGTGAACGAGCCCATGATCTGGCGTGATCCCTCCAAGCCGCTCCGCGCCCGCGCGACGGATCTGATCCGCCGCATGTCGCTGGCGGAAAAGGTGGCGCAGCTCAAGAACGCCGCTCCCGCCATTTCCCGCCTGGGCCTGCCCGCCTTCGACTACTGGAACGAGGCGCTGCACGGCGTGGCCAACAACGGCTTCGCCACCGTCTTCCCCGAGCCCGTGGGCGCCGCGGCGTCGTGGAATCCGGGCCTGTTCAAGCAGGAAGGCAACGTCATCGGCGTCGAGGGCCGCGCCAAGTTCAACGACTACGCCAACCGCAACAACGGCGACTCCAAGTGGTGGGCGGGGCTCACCTACTGGACGCCCAACGTGAACATCTTCCGCGATCCCCGCTGGGGCCGGGGCCAGGAATCCTACGGCGAAGATCCCTTCCTCACCTCCGAGATCGGCATCCAGTTCGTCAAAGGCATCCAGGGCGATGATCCGAACTACATGCTCGCCATGGCCTGCGCCAAGCACTACGCGGTCCACAGCGGCCCCGAACCCGATCGCCACCGCTTTGACGCCAAGATTTCCGACCGGGATCTCTACGACACCTACCTGCCCCAGTTCGAGCGCCTGGTGCGCGAAGGCAACGTCGCGGGCGTGATGAGCGCCTACAACGCGGTGAACGGCGTGCCCGCCAGCGCGAACCATTTCCTACTGACGGATCTGCTGCGCAACAAGTGGGGCTTCGATGGATATGTCGTATCCGACTGCGACGCCATCCGCGATATCTACGCCGAGAAGCAGCATCACTACGTGGAGACGCCCGAACAGGCCGCGGCCGCGGCCGTGAAGGCCGGGTGCAACCTCTGCTGCGGCGGCGACTACAACGCCCTGGTGCGCGCCGTGCAGGAACGCATGGTCACCGAGAAGGAGATCGACGAAGCGCTGTATCGCACGCTGTGGACGCGCTTCCGCCTGGGACTCTTCGATCCCGCGGACAAGGTGCCCTTCTCGCATTACACGCTGAAGGACAACGATATTCCCGCCCACAGCCAGGTGGCGCTGGATCTGGCCCGCCAGTCCCTGGTGC
The DNA here is from genome assembly GCA_035352715.1 of Holophaga sp. Lineage (GTDB taxonomy): Bacteria > Acidobacteriota > Holophagae > Holophagales > Holophagaceae > DAOPYE01. Next base: position 13,741 of record DAOPYE010000063.1, on the reverse strand, counting down.
TGCTGAAGAACACCGGCGTGCTGCCCCTTGATCGCGACAAGGTGAAGCAGATCGCCGTCATCGGTCCCAACGGCGATTCGAAGTCCATGCTGGAGGGCAACTACCACGGCTCCTCCTCGCAGCCCATCTCCATCCTGGATGGCATCCGCCGCATCGCGGGTTCCGATATCAAGGTGAGCTTCGCCCTGGGCAGCCCCACCACCACCAAGCCCGGTAGCGCCCCCTGGAGCGGCCAGGACAACACCACCAAGCGCCCCGTCGCTGAGCTGAAGGCCGAGGCCCTGCATCTGGCTGCTTCGGCGGATGTGATCATTTATGCGGGCGGCATCACGGCCGCCCAGGAAGGCGAAGGCTTCGACCGCGATTCCATCGAGCTGCCGCAGGAGCAGGAGGATCTGGTCCGCGCGCTGCACGCCACGGGCAAGCCTGTCGTGATGGTCAACTGCAGCGGCTCGGCCATGGCGCTGCCCTGGGAAGACGAACACCTGCCCGCGATCCTGCAGGCCTGGTATCCCGGTCAGCAGGGCGGCCGCGCGGTGGCCGAAGCCCTCTTTGGCGTGATCAATCCTTCCGGCCATCTGCCCGTCACCTTCTACCGGTCCACGGCCGATCTGCCGGACTTCAACGACTACTCGATGAAGAACCGCACGTACCGATACTTCAACGGCCGTCCTCTCTACGCCTTCGGACACGGCCTGAGCTACACGACCTTCCATTACGCCCATCTGCAGGTTGCGCCCGAACGGGATGGCGGCCTGACGGTGAAGGTCGATGTCGCCAACACCGGCAAGGTCGAGGGCGACGATGTGGTGCAGTTGTATGCGGTGCCCCCGGCGGCGTCCAAGCCCCAGGAGATCCGCGCCCTGTGCGGATTCACCCGCGTGCATCTCAAGGCTGGCGAAAAGCGCACGGTGTCGATCAACGTCCCCGCCATCGCGCTGCGCCGCTGGGATGTGGAGAAGAAGGCCTACACGACGCCTTCCGGCGAGTGGACCCTTTCGGCGGGCGAATCCTCCGCGGATCTGAAGCTCACCACCACGTTCAAGCGCTAACAGCGAAACGGAATTCCCATGTGCCCAATATCCAGCCGCGTGATGGGCGGCCTGCTGTCGCTTGCGATGGCCTGTTCTCCGTCCCTGTTCGGTGCAACGGAGACGGTCACGTCGCCCGATGGCACAATCGCTGTTTCCGTGAGCGACACGAACGGCCTGCGCTACCAGGTGACCCTCGATGGGAAGCCGGTGATCGCCGATTCCCGCCTGGGGCTTGAATTCGCCGGCGGCTTTTCGATGGGGCGCAGCACCCGCATCACGAACGCCAGCCGCTCGGATCACGACGGCACATGGGAAAACGCTTTCGGCCAGCGCCGCACGGTGCGCGATCACTACCGCGAACTCACCGTCGCGCTGCGCGAGACGTCCGACGCGCCGTCGCGCCTCAATCTCATCGTGCGCGCCTACGATCAGGGCGTTGCGCTGCGCTATGAGATTCCGGCGCAGCCGGGCCTTGAGGCCTACACGGTCACCCAGGAGCAAACCGAGTTCATCTTCCCGACGGATCTCACCTGCTGGGCGGGCAACTTCTCGGAATGCGCCGAGAACCAGTACCCGGAGAAACGGCTCACCCAGCTCGACGGCCATCTCGGTCGCCCGCACGTGCTGCCGCTCCTGGTGAATCTGCCGAGCGGCTTCGCCGCCATTGCCGAGTCCGATCTGCTGGACTGGGCCGGCATGTTCGTTGTCGCCGCCGGGCCGGATGCCCAAGGTGCGCCCCGCCCCGGCGCGCGGGTCGCTCTCGCGCAGCGCAAGGATGGTCGCGGCCTGGTCTACGGCCAGGAACGCCGCGTGAGCCCCTGGCGCACGATCCAGCTCGCCCGTCAGGCTAAGGATCTGGTGGCGAGCGAGTTCATCGCCACGCTGGCCACGCCCTCGAAGCTGGAGGACACCTCGTGGATCAAGCCCGGTATCACCGCCTGGGATTCCTGGTGGACCGGCATCAACCCGACCCAGCCCGACTTCAAGGGCCTCAATTCCCGCGGCGACACGCGTTCCCACAAGGAATACATCGATTTCGCCGCTGAGATGGGTTTCCCGTACCAGCTCATCGACTGGTTCTGGTACGAGCCGATGAACAATCCGAAGGCCGATCTCACCAAACCCGCGGCCCACGTCGATATCCCCGGGCTTGTGGCCTACGCACGCGAACGCCATGTCCGCCTGCTGCTCTGGATCGATTCGCACGATCTCGACCGCCAGGGTTTCGAGAAGGTGTTCTCCCAGGTGGCCCAATGGGGCTTCGCCGGCGTGAAGATCGACTTCATGAACAGCGATAGCCAGGAGACGGTGCGCTGGTATGCCGATGTGCTGGCCGCCGCCGCGCGCCATCACCTGATGGTCGATTTGCACGGGGCCTACAAGCCCACCGGCCTTGCGCGCACCTGGCCCAACTACATCACGCAGGAAGGCGTGCTGGGCAACGAGTACAACAAGATCCCGTGGCTAGCCGACGCCTGCACGCCGCTGCACACCGTCACGCTGCCGTTCACGCGCGGCCTGCTCGGGCCCATGGACTTCACGCCCGGCGGCTTCCTCAATCGCACGAAGGCTGATTTCAAGGTCACCCAACCGGCCCAGGTGGTCGGCACCCGCGCCCGCCAATTGGCGGAGACCGTCGTCTACTTCAGCCCGCTGCTCTGCCTCTGCGATCATCCGCAGAACTACCGCGGGCAAGTCGGCGTCGAGTTCTTCCGCGGCCTGCCCACCGTGTGGGATGACACCGTGGTGCTTTCCGCCGAGGTCGCCCAGCACGTCGTCATCGCCCGCCGTTCGGGCCAGCGCTGGTACCTCGCGGCCATGAATGGCGACGCGCCCTTGAACGTGCGCGTGCCGCTCGGCTTCCTGGGCTCCGGGCATTGGAAACTGCGGGCCTTCGCCGATACGCCAGCATCCGCCACCGCCCCCGAAAAGCTTTCGGAAACCAGCAGCGATGTTTCAGCCGCCACCACCCTCGAATTGAAACTCGCCCCCGCAGGCGGATATGCCGCCGTGCTGACGACACGATAGGGCGCAGGCGAATCTCTCACGCAGCAACACGACAAAGCCGGAATCCCGCCACGGATTCCGGCTTTGTTGGTTCAGGATGGCTACTGCGATTCGTCCCGTGGGATATCGATGGACGCTTGATCTTCGGACTATTTGACGGCTTCGGGTTCGATGGCTGATTCGATTTCGCTCGGGCTGCACCACATTTTTAGGTTGATGGGAATGGGGCGAATGGATCTTCCGTGATCCCTTACGGCCATGAAGAACATCTCTCTCAATTTGCCTGTGTTGAGATTGAAAACCAGCAGGTAATCGGGGGTGCCTGGTCCATCATTCCTCGCCGGTTTGTAGCTTGGATCTTTAAAGAGAACCCTTAAATTGCATTTGGATGAATCTTCGTTGCTATCGCAATAGGCTGATACCTGGATTTGGTTGATGTTGTTTGTTGGAAGGATGCCGGTTACTGCGCTGGGCATGGTGATGGTGACGCCATCTCGAACGATGGATAGTTTCTTGATGGTGGAATTATGGTTTTTGGATGGATCTGGAGCAAATTCAACCTCCAGCTTCCAATTCCCAAATACTTCTGGGATACCTGCGATGGAGCCATCGTGGAACAAAATGGGATTCATGTTCAGGGTCTGGCCTGCCTGGGCTGAAGTCCACGCGAAAACCAGGGGAGCTAAAAGCAGGTATCTGAATCTCATGAATAGAGCCTCCTCGGTGGACTTGTTTCACGGATGGATCGGTTGTCTTGTTTTCATCAAAATCGAAATACAACCGACGCGTTCAGCGAGGGGCCGGTGACGGTCGGATCGGCCTTGTATTCGCTCATGCCGATGTAGCGCAGTTCGACGCCCACGGTCTGGACGAACCGGTAGCCGACGCCCGCGGCGATGAAGGCGGCGCCGTGCTTCACGGAGATCTTCTGGTGGTAGGCGCTCGTCGCGTCCTCCAGGTCGATCTGGGCGGACTGGAAGCCCAGGCCCAGCAGCGTGTATCCGCCCACGTTCGTGGTGCCTGAGAAGTAGTGCTCGTAATCCATCCCGAGGCTGGTCACGCGGGTCTTCCGTTTCAAGGTGATGGAACTCTGGGTGCGGTCGTTCTTGTATTGCGTGTAGTCCACGCGGGGGACCAGGGCGTGTCCGCCGCCCAGATCGAACAGCATCTGAAAGCCTGCGCCGAGGCCGATCTTGCCGTCCTGGTAGCCCGCCTTGCCCAGATCGCCGCCGGGTTTCGAAGCCGTGATCTGGAACCCGTAATCTGCGGCGCAGAGGGCGGATCCCGCCGTGAGCAGGGCCGCGACGAGCATGGGCAGATGGCGAAGCCGTTTCATGGTTTTCTCCGATGTGATCAAGGGGTTTGGGTGGCTGAATCTAGCATGGTGGTGGTCGGTTCTTGAGCCTAGCGCCCGAGCTTTCGGCGGAAGATCTGCCAATCCCCCATGCCGTGGGCGACGTACTGGCGCGTGCTGGTGATGGGAATGGCCTCGATGCGCAGGATCATCGCCCGGGCTGAGGTGCGGCCCTGAAGCGCTTCCTCCGTGGCGGTCCGCCAGCGCTTGGCCCGGCCTTCGCCCGCGTGGTAGCCCGCCAGGACGTAGCACAGCCGGGCCTCCATGGGCAGCTGCTCGAGCTGGGCGCTGCGGATGATGCGCCGGTAGTAGCGGATGCCCGCCCGGATATTGGTTTCGGGGTCGAGGATATCGGCGTTGCGTCCCGCCATGGCGCGGAAGGTGGGTTTCAGCAATTGCATGATGCCGAAGGCGTCGGCGCCCGAACGGGCGGTGGGCTGGAAGACGCTTTCGTTCTTCACCATGGCCAGCACGAAGGCCGCGTCCACCTGGCCCTCCAGGCCCTCCTCCCGCAGCAGCCGGTCTGCCAGATCGGCCAGGGCCGTGGGATAGAGATAGGCCGCCAGGCTGGGCGACGCGATGCGCTCGCAGGCCAGAAAGCGCGTGACCAGATCCTGTTGTCCCGCCAGATGCGCTGCGCGAAGAAACGTCGCGGGATCGCGCTCCGGGTCCACCGCGGCCAGGATCAAATCAAAGCGACCGCGCTGGGCGCTTGCCTGAAAGGGCTCGGGCCAGGCATCGACCGGGCCGGCGCTCAGGATCTCGATCAGGCGATCCGCGTTGAACCAGGTGACATCGCCGGGCACGCGCAACACCGCATTTGGGCGGGCCGCGCGGGGATCCAGCGACGCGATCAGGCGGGCCGCGCAATCCGATAGGCTCGAGCTGGGATAGCGCTCCAGCAGGCGGCGGGCCAGCCGCATCGCCTCGTCATCTCGGCCCTGGGCCAGGGCGTCGGAGGCGCGCTCCCACAGCAGATCCGAGACGCGCTCCTGAGGGCGCACCAGGAACCACGGGGCGCGCTCGTCCACGGCCTTGCGCATGGCCATGGCCTCATCCACCAATGGGTCCGACAGATCGATCCATTCGCGCGTCAGCGCATGGAACACGGCCCGATCCAGGCCATCGGTCTGGCGGAAAGAGGCCACGAGTGTTTTGGCGTCGGCGGGATCGCGCAGGCTCGTCAGCGCGCTCAGGCGCTCCCAGACGGGACGCGAGCGATCCAGTGCACGGTCCTTGGCAGCGGCTTTCGCGGGCTCCAGCGCCCGCAGGTACGCCGCCCGTTCGGAGGCGCTGGCAGGGTAGGGCGTCCGCTCCAACGCCTGGCGCACCACAGCCTGTTCACTGTTCAGCGCCAGCTCCGTGAGCAACCGCGAGGTGGTGATGGGATCTTCCACGGGCAGGGGCCGATGCGCCAGATAGGCCACCTGGTAGGCCGTGCGCGCGGGCACCCAGCCCTCCGCGCGGGCGGTGTAACCGATGGCGCACGCCTGGCGCAGGATGCGCGGCGTGAAGACGCCCTTGTCTGCGAGGCGGGCGATCGCCTGGTTCAGGTAGACATCGGGGATCTTGTACAGATCGGCGTCTGCCAGGGCTTCGGCGCTGATCGTTGGAAGGTTGGTCGGGGGCGTCTCGCACAGCAGGAGCTGCATCCACGCGGGCCATTCGCCGCGCGCCTGGGCGGTCAACCCGCCGCCCGAAATCAGGCCGCCCTTCAGGCACCAGTCGGGCAATGGCGCAGGATTCCGGGCGGCATTTCGAGTGGAAACCTGCGCTTGCCCGGATGCTGGATGTGAGCGCGCGGATCGCGCGTCAGGCGCTGCGTGGGCGGCGCGCTTGTGGTGGCGCTGTGCCGCATAGAGCAGCACGGGAACGGTTGCCGCGCCGATCAGCGCAAGGGACATCCAGGTGCGGGGTCGAAGCATGCATCATCCGGTCTGCCGAAAACTTCCATGAAGGCCTGCCGTGCCAGCGGCAAAACAGGCTTGAGGGCGTGCCTGGAAGCTTGGGTGTGAAGGGTTGGGCTTTCATCATAGACCGATACACTAGGGCCATGTCCGAGGATCTCGTCCGCAACCGCAAGGCGCTTCACGACTATCACATCCTTGAAACCTGGGAGGCGGGCGTGGCCCTGCTGGGCACCGAGGTCAAGGCGCTGCGCGCGGGCCGCGGTCAGCTTCAGGACGCCTACGTGGATCAATCCGACGGGGAATTGTGGCTCAAGCAGGCGCACATCTCGCCCTACGAGTTCGGCACCTACGCGAATCACGAGCCCCTGCGCCCGCGCAAGCTGCTGCTGAAGCGCGCGGAGATCCACAAGATCCTGGGCAAGGTGGATCGCAAGGGCTACACGCTGATCCCGCTGGCCATCTATCTGAACGAGCGGGGCCTGATCAAGGTGCGCATCGCCCTGGCCGAGGGCAAGAGCCACGAAGACAAGCGCGAATCTCTGAAGGAGCGCGAAGCCAAGCGCGAGATGGACCGCATCCGCAAGGGCGATCGGGAATAGCTCAGCGTCCCTTCCACAGATCGAAGGGGCGGCTTCCGATGAGGAAGCTGAGGTGCTTTTCCTGTCTCAGCGAGCTGGATTGCGCATCCCGGTACTCGGTCCGTCCGGCGGCCAGTTCCAGGTAGAGGCTCTTGAGCGCGCCGCGCAGCACCAGGCCGTAGCCGATCACGCGATCGCCCCGGTAGAGCTCCTGGTAGTTGGGCGCGATCCGCCCGATATCGATGCGGGGCACGGCCTGGATGGCCACGCCCAGGAAGGTCGCCGCCGTGAAGGGGAATCCCGTTCGCAGGATCGCCATATTGGGCGCGAGGTAGCGCGCGCTATGGCTCCCGATGAAGGATTCCGAGCCGCCGACGATGGACCACCGCTCCATGGGCGCATCCTTCTGGGTCGCCACCTCGGCGTCGAGATCCAGGCCCACGGGGCTGCCCTCGGGTCCCAGGCGTCCCCACAGGCGGCGCAGGCGCAGATAGCCTTCCGTGAACATCGGGCCCTCCTGCGCGTGGAAGGCCCGCGAATAGGCGCCGCGCACCAGAAAGCCATCCGTGGGCAGGGTGTGGTAGTCGAAGGAATCCCATTCGAAGGCGGCCTTCATCCAGTTGGCCCGATGGGTGGGGGTGAGGACGCCCGCTGTTCTCGAATAGCCCCGCGCCTGGCCGAGATCCACTTGCAGCAGGCCGCGGTCCTCCATTCCGAAGCGGCCCAGGAAGCGCAGCCCCACGTTGCCCTGCATGATCTTGCGGTCGGGGGCGCCCGCTTCGGTGGGGAACCATTGGCGCAGCAGGCTGCCGGATAGCCCCAGCCCCACGCTGGGCAGCGCGCGCGAGACGCCCAGCAGATGGCCTTGAAGCCGCGTCTGCAGATCATTCACCGCGCCGTGCAGCTGAAGCTGCGTGCCGGTGCCCAGCACATCCGGGCTGCCGATATCCAGGCCCACGTGGCCGCCCCAGGCGGATTCGTAGGCGAACTGGGGTTGCAGCTCGAGGGAGGGGGCCTTCTGGGGCTTCAGCACCAGATTCAACTGGCCGCTGTCCTCGCGCAGTTCCGGCAGCAGGCGCGAAAGCCCCAGGCGCGTGCTGGCCCGGTTCAGGCTTTCGGCCAGCTCATCGGTGCGCACGGGCTGGCGGCGCAGGGGTTCCAGGAAGCGGGCCAGGGGGCGCTGGAAGGTCGTATCCACGCTCAGCACCTGATGGATGCGCGGCTCCCTCACCCGCAGTACCAGCGTGCCATCCGGCTGGAGGCCACTGCCTTGTAGATCCAGAATGGGTGCCTGGTTCAGCACCGCTCTCACCAGCAGGGCTTCCAGCGCGCGGCCCCACGTACCTTCCCGGAAGCGCTGTCCTTCTGCCAGGGCGAAGGGGGGCTCGGCCAGCCAAGCGCGGATTTGGGCAGGGGTTCCCGAGGTCCAGTGTTCGGGCAGATCTAGTTCGATCTTCCTGATCATGGGCGCGGGGATCAGGCGAAGCGTGGCGGGATCCTGCGGCCCCGCGCCCAGCGTGATTTCGGCTCCGGCGATGGGCAGATCCGTGTGCGCCCGGCGCAGGACGCGCCACAGCGCGCGGCGGGGAAGGGGCCCCGTCGCTGGCTCGTCCTTGCAGATCGTCTCCAGCCAGGCCTTGGCTTCCGGGATGCCGCCGTCGTCCGCCAGTTGCACACTGGAAGCCGCCGGGCGCTCGGATTGGGGACCGTAGATCAGGCGCTCCAGCTCCAGGCGATGCGCGTCGAAGGCCGAGCGCCCCAGGGCAGTCAGGGCATCCACCTGATTATGGAAATCGAATTCGTCACTCTCTGTCATATCGGGCCGGATCAAGAGATCCGCCGAAGCGCCGCTGCGCTGTTCGGTCTGCGCCATGGCCAGATCGAGCGAAGCGTCCATGAGCGTCAGCACATTGCCCTTGGCCTCGCGGTTCCACGGCCGGCCGATGGCGACGCCCACCTGGGCCATTTCGGGGAAGGCCGCGCGCGAAGTCAGCACCGGCAGGTTTTCGTAGGGGCCGCCATCCACGAACTGATGGCCGTCGATTTCCACGGGCTCGAAGATGCCGGGCAGACAGGTGCTGGCCATCACCACGTCGACCAGGGATCCCGAGGCGAATACGCGGCCCCGGCCATCGGTCAGATCGCTGGTGACCACGCGCAGCGGCATGCGCAGGCGATCGAAATCGCCGCCCGCCATCCACGCGGCGCGCCCCAGCAGAGGCATCAGGGCCAGGCGCATCTTCCGGCTGCGGATGCCACCGGGCAGCAGATCCAGACGCCCATGGCGGAACGCGAAGCTGAACAGGGTCGCGTGGGCGCGTTCATCTTCGGAAAGGGACCAGCCCGGCTCGCGCCAGCGGTCGTCCATGACGATCCCGAAATCCCGGTTGCGGAACAGTGTGGCGATGCCTTCGCCCGAAAAGCCGGAGGCGTACAGGCTGCCCATGAGGCTGCCCGCGCTGGTGCCTGTGATGGCGTCGGCGGGCAGATTCTCTGCATCCAGCCCCTGGAAGACGCCCAGATGGGCGAGGCCCTTGGCGCTGCCGCCGCGCAGGGCCAGGGCCAGTCTGCGCTGGCCGGGGACGCGGTATTCCGCCCGCATGCGGAAGCGGTAGTCCGGCTCGCGCCGTTCAAGGCTCATGCGCTCCTGGGCCGAAAGCCCCAGGGTCATCAGCACCGGCATCCACAGGCGAAGGCCCGCGCCCAACCAGGCGCGCCTGCAGGACCCTGCACATGGAAAGGCGATCGGCTTCATGACAGGAGTGTAGATGAACCGTTCGGTGCGCGGAGGAATCGCATAGGCCCTTTGGCGTATTCTCGGGATAATCAATCTTTCGCCCCTCAATGGATGGGACGTGTCGCAAGGATCCCCATGAAGCGTTTCCTGACTCTCGCTCCTGCTTTGGCCCCTGTCCTGGTCATCGCCCTGGTTGCCACCCCCAAGCTGGTTGGCATCGCTGGCGCGGTGGTGATGATCGCGGGACTGATCTTCCTGCACGAGCTGGGGCACTTCCTCGCGGCCAAATGGATGGGCATGCCGGTGGAGACCTTCTCGCTGGGATTCGGGTCGCGCCTGCTGGGCTTCAAGTGGCGCGAGACGGATGTGCGCCTTTCGGCGCTGCCCCTGGGCGGCTACGTGAAGCTGGCTGGCTACAACCCGGAGGAGCCCGACGCCGAGGATCTCTACGGCTTCCTGAATCAGCCCTACCGCAAGCGGATGCTGTTCTATGCGGGCGGCATCCTGTCCAATCTCGCCACCGCCGCCATCCTGCTCTACGCCATCAGCCTGAACCAGGTGCGCTATCCCGATCCCCCCGTGCGCGTGCAGGTGATCGCGGGCGGCGCGGCGGAAGCGGGCGGCCTGAAATCCGGCGACGAACTGCGTCGCGTAGGGCCCCACCAGCTGCCGCAGGCGGACTGGAACGACGATATCGTCCCCTTCATCCAGAAGCACCCGGGCCAGCCGATCGCCTTTGAAGTTCGCCGCGGGGGTCAAAACCTGAACCTGATCCTGACGCCGAGCGCCGAGGGCAAGACCGGTCGCCTGGGCATCCAGAACGTGCCCGGCGAGCCCGAGGGTGCACCCCGCGCGTTCCAGTTCGCGGATCTGGGGCGGGCCGTTCCCATGTCGCTGCGCGCCACGAAGAACATCACCTGGACCGTGATCAAGGGCTATGGTCGCCTGGTGAGCGGCGCCCTGGACATCAAGGAGATGGGCGGCCCCATCGCCATCGCCAAGGTGGGCAGCGAAGCTGCCAAAGCTGGTTGGCTGGCGTTCCTGTTCACCTGCTCCTTCATCTCCATCAATCTGGCCGTGCTGAACGCGCTGCCCATCCCCTTCCTGGATGGCGGCCACATGGCGATCCTCACCTTCGAGAAGCTGCGGCGGAAGGATCTCTCCATCCAGATGAAGGAGCGCATCATGACCGGCGGGTTCTTCTTCATCATCACGCTGATGGGGCTGGCGCTCTTCCTGGATGTCTGGAAGCTGAAGCACTGAGATTCCTGAAAACGAGAAAGGGCGCGGATTTCCGCGCCCTTTCTCGTTGAGGCCCGAAGGCCCCGGATCGATCTGCTTCAGATCTTCATGATCTCGGCATCCTTGTGCTTCACGATCTCGTCGACTTCCTTGATGGCTTCGTCGGTGACCTTCTGGATCACCTCCAGCGCCTTCTTGGCGGCGTCCTCGCTCAGGCCCGAGGTCTTGTCCTTCTCGACCTTCTTCACGTCATCGTTGGCGTCGCGGCGGACGTTGCGAATGGCGGTGCGGATCTCTTCGGCCAGCTTGGCCACGAGCTTGGTCAGCTCCTTGCGGCGCTCTTCCGTGAGGGGCGGGATGGGCAGGCGGATCACATTGCCGTCATTGCCGGGGTTCAGGCCCAGCTCGGATTTCAGGATCGCGGTCTCGATGGCCTTGATGGCGCTCTTGTCGTAGGGCGTGATGACCAGCGTGGATGATTCGGGCACCGTGACAGAGCCGATCTGATTCAGGGGCATCGTGGAGCCGTAGTATTCGACTTCCACGGAATCCAGGATCGACGCGTTGGCGCGGCCCGTGCGGATGGTCGCCATTTCCTTCTTCAGCGTCTCGATGGACGATTTCATGCGCTTCTTGGCTTCGGCCTGGATGCTCTCGACGGTGCTCATGGGGTGACTCCTGTTTCGCGTGCGTTCATGTCCATGGATGGAAAGAATATCAGCCCAAGCAGGTATTGCATCGCGCCCCCGCCTGAAGGGCGGCGATGGCGACGGGCACCTGCGCCAGATCCCGCACCTCGATCAAGTCCGCTTCCGGGTCATGCGCGGGCCTCGGTCTTCCATCGCGGTTCAGCCAGATCGCCGTCCATCCTGCATCCAGCGCGCCCCGCACATCGTCATCCCAACTATCACCCACCATCGCCAGCTCGCCCGGGAATAGCCCCATGCGGGCCTGCACCGCTTCGAAGGCGGCGCGGTCCGGCTTCAGGACGCCCAGCTCGGCGCTCAGGAATCGTTGCCCCGCGGGGAAGGCCAATTCCAGGCGCTCCAGGAATGCCATATCGAAGCTCTGCGTGTTGGAGAGCAGCGCGGTGCGGGCGATGGAGCGCACGGCCGCGAGCGCATCCTGGGCCTCGGGGTAGCATTCCGCGTCCGTCGCCGCCTGTTCCAGCACCTCGGCCATGGCGCGGTGCTGCTCCGCGCCAAGCCCCAGCAGCACGCGCCAGCCCGCCAGGAAGGCCTGGGCGCTCTCGTAGCGGCGGCTCATGGCGTCGCGCTCCATGGCGGGCAGATGGACGATCTGCTCGGGCGTCATGAATGCGCCCAGATGCCGAAAGGGATCCCCGCCACGGCTATGCACCAGGGTGTTCCACAGATCGAACACCACGGCGCGAAGCATATCAATGCCCGACGTGTTTGCGGGTGCGCAGAGGGGCCGTGAAGGGGATGCCCAGGACATCCACCTGCATCGATCCATCCAGCGTCCAGACACCACTCTGGTTCTCGATGACCACGCCCTGCAGGGCGGGCAGCGCATCCTTCAGATCGCCGTAGGCGATGCTGATCTCGGCGACGACCGGCACGCGGCCGTGGGCGGGCAGATCCACGCCATGCTCGAAGCTCAGGCGCCCGATATTGAAGACGCGGCCGTTGCGCTCCAGGCGGATATCGCCGCCAAGGGACCGTGCAGAAAGGCGGAGATCGGACGGGTTATCCACGCCCAGCGTCAGCTTTAGCCGCAGGCGCGAGCGATCCAGCGGGAAGGCCAAATCCAGCTTGGGTTCCACGCGATCCAGGGTGACGTTGAGCTTCTGCGCCGCTTCGCGGTAGGCCACGCGCGGATCCAGGAGATTGCATCCCCCCAGCAGCGTCAGCGCGGGGATGGCCAGCCACTTCATGCGCGAAGCCATCATTCCCCCCGGTATATCACGCAGTTGTCCGTGGTCTCGAACAGCTCGATCTGGCACAGGCCCGGCAGCGCGGGCTTGAGCTGCTGCCAGATCCATACGGAGATGTTCTCGGCCGTGGACAGCGGGATCAGATCATTGAGAAAGTGATGATCCAGGCGGCTGATCACGCGCTCCACCACGATCTGCGAGAGATCGTAGAAGTCGATGATCATGCCCGTCTCCGGCTTCACTTCGCCCTCGACACAGACGAACAGCTTGTAGCTGTGCCCGTGCAGATTTCGGCACTTGCCGGGATGGTTGTAGATGAAATGGGCGGCCTCGAAGCCGTATTCCTTGCGAAGAATCATGATTTCACGCCTAAAAGAACCCGTGGACGACCCATTGTGACAGGGCCCATCCAACCCGTCCTGGTCTTCAGATGCTTCAGCAGCCAGCATGTTCCAGCGCCCCCAGCGTCTGCTTCGCCAGGCAGCGAATGAATGCAGGATGCAGGCCGGGCGCGGGGACGCGGGCGTAGCCCTGGATGCCGAAGCGCTGGGCCAGGGCGCGGTAGTGGATGTCCAGTTCGTGCAGGGTCTCGATGTGCTCGCCGGTGAAGCTGATAGGGCAGACGACGACATCCCGGCCCGCCAAATTCTTCAGCACCGTCTCCAGGGAAGGCCCCAGCCAGGCCATCGGCCCGACCTTGCTCTGGTAGGCGAGATGACAGCCTCCGGGGATTGGACCCAGCCGGGTTTTCAGGGCGTCGATCGTGGCGTGGAGCTCGCGCTCGTAAGGATCTCCCGCCCGAATCTGGCGAAGCGGCAGGCCGTGGGCGCTGAAGACGAGGGCCGCGTCGGGGGAATTCGACAGTGATTGTCGGATCCGATCCTCCAGCGCATCCAGGTAGTCGGGATCCGTGGCATACGACTTCACGCCCGGGAGCAGTACCAGGCCGAGCGCTTCGGCTTCGCGCGCCAGTTCGCGCAGG
>DAOPYE010000062.1:0-15948 GCA_035352715.1 Holophaga sp. | reverse complement strand
CGCAGGGTCCCCAACACCGCATGGACATGGCCATGGGGAACGGTCTCAAGGAGTTCGATCACGCCCGTGCCCACATTTCCAGACCTGGCCGCATCCAGCGCCGCCGATAAGGCCGCGATCTTTTCGGGCGCCCAGGCCGTCAGGTTCGCCAGGGTGCGATTGCGAACTTTCCCATCCTCACGGTAGGTCTCGCGCAGGAGGATGGTCGGTCTGGATTTCCGGTTGGGCACCACGGCAATGAACATGCCCATAAGTTTAGGCTATAGCCCATACTCAGCAAGCAACCAAATCCAAATCCAAATCCAAATCACATGGCTATATTTTGGCGTGCAACTTGCACATATCACAATACTGATGGGGACTTTCAGCGTTCTACACTAAAAACTTCGGACACGGAAAAGTAGAAGGAGGGCTCCCAGAAACAACAAGATAAAACCATTTTATAACAGATCGTTTTTCACAAAGGCTTCAAGAAATTCGACAACCTGTCTATCAAAATTCTTCTGGTTCATCTCTCGCCCTTGGAGTTTGAAGTGATTTACACCGATCTTCACAAGCTCAGCTCGAGCAATGGGCGATATATTAAAATTAACACCACCAGGAAGCTTAGAGAGATCCCCCAAGCTATCGAATTGTTTACTAGCAATGGCTGCCACGCGATCACATGTTTTTTCATCAAAGCCATCTGGAATTAATTTCCTATAGCCTGGCTTTTGCCTGTAGGGACAACTTACAGTTTTGCAGCGCGCCTGCTCATCAATCGTGGTCAATCCAGCCATACTGGCGCGGCTCATGCTCTGATAGTGTTCCTTTCTCTGGCAGAAAAGGTTGCAATTGTCATTCACAATGAAGGATAGTTTCTCCACGGGAAGCTGGGCTACTTTCTCAGGAAGATAGGCAAAGATTGGTATCATTACGACCAAATCGTAGATCTCACAGGCACGAAGATATTCTTCTATTTTTCCATAGGCGAAACATATGGAACACATGGTTTTGAACTTGGGATAGTTGCTCTTGACATGATACGTAAGCGCACGCGTGGCAAGCGTTACGCTGTTCAAATCATTTTCGAGATTCCGCAGAAGATAATTGCCATCCTCATCTTCAATGTCAACATTCTCAAGAACGTTGTTCAACGTCAGGTTGAATGGGATGCCATGGTCATTCAGCATGCGGACTCGACGGACAGCCTCCGGTAGATTTTCGACTGTCACATCGTACAACTGCTCATTCTTGGCGATGGAGTATTGAGACATCCGAGAGTTGTAGATGATGCGTCCACCATTCCACAACAACCCCTGTACCGCATCGTAGGCATGAATATGAATATTGCTGTCCAAGGATTTCATTCGCTTGGCAATATCGATGATCTGCTCCGTGCGCGTCAACCCGCAGGGGATACTGATGTAGTACGGCTTTCCCATGATCTTCTCCTTGCACCTATCCATCTATTTGCAGCAACAACATAAGCTGCATACCACCAATACCACAAATACAAGAGAAAAATTAAGCATCAAAAAATAACGATATTTCACATTCATCACCATGGACACAGCAGCACTCCCACGCACCATTCAATGCAGTGGGTACATTTTTGTTTTCCACCCCCGCGGAAGCAGGTTGTTTTCTGGACCAAAAGAAGAACGTCCCTCCCGAAAGGGGCTTTTGAGACGACTTCACCACCCCTGGTAATCCCAAAACCTTCACCGATTCAGGGGCCCCAACTCCAACACCAAGTGGCCTGGTCCCATCCAAGAGGATTCTCGACTTGCCTATGGATGGATTGGTCCATCAGACCCATAGATTTACGGGCGCGTGGCGGGGTCCCAGTGTTCGTCTGCGCGACCATCCTTGATCCGCCACATATCGAACCAAGTGGTCGAGTAGCTTTTGGAAGGATCTTTCGGATCTTTCACTTCGCGAGGATACGCCACCGTCACTAGGTCGCCTTCCGCGACGACAGAGACGACGGGCATCTTCAATCGATCGGCGATGGGCTGGGGCTTCACCTTCATCACCTCGGTGAAGAATCGGACGACGCCCTCGCGCCCGGATTTTGCGTTGGGGTTGTGCTGGATGTATTCATCCGTCAGGTACTGGCTGGCGAGTTCCCAGTGATTGGCCTCAAGCAGATCCCGAATGATGTGGTAGACCACCTGTTTGTTGGCGTTCAGCTTGGGGTCGGGGCTCGTGAACAAGCGATCGGGATGGGTGGCGCCCACCACCCGCTCCTGCGCGGATAGGGACAAGCCCATCAGGGCGGTCAGGAAAAGGATGGCTGGGATTCTCATGGGGAGGATCATCTCACCAAACCATCGAAAAGCATCGCTTCATGCCCAGCGATCCATGAGCGCGGACCTCAGAACTGGAATCCGGCGGAGATGAGAACGCCGCGAAGCTGGGTGTCCCGCTGGCGCTGGGTGCGCGGCAATCCGAAGATGCGTCGCGCATCGGCGGCGTATTCGATCTTGATGGGAAGTCCCACTTTCAGGATGAGTCCAACACCCAAGGCGGTTTGGAACGGTGGAAACGCGGCCGTCGCCGAGGACCCGTCTTTCGCGCGGTCAAGGTATTGGTAGACCTGGCCGGAATCCACGAAGACCTCGCCCCATACGCCTTGCGAGAACAGGGGGAAGCGGTATTCCAGATTGATCAACGCCAGCGCCTGGCCGCCCAGGGGAATGGTCTTGGTTTTCTCATTCCCATCGGGGCCGATCAGCGGCGCGAAGGGCGGTTTGGAATCCCGAAGCGTGACGGTGTCGAAAGGTCCAAGGGCGTCAGGCTCCAGTCCGCGGTGGGTGGTGGGACCACCGGCAAAGAAGCGCTCGGATAGCGGCAGATCCCGGGATGTCCCCGCCGTGGGACGCGCGACGCCCGCTCGCACCCCCAGCGTCACGACGCCCGCAGACGCCCGGTAGCCCAGGCCCCAATGCCACTGCTGGCGCACATCCAGCTTGAGGAAGCTGCTGTTGTTGCTGGTCCCGAAGAACTGGGTGGCAGCCTCAAAGCGGGCCGAGGTGAAAGCGCCCTCCGTCGGATCCAGCGCACTGTCCCGTGTGTCACGCACCACCTGGACATAGGGAGCCGAGATGATGCTGTGATCCGGGCTGCGGGCCAGGACGATCAGATCGTGCTGACTGATATTCTCGACGGCGGACTTCACGTCATCCCGCTCGAAGCGGTACCCCGTCTGCACGATGGAATGATTCGAGAGACGCCATTCCAGATCGGCCGTCATCCGGCGTCGATGCACCAGATAGACGTCCTGGTGTTCCTCGATGTAGGCGGCTTCCGTATGAAAGCGCGTCCGGTCCGGCAGCCAGTCTTCCAGCATGCCCGGAGCAAACCAGGGGTCCGTGTAGCCGATGTTGTACATGTCCACGGACCGGTCGTAGTCCCCGGTGGTGAAGATCTTGCGAAGGGTCGGATTCTGGATGGTCGCGTCGCCCGCCCGGATGCCCATGTCCAGCGTTCGCCCCATGCCGCCCACATTCAGGCGCTGAAGCCCCAAGCCCGTGTGATAGCCCTGGCTCTTGTCGTATCCGAACGAAGACGTGACCACCCAGGGAGGATTCTCAACGGCCCGAAGCAACAGATCGCCGCGCTGCCACTCTCGCCCTTGGCGCTCTTCTGCGGAAGCTTCCATGAAATTCGAAAGATCGAGGGTCTGGAAGACGCCCAGGTTGCCCAGATTGGACTGGGCTTTGAACAGGCGATCCGGCGAAAGCGGTGCCCCCGGCTCCAGGGCGGTTTCGCGGAAGACCGCCCGCGCCCGGGTCTGATCGCTGCCCTGAACGACCAGGCGGTGAACATCCAACCGCGGCTGATCAGCCAACTCAAAGCGCACGACAGTGGCGTTTTCATCGCCCTCCAATTCCAGATGGGGCACCGGCGCCTGGACGCCGAGCGCGCTCATCCTCGAACGAAGCGAGGAAAAGACGATCGCCAGATCATTCCGGACATAGGGGATGGGACGGCTGGGCTGGAACGTGAACAGGCGCACCCCGGGCCGGGCGGGATCCGCGTGCTCGCGCAAGGTGGCGGTGACGCCGGAAAGCCCAAGCCGATCGCTGCGGTAGAACTTCGTGGCATCCGCCGTTCCCGCTGCGGAACTGGACGCGGGCCGATCTGAGATGGCCAAGGCCAGACATTCCGCGAAGGTCCAGGCCTGCCAGGCGGGATCCGACGGCAGTTCCAGAATCAGGCGATCCACCATGCGATGGGCCTTCTCCTGGATCTGGAAGACCATGGAGGCATCGCGCCCATGGCGCTCCATGGGCAGGCGGCGGATGACGGCGTCTGGATAGCCCAGGCTTCGGTAGTAGTTCCGCAGCCGGTCTTCCATGGCCTGCGCCGTATCCGGCGTGGCGACGGGCGCAGTTCCCAGGAATCCCTTGGGCAGGCTGGCCACCTTCCGCAGTGTGCTCTCTGGCATATCGTGATTCCGGACGAAGCGGATACCCCGAAGCCGAACCCGGGCACCAGGGTGCACGGTGTAGACGATGCGCACCTTTTGCGGCGCAGCCGCCGAGCCCGCGGTCACCTCTCTGCGATGCGCAACCGTCGCATCCAGATAGCCTTCGTTGCGCAGGTAGCGAAGGATGTTCCGGTCGCCTTCGTTCAACAGCTCCGGGCTGTAGCTGATGGCGCGCTCCAGGGGAATGAAGGACTTGCGGTTCTTCCAGGAGAGCCAGGAGAAGCCCCATTCCCCTTCGAACTTGACCTGAACCTCGGGACCAGCGATCACCCGGAAAGCCAGCGCGCCGGAGGCCTCATCCCACCGGAAATCCGCCACGCGCCCTTCCAGTCTTTTCTCGCTCACCAGATGGCTGTGCAGGGCTTTCTGAATCCTGCGCTCCAGATCCTCGGAATAAAGGGTCTTGCCGGGCTTGATGTGGGCCCAGCCCAGGATCTGGTCCACGGGCCAGAGCGTCCCTCCATCCTCCAGATCCCCATGTACCTCGCAGGTGCGGATGCGCGCGGGGGGGCCCGCGTGAACCTCCGCCACCACGCGCTCGCCGTTGGCCTCGCGCCGGATGGCGACCTCGGCCTTCGGGTACCCGGCCTCCCGCAAAAGCTGCCGGGCCTGATCCGCCCATCGCTTGATCCGAAGATCCCCCGCGCGGACGCCCCCCCTCAGATCAGGGAAAAGCACCTTCCGGAAAGAAAACGGTTCATCCCCCACGAACCGGACCTGGGACACCGGCGACCATGGCGCCAGATGCAAACGGATCGAAGCACCATCCCGCTCGCCCGTCACGCTCTGGAAACGATCCGTGGCCTTGATAGCCAGAATCGCGGATTCCAGTGCCTCCGGGGCCAAGCGGCCTTTGGCGTCCAGCCCCATGGCCTTCTGTGCGAAGTGCCGATCATCCCCATTCCCCCCGGTAATTATGACGGGCAGGAAGGCCTGGGCCTCAAATAGGGAAACGCCGCCACTTCCCGGAGCCGCCTGGACCAGGATGCAGGCGAGTGCAGGAAGGGCGGCGCGAAACATGAGCCGCTGGACTAGAACCCAGCGAGGGCGTCTTCCTCGGTGTCCTTGACTTCGAAAACCGAGTGGAGGCTTGTCATCTTGATGAGGCCGAAGATGCGGGAATTCATGCCGCAAATCCGCAGTTCCCCACCCTTGTTCTTGATCGAGGTGTAGCAGCCCACCAGCTCACCCACACCAGAGGAATCCAGGTAGCTGATCTTGGTGAAGTTGATGATGATCTTCCGCGCGCCATCCTCCAGAGTCTGGCGAACGGCTTCGCCCAGCTCCTGGTCTCCATCGCCGAGGGTGATCTTGCCCTCGGGATAGAGGATGGTGACGTCCTTCTCCTGTCGGATGGTGATGTTCATAAATCTTCCTTCCATAAAGCGACCCTTCCGCAAAGTGTAGCAACGCCACAAGCCTATGGGCAACGAATCACGCGGGTAATCCCGTGATCGAATCAACGCGATCAAGCGGCATGGAGTGTGCTTCTCCAGAAGTGGCCGGGCTGAAACCCGGCGATTCTTGCAGGGTTCCCATGTTCGATCTTCTTTCATCCGACCGCATGATCCAGACCATGGATCGCAGCCTTTCCCTGTCCACCCGGCGGATGGAGCTGATTGCGTCGAACCTTTCGAACATTGATACCCCGGGCTACCGGACCAAGGATTTCGATTTTTCCAGCGCCCTGAAGTCGGAGCTGGATCAGCTGAACCATGCCCCGACCCCCCTGGCCCGCACAGATCCGAAACACTTCGCCAGCGCAAACAGCGGCTCCCAGCCCTCCATCACCAACCCCAATGCGCCCTCCTACGAGCGCAACGATGGCAACGACGTGAGCCTGGACCGTGAATCCAACCAGCTGGCCCGCACCCAGTTCAACTATCAACTGGCTTCAAATTTTGCCCAGTCCAAACTGCGGCAAATCTACCTGGTTGTGAAGGGCTAGTAGGGGGCGACCATGAGCTTCGATCAGATCAACAGCATCGCCACATCTGGCATGGCCGCCCAGAGGCTGCGGGTGCAGCTCATCGCCAGCAACATCGCCAACAGCGAAACGACGCGAACCGCTGAGGGAGGCCCCTTCAAGCGTAAGGACGCCGTTTTCCGGGTGGCCTCCATGGGCAAGACGATTGATGGCAACGACGCGACGGGCGTTCAGGTCGGCGAAATCACCACGTCAAAAGAACCATTCATCAGCCGGTACGACCCCACCCACCCGGACGCGAACGCCGAGGGCGTGGTGCTCTATCCCAACGTCAATCCGGTGGAGGAGATGGTGAACCTCACGGAAGCCAGTCGGTCTTTTGAGGCCAACGTGGCCGTCGTGAGGGCCGCACGATCCATGGCGCTCTCCGCCATGGATATTCTTCGGGTGCAATGACGGTTTTCTGACTGGCGCGGAAGATTCCAAGACCCCATCCTGAACCTGCAACGGATATCACCCCATGGACCCTCTCAACCTCAACGCGCTGTCCTCCATCAAGCCACTTGCTGAAACCGGCAAGAGTGGCGCGCTGAGCGGCGAAACGACCGCTGATGGCGCCAATTTCTCCGATCTTCTCAAGCAGGCACTTCAAGAGGTCAATGGCACCGAGCACATCGCCGAGCAAGAGGCACGGAACTTGATGACCGGTGGGGAGACTGACATGCACACGGCCATTCTGGCGGTCCAGAAGGCTGATGTCAGTTTCCAGATGATGATGGCGGTCCGGTCGAAACTGATCAGCGCATACCAGGAGGTCATGCGCATGCAGATGTAGCGGTGGAGACCCCGGCCATTGAAAGGATCCCATGGTCGGCGAGAACGGTCTCACCACCCAGCTACAGAAGGCCTTCCAGGGCCTGAGCACCACACAGAAGGCGATGGTCGGCGCCATTCTAGCCATCACGCTGCTGGCCTTAACGGGCATTGGCCTATGGGCAAGCCGCGAGAGCATGGCGCCCCTGGCGTCGGGCTTGACCCCGGCCGACGCCAACACGATCGTCGAGAGCCTGAAGAAGCAGAACGTCCCCTATGAGCTGAGCTCGGACCAACACACGGTGCTGGTGCCGGAAAAGCGCGTAGGAGAGCTCAAGCTCAGGATCGCCGGCGAAGGCCTGCTGACCGGCGACAAGGTGGGCTTTGAGAAGCTGGAGGCCCCCAGCCTCACCACCACGGACTTCAGCCAGAAGGTGATCCACCGCCGTGCCATGGAGGCGGATCTGGCCAAGACCATTAAGAGCCTGTCCCAGGTCCAGGAAGCCACGGTCCATATCACGCCGAGCAACGACAGCCCCTTCATCACAGAGAAGGAGGATGCAAAAGCCTCTGTCCTGCTGAAGCTGAAGGGCACACGCATCCTGCCCGAGGAGAACACCCAGGCCATCGTCAACCTCGTGGCCGCCAGCGTTGAGGGGCTGAAGCCCGAGAACGTGGTGGTGATCGATCAGTACAGCCGCATCCTCAGCAGCACCGGCAAGGACCCCATGGTGGGAGCGTCCGACACCCAGAAGAAGGTCGCCCGCGAGGAGGAAGACCACCTGGTCAAGCAGGTGACCGAGCTGCTCGAACCCGTGGTCGGCGTCGGCAAGGTGCGCGCAACCGCCCATGTGGATCTGGACTTCGACAAGGTGAAATACCAGGAGGAGAAATTCGATCCCCAGGGCCAGGTGGAGCGCAGCGTCCAGCAGAAAGAAGAAGAAGGCAGCAAGCGCGAAGGCAATGGCGGCGTGCCCGGCACCCCTTCCAATGTGGCCCCCGCGACGGGCGGCGGCCTGGGCGCGGGCGTGATCGAGAGCACCAAGAAGAAAGAGACGACGACCAACTACGAGATCAGCAAGGTACAGCGTAATGTCGAGCAGGCGCCGGGCCAGATCAAGCGCGTCTCCCTGGCGGTGATCGTCGACAACATGAGCCTGTGGGAGAAGGATCCCAAGGGCAACCCGCTTGAAAAGCTCCAGCCGCGGACGGCGGAGGAACTCAAGAAACTGCGGGACCAGGTGGCTGCGGCCGTGGGCATCCAGGACAAGCGCGGCGATCAGTTGACGGTCGAGAACATCCCCTTCGCCTCCATGACCAACCCGAAGGAAGAAGCCGAGGCCCGCAAGCAATGGTGGATGGACCAGGGCAAACAAATTGCGCCCATCGCCATATGGTTCATCCTTGGGTTGATCGTGTTCTTCTTAGTGGTGCTGCCCATGCTCAAACGAATTTCCGCAGCCATCAACAAGCCCGAACCCCTGCGCATCCACGGGGGTGCAGGGGCGGAGGGCGAAGGCGGCTCTCCCCGGAAAGTCACCCCCAGCAAGAGCCTCGAGGAAATGCAGGCCGAGATCGAAGCCGAGCTGAACGCGGAAGGTGCAGCCGGAGCGCCGGAAGCCCAGCGGCGGCAGGCGATCAAGAAGCGCATCCAGGAAAGCGCCCTCGGCGACCCCGAGACGGCGGCATCCCTCGTCCGCTCGTGGATGCTTGAAGACCAGGGAGGGAAATAGCTCGTGTCCAAGCTGAACGGAACCCAGAAGGCCGCGGTGCTCATGTTGTCCCTGGGCGACGACGCCGCCGCCACGGTCTTCAAATACCTTGAAGAGGACGAAATCCAGGCCATTTCCAAGGAAATCGCCCTCACCAAGCACGTCCAGCCGGATCTGATGGACGAGGTCATGGAGGAATTCCACACCATGACCCTTGCCAAGACCTACATCACTCAAGGCGGCATCGAGTACGCCAAGAAGCTGCTCATCAAGTCCGTGGGCCCCGAAGCCGCGCGCAAGATCATCGATCGCCTCACCAAGGCGCTGGAATCCTCTGCGGGCTTTAGCAGCATCGAGCGCGCCAACCCCCAGCAGCTTTCGAAGTTCATCCAAAGCGAACATCCCCAAACCATCGCCCTCATCCTGGCGCACCTCAACGCCAGCCAGGCGGGCGATCTGATCGCCAGCCTGCCCGAAACCCTGCGCGCCGACGTGGCCATGCGCATGGCCAATCTGCAGGAAATCAGCCCCGAAGTCGTCCGCCGCATCAGCCTGATCCTGGAGCAGAAACTGGAAGCCCTGGGCTCGTTCGCGACGGAAGCCTACGGCGGCGTCCGGGCCGTGGCCGAACTCTTCAACCGCATGGACCGCACCACGGGCCGCGTGGTGCTCGAGAAGATCGAGAACGAGAATCCCCAGCTGGCCGCCAGCATCCGCGATCTCATGTTCGTTTTCGACGACATCCTGCTCATCGACGATCTGGGCATCGCCGAAATCCTGAAGCGCGTCGACAAGAAGGCGCTCACCACCGCCCTCAAGGGCACCAGCGAGGAGCTCCGCACCCAGTTCTTCCGCAACATGTCCAGCCGCGCCGTGGAGATGATGAAGGAAGAAATGGAGTTCATGGGCCCCGTGAAGCTCAAGGACGTGGAAAAGGCCCAGCACGAGATCGTGGAAATCGTCCGCCAGCTCGAAGAGGAAGGCGTCATCAGCATCGGCGGCGGCGGAGGCGAGGACTATGTCTCTTAGTTCGCCTCGGATCATCCCGGCTCATGTGGCCGAAGAAAAGGATATCGAGGGCTTTCCCTACTTCGCCGCCACGTTCACCGTGCCCTTCCCCGAGGAGTCATCCGAAGACGACGCCCCGGTGCTATCCGAGTTGACCACCCCGGAAGAGGACGCTGAGCGCCTGGCTTCCGTGGATCAACAGATCCAAACCAAGCTCCAGAGGGCGGAGGAAGAAGCTCAGGACATCGCGCGCAAGGCCTACGAAGAGGGCTTCGCCGCTGGCGAGGCGGAAGGCCGGGCCTTTGGGGAAAGCCAGTACGCCTCGTACATCCAGCGCCTGAACGGGCATCTGCAGGAGCTCTCCCAGTCCTGCGATCTGCTCTCCCACGCGGGCGAAGAAGAGATCCTGGCGCTCAGCTTGGCCTTCGGCGAATACCTGGCCGCCCAGCAGATTCTCGGCGGACAGCAGGCCATCCGCTCACTGATCCAATCCGTACTCGACGCCCACCCCTTCTCCAATGCCCAACCGTCCGCCGCGCCTGGACAGGCGGACCAGGCGGCCGCCGTCATCTTCCTCAACCCCAAGGACCGCGAGGAGTTGGGGGATATCTTCATGGATCACCATGGACTGCTGATCCGGGAAGATCCGGAACTCAGCCGGGGCAGCCTGCGCATGGAGACGCCCGAGGGCGTGCTGGACGCCACGCTGGAGCGCCGCCGCGACCGCCTCATCGAGATGATCCACCGCCAGCGCGAGCAGGGCCTGTCGTGATCGATCTGGAATCCCTCCGGCAGCGGGTCGCCAAGCTGCCGCAAGGCGAGATGCTGGGCCGGGTCTCCAAGGTTGTGGGCCTGGTCGTGGAATCGTTCGGACCCGAGGCGGCCCTGGGCGAACAAGTGCTCATCCACATGGAGGACGGCCGGCGTATCACGGCGGAGGTCGTGGGCTTCCAGGATCGCCATCTGCTGCTGATGCCCGTGGAGAACACTGACGGTTTGCGGCCGGGACTGCTGGTCGAAGCCACGGGACATCTGCCGGAACTGCCCCTTTCGGACGCCCTGCTGGGCCGCGTCATCGATCCCCTGGGCCGCCCCCTGGACGGCGGACCGCCCATCGAACCCGAAGCCCATCTGCCCCTGCACGGCCAGCCACCGAACCCCATGCAGCGCCGCCGCATCAGCGAAGTGCTGTCCACGGGGCTGCGCTCCCTGGACGGGATGTTGACACTGGGCAAGGGGCAGCGCATCGGCATCTTCGCCGGATCCGGCGTGGGCAAGTCCACGCTGCTGGGCATGATCGCCCGCTACACCACGGCCCAGGTGAACGTCATCACGCTGGTGGGCGAGCGCGGCCGCGAGCTGAAGGAATTCCTGGACAACGATCTGGGGCCCGAGGGCCTGAAGCGCAGCGTCGTCGTCGTGGCCACCTCGGATCAGACGCCCCTATTGCGCCTGCGTTGCGCCCTGGCGGGAACCACCGTCGCCGAATATTTCATGCGCAAGGGACAGGACGTGCTGCTGATGATGGACAGCGTCACGCGCTTTGCCATGGCCCAGCGCGAGGTGGGCCTTTCTGCGGGCGAGCCGCCCTCCTCGCGCGGATACACGCCTTCCGTCTTCGCGCTGCTGCCGCGCCTGATGGAGCGCGCCGGAACCTTTGAAGCCCTGGGTTCCATTACGGGAATCTATACGGTGCTGGTCGAAGGCGACGATATGAACGAACCCATCTCCGACGCCGTGCGCGGCATCCTGGATGGCCACGTGCTGCTCTCGCGCAAGCTGGCGACCAAGAACCATTTCCCCGCCATCGACGTGCTGGGCAGCATCTCCCGCCTGTTCTCGGCTCTGGCCATTCCCGAACAGAAACAGCTCGTCTCGAAGATCCGCGATCTCATGGCCACGTACAACGATGCGGAAGACCTGATCCAGATCGGCGCCTACACGCGCGGATCCAGCCCCGCCATCGACCAGGCGATCCAATTCCAGCCCGCGATCCAGGCCTTCCTGCGCCAGGCCGTGGCCGAGAACTCCAGCTACGAACAGACCCTGCTAGGCATGGGCAAGATCTTCGGCGTCGACCTGACGCCGTTCCTGAAGCCGGCGGTGTGACGTGGCCACGCGCTTCCGCTTCCGCCTGGAAGGGCTGCTCAAGCTCAGGAAAGCCATGGAGCAAGACGCCCAGCGCGTTCTGGGCAAGGCCGTCCAGGCCCGGGATCTGATCGAGCTGCGCCTGAAGAAGGGCATGCAGGAACATGAGACCGTGCGCCTGTCCCGCCGCGCAAACCCCGGCGAACCCATCGACCTCGATCAATGGCGTGCCATCGAACGCTACCTGGTGGTGCTGGAGCGCAACATCGAACGGGCCCGCACCGAGCTGCAGGAAGCCGAAAACCGCATCGTTCAGGCCCGCGAGGCCCTGAAGAAGGCCCACCAGGATCACCTGACCCTGATGCACCTGAAGGAGCGGCGCCAGGAAGAACACGCCCAGGAATTGCTGAAGGAAGAATTCCGCGACCAGGACGAACTGGCCGTGCTGCGCTACCGTTTCAAGCGGCGCCCCGTCGCCGCGATCCACGAGGTGTCTCCATGAAATCCCGCGCCTGGCTTTGGATCCTGATCCCCATCTTCCTCTCCGCCGGTGTTCTGTGGCTCTCCGCCCAGGATCCCGCCAAGGGCGGCTTGAACATCACGGAGCTCGCCCAGAAGCTCCAGGGCAAGGAGAAATCCCTGACCGACAAGGAACGCGATCTGATGCAGATGGAGCAGCGCCTGAACACCCTGCAGGGCAGCCTGGACCGCGACCGCAACGATCTACAGTCCCGCGAAAAGACACTTCAGGACGCGCAGGCCAAGTTCGAAGCCGAACGCACGCGGCCCGCCATCGATCCCCAGATCGTCCGCACCTACGAAGCCATGGATCCCGTGTCCGCCTCCCGCGCCATGAAGGAATTCGCAGCCATCAATCAGGATGTCGCCGTCTCTGTCCTGTCTACGATGCAGGCCAAGAAGGCCGCCCGCCTCATGGATCAGCTGGCCCTGCTGGACGCCAAGCTTGCGGGCAAGCTCTCCGAGCGCGTGGGCCTCACCAAGAACCCCGCGCCAAAGGCCTGAAACCAACAGACCCGGATGTCCCGGATTCTGTGAAACCACAAGGCCCGCCCATTGAAACGGGACGGGCCTTGGATTCATATGGCAGCGGTTTATCGTTCCCCGCTACTGCCCATCAGGGGCCGTGATCTGGATGATGCCGTTGTTGCAGACAACCATCAGGTCCCCATCGGGCGTGAGGGCGATCGCAACGGGCGCCACCAAGCAGCCCGGCAGCGGCCCTGGGGCGAATCCCGTAACCCCGGCCATCCCCGCCACCGTCGTCACTCGGCCCCCAGGCGTGATCTTGCGGATCGCATCATTCCCACGATCCGCCACGTAGAGATTGCCGGAGGCATCCAGAGCAAGGCCATAGGGCTCGTTGAAGCGGGCCTCGGAGCCCTGTCCATCGACAAAGCCCGCACGGCCTGCCATCCCCGCCAATGTCGTCACCACACCCCCGGGCGCGATCTTGCGGATGGTCGAATTCTCCGTATCTGCCACGAAAACATTCCCACTGCCATCCACCGCGATGCCATAGGGAGAGGTGAAGCTGGCCCCCGCCCCGGTTCCATCGGCGGATCCCCGATTCCTCGCCGTTCCCGCCAGGGTCGTCACCACGCCCTCCGGCGTGATCTTGCGGATCGTGGAATTGCCGCTATCCGCCACATAGACGTTGCCGGCGCCATCCACAGCAATGCCCGTGGGGAAGGCAAAGCTGGCCGCCGTCCCCGTCCCATCGTCGGATCCATTATTCCCGGCTGTTCCCGCCAGGGTCGTCACCACGCCCCCCGGCGTGATCATGCGGATCGTGGAATTTTGAGCATCCACCACATAGACATTGCCGGAGCCATCCACAGCCACTCCCCAGGGGAAGGCAAAAGTGGCCGCAGAAATCGTCCCATCGACAGATCCCCAATTCTTCGCCGTTCCCGCCAGCGTCGTCACCACGCCCTCCTGCGTGATCTTGCGGATCGTGGCATTGTAAGAATCCGCCACATAGGTGGTGCCATCGCCATCCACAGCCACGCCCTGGGGGAGATAGAAAGTGGCCGCAGGGCCCGTCCCATCGGCGGAACCTTGATTCCCCGCTGTTCCCGCCAGGGTCGTAACCACGCCCGCAGGCGTGATCTTGCGAATTGCGTGATTGTCGGTATCCGCCACATAGACGTTGCCACTGCCATCCACAGCCACTCCCTGGGGGAAGTTAAAAGTGGCCGCAGAAATCGTCCCATCGACAGATCCCCAATTCTTCGCCGTTCCCGCCAGCGTCGTCACCACGCCCTCCTGCGTGATCTTGCGGATCGTGGCATTGTTATAATCCGTCATATAGATGGTGCCACTGCCATCCACAGCCACTCCCATGGGGCCGTCAAAAGCGGCCGCAGGACCTGTCCCATCAGCGAAACCCACACTTCCCGCCCGTCCCGCCAGGGTCGTCACCACGCCAGTAGGCGTGATCTTGCGGAGGGTGGAGTTCCGCGTATCTGCCACATAGACGTTGCCCAAGCCATCCACAGCCACACCATAGGGCTGGAAAAAGCTGGCCGCAGGGCCCGTCCCGTCGGCGGATCCATAATTCCCCGCTGCCCCCGCCAGGGTCGTCACCACACCCTCTGGCGTGATCTTGCGGATCGTGTGATTTTCCGTATCCGCCACATAGACATTGCCGAAGCCATCCACCGCCAGGCCAGCGGGATAATTGAACCGGGCCTCGGAACCCGTCCCTTCGGCAGAACCGGCACTTCCCACCTGTCCCGCCAGGGTCGTCACCACGCCCCCTGGCGTGATCTTGCGGATCGTGGAATTGCCCGTGTCCGCCACATAGACATTGCCGGAGCCATCCACCGCCAGCCCCCTGGGTCCATTAAATCGGGCCTGGGAACCCATCCCATCGGCGGAACCCGCACTTCCCGCCTGTCCCGCCAGGGTCGTCACCACGCCCCCCGGCGTGATCTTGCGGATCGTAGAATTGTCCGTGTCGGCCACATAGACATTGCCGGAGCCATCCACCGCCACAGCGGCCGGGTTATTGAACCAACCTGCGGCACCCTGACCATCGACATTGCCAGGTCCACCAGGATTGCCCGCGAGCAGATCCAGTCCCTGGGCCGCCACCTTGATCGTGCGGGCATCGGCAACCGTGCCATTCGATCCGGCCAGCGTGTAGGCCTGGCGGCGCACCGGATTCACCGTGGCCGAAAGCCCGCTGACTGCAGAACCATTCAAGGTCAAGGAAAGGGGCAGGCCTTCATAGGTCCAGGCAAGGCTTGCGCTCCCGCCATAGGTCGTCGGACTGGGCGTGGCGGCGAAGCTGCGAATGCGGAATAGCGTCGCGTCCACCACCAGGGTGGCCGTCGCCGTGTTGATGGCGGTTCCGTGGGCAGCCGTCAGCGTATAGGTGGTCGTGGCGCTCGGCCCCACGTTGATCGTTCCCGTGTCTCCCGTCAGCGTTCCCACCCCCTGATCCACGGACAGGCTGGTGGCCCCCGTCACATCCCAGGACAGGATCGCCCCGCCGCCGATGCCAATGGTGGTGGGCGAAACCTTGAAGGCGCGGATCGTGGGCGGGAGGTTCACGCTCAGCACC
Source organism: Holophaga sp. (assembly GCA_035352715.1). Classification (GTDB taxonomy): domain Bacteria; phylum Acidobacteriota; class Holophagae; order Holophagales; family Holophagaceae; genus DAOPYE01. Next base: position 334 of record DAOPYE010000062.1, on the reverse strand, counting down.
ACCGGAGTGCTGGTCACGGAACCGGCGGCGTTGGTGATCACCACCGTGTAGCTGCCCGCGTTGGCCGCCGTCACGCTGGCGATCGTGTAGCTGGATGACGTCGCGCCGGGAATCGCCGTCCCGTTGAACTGCCACTGGTACGAAGCCCCCGTCCCCGAGGCCGTCACGCAGAACGTCGCCGACTGGCCCGCGTTCACGCTCTGAGCCGTAGGCTGGCTGGTGATCGTGGGCGAGGCCACCACGCTCAGCAGCACCGGAGTGCTGGTCACGGAACCGGCAGCGTTGGTGATCACCACCGTGTAGCTGCCCGCGTTGGCCGCCGTCACGCTGGCGA
>DAOPYE010000061.1:0-15973 GCA_035352715.1 Holophaga sp. | reverse complement strand
GGACGCCGGGTGCTGAGTCGAGGGCCATGGACCACGGTGGCTTTCCTGGTGCGAACCCGGGCTTCCGCGGATGGATCTTGGGAAGGGCCCTTTCTTTGGCTGCATCGCTACCAGAGGCAAGCCCGGGGCTGGAAGCTGGTGAGCCGCTTCCACACCACGGACACCGAGCAGCTTGAGGGTCTTGTCTCGGCGCTGGCCCAGTGGGGGGTCTGCGCGCTTCCACCTTCCCCATGAAGGGCCTGGGAAACCCCATGGGCAGGATCTCCTTCTGTGCCCGATGGTCCATTCGGACCAACTTGCTGTTGGTGGTGTCTGCTGCTCTGCTGCCCGCTCTGCTCCTGCTGGGATTCCGCGTCTGGCGCGAGCTGAATCGAGAAACGGAACGCGTGCAGCTTGCGGCCCTTCGCGAGGCAGATGATCTCGCCGAGATCGAGGGCAACTTCGCGGACAGCGCCCATCAGCTTCTGTCAGCCATCAGCGCCGTGCCTTCCGTGCGGCACGGTGATGCGGAAGCGGCCTCAAGGCTCTTCCAGGAACTACTCGCTCGTAACCCTCTGTACGCCAACATCCTGGCCACGGACCAGAGAGGAAAACTCTTGGCGTCCGCCGTTCCCGCCGAGGAGGGGATTTCCTATGCGGATCGTCCCTACTTTCAGGATGCCGTGCGATCCAAGGTTTTTGTCGCAGGTGAGTTCCTCATCAGCCGCACCACCAATCGACGCATCTTTCCATTCGCCCTGCCGGTCTTGGACACATCTGGAGCGATCCTCTGCGTCCTCATCGCGAGCCAGGATCTCCAGAACGCCACTGACATGTTCGCGCACCGGAACCTGTCCACAACGACGGAACTGCTTCTTGTCGATCGCGAAGGCACGGTGCTGCAGTCCTTCAATGCGAACGAGAGCCGCATTGGCAAACCCTTGCAGCCATCGGAACTGGCAAGGATCCAGAACGGGTCGCGCACCGTCTTCCGCAGCACGGATGAACGGGGCGCTTCGCGCTTGTACGCGGCGAGTACGCTCCGGTTGCCGGGGCAAGAGCCCTTCATGTTCTTCCGCCTGGGCATTCCGGAGCAGACCGCGTTGGCGGGGGTTCGCCGACATTGGTATCTCTCTTTGTGCGCCATGGGCGGCGCCTATGCCCTTGCCCTAGGAACAACCTGGCTTTTGGGGGGAATGCTGGTTCGACGTCCCGTGCGCCAGTTGCTGACCGCGACCTCGCGGCTGGCGCGCGGCGAGTGGGACGCGGCGGCCAATCTGCCGCGCGATCGCAATGAACTGGGTCGCCTGGGGACGGCACTGGGGCTCCTGGGGGAGGACCTAAGGGAGCGTGAGAGGGCCGTGGTCGCCAGCGAAGCGGTGGTCCGTTCGGTTCTCGACGCCATGAATGACGCAGTGTTCCTCTGCGACTTGGAGACGGGGCGGATCCTTGGCACCAATCGACGCAGCCGGGAGCTCTATCTCCACAGCGAGAGCGCTTTCCTGGGCCTTTCCCTGGAAGCGCTGGCAGAATCCCCGACGCTCATCCATGACGCGCTGGAGAAGATGCGCCTCGCCCATGAAAACGTCATCCATCTGTTTGAATGGCAAGCCAAGGCGAACAACGGCCGTGTGTTCTGGGTCGAGAGCCATATGCGCAGGGCTTACATCGCAGGCATGGATCGCCTTTTGATCGTGGTTCGGGATATCCAGGAACGCAAGCTGAACGAAGCCGAGCGCCAGCGTCTGGAAATCCAGGTGCAGCAGGCGCAGAAGCTGGAAAGTATCGGCATGTTGGCGGGCGGCGTCGCCCACGATTTCAACAACCTGTTGACGGCCATGCTCGGGAACCTGGCCATCGCCCAGGGCGAAACAGATGCGGAAGGGTCCTGCGCGAAACACATCCGAAGAGCGGAACAAGTGGCCCATCGCGCGGCCGAGCTCACCAAGCAGCTCCTCGTCTATGCCGGCCGAAGCCACGCGTCCACGCGCGCGTTGGAACTGAACCCGATGATTCAGGACATCTCCCAGCTCTTAGAGGTGAATATCTCCAGGAAGATCCAGTTGAAGGTTCACCTGACCCCTGGGCTGCCGGCCATTCAGGGGGACGCTGCGCAGCTTCAACAGGTCTTCATGAATCTGCTGACCAATGCCGCCGAAGCCATCCAGGATCAGGAAGGCGTCATCACCCTTCAGACATCTCTCTGCACGATCACGCCCGATCTCATCCGCTCCGACTTCCATGGACAAAGCCTGGAACCGGGAATCTTCGTGAGTCTGGATGTCGAGGACACCGGATGCGGCATGAGCCCGGACGTGCTCTCCCGCATCTTTGATCCCTTCTACACCACGAAGCGCACGGGACATGGCCTTGGGCTCTCCGCCATGAGGGGCATTCTTAAAGCCCATCGCGGCGGTATCCGCATTCACTCCGTGGAAGGGCAAGGCTCCGTCTTCCGCATCGTGCTGCCAGTCTCACCCTCGGCTGGGCTCGAGTCCGAGGCGCCCAAGGCTTGCGCGGCTCCAGAGCGCTTGCAGGGAACCGTGCTGCTCATCGAGGACGAAGACAACATCCGCCAAGCCTCTCGCGGCTTGCTGGAAAGGCTTGGCTTCACGGTCCAGGATGCCGGTGATGGGCATGAAGGCCTTGAATGTTTCCGGCGCTCTCCCGATGCCTTCGATTTCGTCTTCACGGATCTCGCCATGCCGCGCATGGATGGCAAGGCGATGTTCCAGGCCATTCACGCACTTCGCCCGAATGTGCCGGTGATCATGTGTTCTGGCTTCGCCGACGAAGACGTCGTGGCACAGCTCGTGGAAGAAGGCCTCGCCGCCTTCATCTCCAAGCCCTACACGCAGGAGGATCTGCGTTCCGCGATCTGGAATGGCGTCTTTCAGAAGGCATGAGAGACTATCCCGTTTGCAAGGATCCTCATGGCCGGAATCGCTCTCAGTCTCGTTCGCGTCACCAAAGCCTTTGGCGCCCAGCCTATCCTTGAGGATCTGACCTTCGGGCTGATGCAGGGCGAGAAGGTCGGCCTCATCGGCCGTAATGGCGCGGGCAAGAGCACCCTGTTCAAGCTGCTGGCGGGCGAGGATATCCCAGATTCGGGCGAGGTCATTGTCACGCAGGGCCTCCGGATCGCGCGACTGTCACAGGATCCCCATTTCAATCCAGGCGCGACGGTACGCGACGCGCTGGAATCGGCGCTCTCCGATCACCGGACGCTCATCCAGCGCCATGGCGAGATCCACGAAGAACTGCATGCGGCCCAATCCCGCGAAGACGGTGTCACTGAAGATCGCTTGTTGGGCGAACTTGAAATCGTCGAGCACCACCTCAACCACATGGGCTGGGATCTGGAGCCACGCCTGAACACCGCTCGGACCACCTGGGGCCTGGAGGACATGGATGCGCTTGTGGAGAGCCTTTCTGGGGGCTGGCGCAAGCGTGTCGCCTTGGCCCAGGCGTGGCTCAAAGATCCCGACGTGCTGGTGCTCGACGAGCCCACCAACCATCTGGATCCCGAGCAGGTGGAACGCCTGGAGGCCTGGCTCCAACGCTTTGAAGGCGCCCTGCTCCTCATCACCCACGATCGACATCTCCTGGATGCGGTCGTGGACCGGATGCTGGAGCTGGAGAATGGCCAGATCAGCAGCTATGACGGCAGCTACAGCGACTACCTGCTGGAGAAATCGGACCGCGAGTTCCGAGAGGCGCGCCTGACCACGCACATGCAGAACCGCCTGCGGCGCGAGCTGGCCTGGCTTCGGCGCGGCGCGAAAGCGCGAACCCGGAAATCCAAGCTCCGGATCCAGGATGTACTGGATCTCAAGGATGATGTGCAGGATCGAACCCGAACGGAAACGCGACAGTCCCTGTCCTTCAAAGGCGGCGACACCCGCGCCGACAACCTCGTTTCCATCGAACGTCTGAACTTCAACTATGAAGGCGGCCCCGAGCTGATCGGGGGCCTGGATCTGCAGATGCAGCGCGGGATGCGATTGGCGTTGCTTGGGCCCAATGGATGCGGCAAGAGCACCCTGCTCCGTTTGTTGCTGGGAGACCTGCAGCCGAAGTCCGGAGAACTCGCGCGCCATCCCAAACTCACCGTCGGCGCCATCAGCCAGGGCCGCGGCGAACTGAATGACAATATGAGCATCCTGGAAAATCTCGCGGATCGCGCTGCGGTCGTGAAGCTCGGTGATTCGACACTGCTGGCCCATGTGTACCTGACCTCGTTCGGATTCCCCGTGGATCATCAGGCACGGGCCGTTTCCACGCTTTCCGGCGGCGAGCGAAACCGCCTGCTGCTCGCCAAAGCCATGCTGCATCCCGCCGATCTATTGGTACTGGACGAGCCCACCAACGATCTGGACATCCCCACGCTTCAGAACCTGGAAGAAGCATTGATGGACTATCCGGGCACCCTGTTGCTGGTCAGCCACGATCGTTTTTTCCTCGACCAGGTGGCGACGCACACGCTGGCCTGGAAAGCTGAAGGCCCCGACCACTGGGAGTTTTACGACGGCAATCCGACCTCCGTTCGCAGCCTGCGCGCGGAGCGCGATGCCGCGACAAGCATTGTCGAGAAGGCTGCGACCAAAGCCGCTGCGCCGACCACATCCCGGTCGGAGCCCAAGCGCAAGTCGGGGATCAGCCAGAAGGAACAGCGCCGCGTCGACGAGATCGAAAAGCAAATGAGCGAACTGCAGGCTCGCATCGCGGAGCTGGATCAGATCCTGGCGGATCCTTCCGCCTTCCTGACCGCCGAGGCCCCAGGCCACCAGGCGTTGAAGGACCAGGCCCAGGCCAAGGAAGCGCTCGAGGTCTTCGAACTGGAATGGCTGGAACTCGAGGAAAAGCGCACGCAGGCGTAAACAGAAATCCAGCGGCAGAGGCAGCGGGATCTCCCCTGCCCTTGCCGCTGGATGACATTTACGCTCTGCGTGCTATGCGTTCTCGATGCGCTTCCTTAGCTGCGCCTTCAGGGCTTCCGCCTGGGCGCTGCTCGTGGCCGGGGTGATGCCAGCCATATCGCCGACCTTCTGGCTCAACAGCAGGCTCAGCAGGCTCTCGATGACGCTGCCACCGCCCTGGGCGCCGGCCATGTTGATCTTGGGCACCACATCCACCTGCGATTTCTCGATGGCTTCCGCAAAGCGGTTCATGACCTGCTGCACCAGCTGGAACTGGGGCCCGCCGTAGGCTCGCACCTGCTCTTCGATGGCCAATGCCTGGGCGACGCCCACGCGGGCAGCCTGCTCGGCCTGGGCTTCCGCCATCACCTTGATGCGCTTGGCCTCGCCTTCGCCCATGAGGCGCAGCTTCTCGGCTTCGGCACCCGCCAGGGTCTGGATCTGGGCCGCCTGCTGCTGGGCCTTGGCGTATTCGGCCTTGCCCGCGTTGCTCTGCACCTCAATGCTGATGGCCGATTCCGTCAGCGCCGTCTGCTGCTTGGCCTTGGCTTCCGCCTCGCGCAGTTCGCGTTCCTTGACGGCCGCGTTCTCCTGCCGCGCGTAGGTTTCCACCTGCTCGTCGGCGATTTGGCGGCTGCGAAGCTGCACGAGGATCTGCTCGATCTGCCCGCCAGGCGCGCCGCTGGTGGGCGTGCCGATCAGCACCTCCTGCAGTTCCAGGTTGTACTGGCTGAATTTCTCCTTCATCTGGACGCCGCTCTGTTCCTGGATCGCGCTGCGGTCCTGGATGAGCTGGATGAGCGTGCGCGTCTGGCCGATGTTCTTGAAATAGGCGCTGACCATCGGGTCCAGCGTCTGCTCCACCAGTTTCTTGATATCGCCAAACCGCTGGATGACGAGTGGTGCCTTGCGGTAGTCGATATGGACAACCACTGACAAAGGCAGACTGGGTTCGAAGGCGTCCTTGGTGATGAGGCTCACCTCCGTGAGGTTCTCATCGAACTTGTGGCTGCCCACCTCGCCCTTCGTCCACTTCAGGATGAAGTTGGTCGTGGGCACCATCAGCACCTTGCCCGCATAGGTGTTGAACGCGTACTTGCCCGGCAGCAAGGGTTCGCTCCACACGCCGCGCTCGCCCTTCGTGACCAGCTCGCCGTGGCGGTATTCCTGGCCGCTGATATCCGTGCCCTGCTGGCCGGTGTAGCTCACCACCACGCCCACGGTGCCCACTTCCACGACCGTCTTGGGAATGGCTTCCACCGTCGCAAAGAGCCGGTTGATGTAATAGGTGCCTTCCACCAGCACCTGGTACTGGCGTCCGCGCAGACCACCCGCCTTCAGGAACTTGTCCGCATCCTGGAAATTGTTGTGGTACGCGTCGACCACGGCTACATCCTGCCCGACCGTGGGGGCGATGATCTCGCCCTGGGGAAGGCTGGGACCGTCATGAACCGTGACGATCCCCACCACGTCGTCCGCGCCCCGGATGACGATGGGGCGGTATCCGCCGCGCTCGGCGATGATGGCGCTCATCTTCTGGAAGGTGTCCAGCTCGCTGCGATCCAGGGGCAGGTAGTACATCTGGTCTTCCGTCAGCACCACGAATTGCGCCAGATTCACGGCATAGGTGCCTTCGCGCAGGATCTGGCGCTGCGGTCCCTTCTGACCACCGTTCTGCAGGAAGATCCGAACGCTCTGGAAATCGTTGGCTTTCACATTGCTCGCCAAGGCCTGGGTCGCTGGCAAGTCCTGCCCGTCTCGGACAAATACATAGCCGATCTTGCCCTGGGGAATCGTCACCAAAGGCATCCTGTGGATGCGATAGACGAAGGGGATGAACAGGTGCCAGCCGCCGCGCAGCACATCTGGCTGAAAGCCGGCCTCACCATTGAGCGCGATGAGCCCCTTCTCCACCGATCCGCGTCCGCTGATCAGTTTTTCTACGATGCCCACGCGATTGTTGGGAATGTAACGGATCGTCTTGGAAATCAAGACGATCAGGACGAGCCCCAGCAGCGCCCAGCCGCCGATGGCCAGGGATGAAAGCCCCTGTGTGTCCGGAATATTCATAATGTCTCCTTTGAACTGTGCCCATTCTAGGCCGACCTGGCCCTCCGGCTTCTCCAAGCGGCCCGTCGGCTATACTTGCCCGATGATCCGCAGGTCGTTCAGGCCCAACGGGAATGGAACTTTCCGCAAGGGTTGGTGACCACCCCATCTTCGGAGACGCGATGCCCCGGCCCTTCATCCATGACGATTTCCTGCTCCATTCGTCCACGGCTTCGGCCCTGTTTCATGAATTCGCACGGGAATGTCCGATCCTGGACTACCACTGCCACCTGCCCCCACAGGACATCGCGACCAACCGCACCTGGGAGAACCTGACCCAGCTTTGGCTGGGCGGTGATCACTACAAGTGGCGGGCCTTGCGCGCCAACGGCGTGCCCGAACGCCTGGTTACGGGCGATGCACCGGATCGCGAGAAGTTCCAGGCCTGGGCGGAAACGGTTCCCAAAACCCTTTGCAATCCGCTGTACCACTGGACCCATGTCGAACTTAAGCGCTACTTCGGCATTGATGAACTGCTCGATGGATCCAGCGCCCAGCGCATCTGGGATCAGACCAGCGAGCAACTGCGTTCGGCCGAGTTCTCGTGCCACGGCATCCTGGCCAGATCCAGGGTTCGTGCCCTTTGCACGACCGATGATCCCATCGACGATCTGAAGCACCATGCCGCCATCGCCGCGTCAGGGAAATCCCCGGCGCGCGTGCTGCCGACCTTCCGGCCGGATAAGGCCATGGCCGTCGAATCACCCGATTTCAAGGCCTACGTCCAGGCGATCGGAGCCGCATCGGATTGCGATATCAGCTCCTTTTCGACATTCGTGAAGGCTTTAGAGAAGCGTCATGACTATTTCCACGCACATGGCTGCCGCCTTTCGGACCACGGGCTGAACCGCCCCTATGGCGAGGAATGCACGCCCGCGCAGGCGGCCCTCATCTTCGACAAGGCCATGGCCGGCAGCGCGCCCAGCGCGGAGGAATCGGCCCAGTTCAAGGCGGCCATGCTCTTCGAATTCGGTCGCATGAATCACGCCAAGGGCTGGGTGCAGCAGATCCACTTCGGCGTAATGCGCAACGTGAACCCGCGGACCTTCAAAACGCTGGGACCGGATACGGGGTTCGACACCATCGGCGATGCCCCGGTCGCATCGGGCCTGGTGAACATGCTGGGCCGCCTGGAAAGCGCCAACGCCCTAACCAAGACGATCCTCTACAACCTGAACCCGGCGGATAACGAACTCATCGCCACCCTCATCGGGTGTTTTCAGGATGGCTCCACGCCAGGAAAGATCCAGTTCGGCAGCGGCTGGTGGTTCCTGGATCAGAAGGATGGCATCGAGCGCCAGCTCCGCGCTCTGGGCAACCAGGGTCTTCTGAGCCGCTTTGTGGGCATGCTCACGGATTCACGCAGCTTCCTTTCGTATTCCCGCCACGAGTATTTCCGTCGTGTGCTTTGCAATCTGCTGGGAGACGACATGGAGCGCGGATTGCTGCCGGATGATCTCGCCCTGGTGGGCGGCATGGTCCGCGATATCTGTTTCGGCAACGCGGAAGCCTATTTCAGCCTGGGCGCCTGAGGCGTCCCCTCTCCAGTCATCCGGCCGGGAACGCAACATCTTCGCGTTCCCGGCCGGATTTCTTTTGATGGGCGTCGCGTTGACGTTGGTCTGTCCAGGTGCTAATTTCTGGGGGAACTGGTCTGACCAATTTGACCCAGCGTCAGGCCAATCGTCTTGAGCCCTGCCCTGCCCCGGAAGCTCCCTTGCAGACACCTTCTTCGCCCAACCCCACACGGCTCTACCAGCAGGTGGCCGAGCGCATCCTGGAGTTGATCCAGAACGGCGAGTTCAAAGCGGGCCAGAGCCTTCCGTCGGAACGCACGCTGGCCGAGCGTCTTGAGGTGAGTCGCGCCACCATCCGCGAAGCGATCATCGCGCTGGAAATCGGCAACCGCGTCGAAGTGCGCGGCGGGTCCGGCATCTACGTCAAGCCCGCCGCCCAGGCGATGCCGATCCACGAAACGGGTCCGGGGCCCTTCGAGCTGCTGCGGGCCCGCCACGTATTCGAGGGCGAAGTTGCCGCCGCGGCCGCGGAATCCGCCAAGCCCGCCGATATCGATCGCCTGCATGAATCCCTGAACGAGTTGGCTCGCACCCTGGATGACCGCGCCGCCAACGATCTTGCCGACCGCGCCTTCCATTTCCTGCTGGCGGAAGCGACCGGCAACAGCGCCATGTCCCAGGTCGTGTCCCTGCTGTGGGATCAGGGACGGGGCGAGGCCTGGTCGCAGATGGACGCCCATTTCCACACCTCCGAGCTACGCCATGTGCTGATGGAAGATCACCGGAAGATCTTTCTCGCCATCGTGGAGCGCTCTCCCCGCGCGGCCCGCAAGGCCATGCGCGACCACATCGACCGCATTCAGAAAGAGTTCGCCCGCAGTTGGCGCGCCCTCAACACCCGCTCCTGACCCTCCTTTTTCACGGGAAGCACCATGATGACGATCAAACCCGCCAACACCTGCCGATGGGACATTCTCTCCCTGGGCGAAGTCATGCTCCGCCTGGATCCCAGCGAAGGGCGCATCCACACGACCCGCCATTTCCAGGCCTGGGAAGGCGGCGGCGAATACAACGTGGCGCGCGGCCTGCGCCGCTGCTTTGGCCAGCGGGCGGCCATCGCCACGGCGTTCGTGGACAACCCGGTGGGACGGTTGCTGGAAGACCTGATCCTTCAGGGCGGCGTGGAGACCTCGCTGATCCGCTGGGAGGCCTTCGATGGCATCGGCCGCGCGGCCCGCAACGGCCTGAACTTCACCGAGCGGGGCTTCGGCGCCCGCGGCGCCGTCGGATGCAGCGACCGGGGACATACGGCCATCAGCCAGCTGGGCCCCGATGCGTTTGACTGGGAAGACATCTTTGGCCGCCAGGGCGTTCGCTGGTTCCACTGCGGCGGCATCTTCGCCGCCCTTGGCGAAAAGACACCCGAGCTGGCCATCGCGGCCATGAAGGCCGCCCAGAAGCACGGCACCATCGTCAGCTATGACCTGAACTTCCGCCCCAGCCTATGGAAGACCCACGGCGGAACCCAGCGGGCCCAGGCCGTCAATCGCGAGATCGCGCAGTACGTCGACGTCATGATCGGCAACGAAGAGGATTTCACGGAAGCCCTCGGCTTCGAGGTTTCCGGCCTGAACAAGAACCGCACGGGCCTGGATCCCAGCGCCTTCAAGTCCATGATCGAGAACGTCGTGAAGGCCTTCCCCAACTTCCAGGTCGTGGCCACCACCCTGCGCGAGGTCCATTCCGCCTCCATCAACGATTGGGGCGCGGTGCTCTGGTCCGATGGCGCCTTCCATCAGGCCGCCCAGCGCGATCGCCTGGAGATCATGGATCGCGTCGGCGGCGGCGACTCCTTCGTGTCAGGTCTGGTCTATGGATTCCTATCCGGACAGGGTCCCCAGGCGGCCGTCGAATATGGTGCGGCCCACGGAGCGCTGGCCATGACCACGCCCGGAGACACGTCCATGGCCAGCCTCAAGGAGGTGGAAGCCCTGGTGAAGGGCGGCGGCGCGCGCGTGCAGCGCTGAGTTATCGACATTCGCTGTCAACAATCCAATCTCTGATCCATAAGGAGCATCCATGCTGCAGAGCTGGAGATGGTTTGGCCCCAATGATCCCATCAGCCTTCGTGAAATCCGGCAGGCCGGCGTCACGGACATCGTGACGGCCCTTCATCATGTGAAGTGCGGCCAGCTTTGGACGCCGGAAGAGATCAAGAAACGCATCCAGGAGGTCGAAGCCGCTGGTATGCGCTGGACGGTGGTCGAAAGCCTGCCCATCCACGAAGACATCAAGACCCGCAGCGGCGACTGGCGCTCGCTGATGGAGATCTACAAGCAGAGCCTGCGCAATCTGGGCGAAGCCGGCCTCAAGATCATCTGCTACAACTTCATGCCCGTCCTCGACTGGACGCGCACCTCGGTGGAGATGGAGCTGGCCGATGGCAGCCGCGTGCTGGAATACGACGGCATCGGCGTGGCCGCCTTCGATCTGTTTATCCTGAAGCGTCCCGGCGCCGAGGCCGACCATCCTGCCGAAGTGGTTCAGCGCGCCCGCGCCCGCTTTGAAGCCATGGACGAGGCCCAGCGCAAGCAGTTGTCCGACACGATCCTGATGGGCCTGCCGGGAACCGTCGACGATTTCACCATCGAGGATTTTTCCGCAGAACTGCGCCGCTACGAGCACATCGACGAGGCCACCCTGCGCGCCAACCTCTACGGATTCCTGAACGAGATCATGCCCATCTGCGATGAGCTGGGCGTTCGCATGGCCATCCATCCCGACGATCCGCCGCGCACCATTTTCGGCCTGCCCCGCATCCTGAGCACCTCCGCCGACGTGGAGCAGCTCTTCCGCGAAGTGCCTTCCGAGAACTGTGGCCTGACGCTGTGCACCGGCTCCTTTGGCGGACGCCTGGACAACGACCCGGCGGAGATGCTGGAGCGCTTTGCGAATCGCGTCCACTTCGTCCACTTCCGCAACGTCGCGTTCACGGAAGAAGGAATCCGCTTCAACGAATCCACGCACCTGAACGGCCGGATCGACATGGTCCGCGCGATGACCGCGCTCATCCGCGAAGAAGCCCGCCGAAAGGCCATTGGCCGAACGGACGCCCTAATCCCCGTGCGACCGGATCACGGAAAGCTGGTGGACTGCGATCGCAACCGTGGCTGCTATTCCGGCTACTCGTACGTGGGTCGCCTGATGGGATTGGCCGAACTGCGCGGCCTGGAACTGGGCCTCAAACAAACACTGAACCGCCGTTGAGGCAAGGAGGAATCATGAGATTGCACGGAAAAGTGGCCATTGTTACCGGCGCGCCTGGCGTGCTGTGTTCCACCATGTGCGAATCCCTGCTGCTGGCAGGCGCCAAGGTGGCCCTCCTGGATCGCCGCGAGGATGCTGCCCTCGAACTGCAGAAGCAATTCGCGGAGAAAGGGCTGAATCAGACCCTGGTGTGCGCCGTGGATGTGCTGGACCGCGCCAGCCTGGAAGCGGCCCGCGAACAGATCCTGAAGCAGTGGGGCCGCATCGACATCCTGGTCAACGGCGCGGGCGGCAATCATCCCAAGGGCACCTGCTCCGCGGAGCAGATGACCCCCGAGACGCCCATGGATCAAACATTCTTTGGGCTGGATCTTTCGGGGTTCGAGTTTGTGAACCGCCTGAACTTCATCGGTTCGCTGCTGCCCGCGCAGGTCTTCTGCGAGGCCATGCTGAAGGAAGGCGGCAGCGTCATCAATATCAGCTCCATGGCCGCCACCCAGCCCATGACCAAGGTGGCCGCCTACGCCGCCGCCAAGGCCGCAGTGGACAATTTCACGCGCTGGCTCGCCACGCACCTCGCCCCCATGGGCATCCGCGTCAACGCCATCGCGCCGGGCTTTTTCCTGACCGAACAGAACCGCTTCCTCATGCTCGAAGCGGATGGCAAGACCCTGACCCCCCGGGGCCACAAGGTGCTGGCCAAGACCCCCATGCGGCGCTTTGGCGAAGCCAAGGATCTCTGCGGCGCCCTGACGTATCTATGTTCTGACGAGGCTTCCTTCGTCACCGGCGTCATCATCCCCGTGGATGGCGGCTTCCTCGCCTATTCCGGTGTGTAGCCAATCCTGGTCCTGGAGTCTCCATGTCTTGTTCACTTGAAACCGTCACCACGCGTCTCCAACAGAATCGCCTCGTGCCCGTGGTGGTCCTGCCGGATCCCGGTCCGGCGCTGGGTCTCGCAGAAGCCCTGCTGCGCGCAGGCCTGAATGTCATCGAAGTCACCTTCCGCACCGCTGCGGCAGAGGCCTCCATCCGCGCCATCGCCCAGCGCTTCCCCGAAATGCTGGTGGGTGCGGGCACCTTGCTCACCCCTGAGCAGGTGGATCGCGCCCAGCAGGCCGGATCGGCTTTCGGCGTCGCTCCCGGCTTCAGCCCCCGCGTCGTGGCACACGCGCAGAAGATCGGCATGCCCTTTGTCCCCGGCATCGCGACGCCTACAGAGCTGGAAGCGGCCATGGAGCTGGGCTGCAAGGTTCTGAAGTTCTTCCCGGCCCAGGCGGCGGGCGGCGTGCCCATGCTGAAGGGCATGTCTGCCGCCTACGGGCACACCGGTATTCGCTTCATGCCCACAGGCGGCGTCAGCCAGGGCAACCTGACTTCCTGGCTGGATGTCCCGGAAGTCATCGCGGTGGGCGGCACCTGGTTTGTCGAGAAGAAGCTGCTCCAGACCGAGAACTGGGTCGAGGTGGAGCGTCTGACCCGTGAAGCGCTGGATCTGGTTCGCGCCCACGACACGGGGATCGCATGAAAACCCGCGGCATGACCTCCTTCCGCTGGACCATCTGCGCGTTGCTGTTTGCCGCCACCACCGTCAACTACATGGATCGCCAGATCCTGGGGCTCCTGGCCCCCCAGCTTCAGCACGATATCGGCTGGACCGAGGTCGAATACGCCCGCATCATCATCGCGTTCCAGGCGGCCTACGCTATCGGCCTGGTGGGCTTCGGCCAGATGATCGACCGCATGGGCACCAAGATCGCCTACGCCCTGGCCATGGTGGCCTGGAGCCTTGCCGCCGCAGGCCACGCGCTGGTGGGCACGGTCATGGGATTCGCCGCCATGCGCTTCCTGCTGGGCCTGGGCGAAGCCGGCAACTTTCCGGCGGCCGTGAAGGCCATCGCCGAATGGTTCCCCAAGCATGAGCGGGCCTCCGCCACGGGGCTCTTCAACTCCGGCTCCAATTTCGGCGCCGTGCTGGCGCCTGCGCTCATCCCCTTCCTGGCTGTCACGGTCGGGTGGCGGGGAGCCTTCGTGTTGATCGGCGCCCTGGGTCTGCTCTGGCTGCCCTTCTGGTGGATCCTGTACCGACGACCAGAGGAAAGCCCCCAGGTCAATGAAGCGGAACTCGAGCACATCAAGGATGGCGAAACCAGCACCAGCGAGGAATCCCTGCCCTGGACCAGCCTGATCAGACGGCGCCAGACCTGGGCCTTCATGCTGGGCAAAGCCCTGACGGATCCCGTGTGGTGGTTCTATCTCTTCTGGCTGCCGGGCTGGCTCAACAAGCAGTACGGCATCAATCTCAAGAACCTGGGCATCCCCATGATCACGGTGTACGTGATGGCCATCGGCGGCAGCATCGCCGGCGGGTGGATCTCCTCGCGGCTCATGGCGCGGGGGCTTTCCGCCAATCGTGGACGCAAGATCGCCATGATCATCTGCGCCTGCGCAGTGATCCCCATCCTGATCGCGGTTCGTGCGAAAAGCGTGTGGCTCGCCGTTCCCCTGGTCGGACTGGCCGCCGCCGCCCACCAGGGCTGGAGCGCCAATCTCTACACGACGGTCAGCGATATGTTCCCCAAGCGCGCCGTGGCGTCTGTCACCGGCATCGGCGGCATGGCGGGCAGCGTCGGTTCGATCATCTTCTCGGAAGCCGTCGGGCGTGTATTGCAGAAGACCGGGACCTACTGGCCCCTGTTCGCCTACGGCGCGTTCGCCTACCTAGTGGCCTTCGGCGTCTTCCATCTGCTGGTGCCGAAGATCAAGCCCATCGATCTCTCGGCGGAAGCGGCGAACTGAAGACCGTTTCAGCTTTACCACCTGTAAAACGGGGGCGTTTCTGCCCCCGTTTTTGCATGGCCTTCTACAAGCGGATAAGCAATTGGACGATGCACGGAACGACAAGATCTCGCGTTGTGTCAAAAACAATTCCTACATGATAGTTCTTGTCATTCACAGATAGATTGAATAAATAGGGATTATTACGATGGGCCTTGATCTCGGATAGTGACATTCTCCAGCTCAGCGAAACCATGCCGTTTTGGGTGGCCATGGAGAAATCATTGGGCTGGGCATCCTGGAACCGGATGCTGCATTTCGAGCCGTCTTCAGCGGGTGCGAGCGCAAACTTGACAAGGAAATCATCACCCGATTTTTCGCACACGATATGGCTGGTTACGCCTTTGATACGTGGAGTTACCACCGTGCGCGCGATAGGTGTGCAGCACAGCGTGCCAATAATTGCCAGGGAAGGGATGATCGAGTTGCGGAACATCATGGGCGCACCCTATGCCTTTGCTTGACCTGGAAGGTTGAAGGATTTGCCTTGCATCGCGCGCAGCACAACAGGACAACGTGCGACAGAAGCCGTTGGTGGAAATCGTCTTTCCTCACCATGGGACGCCACCATGGCTTGATGCAGCCTCTCGTCCCGAGATGGCACCCGCCAGAAGAGCCTTATGGATGTTTTTGGAGAGGTAATATTCAGAGGAGAACCCGGCCTGGAAGGCATCTCCGCAACCCGTTGTGTCTACGACTTTGCTAATCGGCAAGGCGTCTTGCGCATAGGTGTTTCCATTTTTTATGGCAACGCTGCCTTCGGCCCCAAGGGTCAATACGATGATCCCATTGAATCTTTTTGATATATCGACCAGATCGGATAATTGACTTTTTACACCGCCGAAATATGCGATATCAACACGATCCAGCCCTTGTTCCAGGAGCTCGTATGTGTCGAAATGCAGGTAGTCAACAGCAAGATAATTATTGACCTTTTTGCGCTTCAGGGCTTGGTCATAATTCGCCCCGTTTGCGTGAGTCGCCCAGATATTGAATGATTCGATATATCCCCAATCGGATTCGTTCATGCTGAACGTGTCATAGACTCCGCCCTGCCATGCGCCTTCAATGCCCGTTCGCTCACCTTTTTCGTCGTTGAGGAGCTTGTTGCAGGCGGTTTGCCCGGCCAATCGGTACAAATGCGAAACATCAACCTCCTGTTTTCGCAATAATTCCTCAATCTGATCTCCAGCGGCATCGGTCCCCAGCGCACCAATAAAGCAGCTCTCATGACCCAACCGCTTGAACCTTATGGTCTGGTTGAGGGAATTGCCCCCGGCAAAATACTTATCCTGTTGCGGAAAATAATCCATCACGGCAACGCTGAAACAAGCGACCTTCATG